>JAZTYM010000041.1:0-13020 GCA_045637025.1 Akkermansia sp. | reverse complement strand
GTCGACGAGGGCGGGGAGGTCTTGGGGGAGGACACCCGCGCGGCCCATGCCTGTGTCGACGTTGATGTGGAGGTTGGCTTGGGTGCCGAAGAGCTGGCCGAGGGAGTTGAAGTGGTCTGCTTCTTCGGGGGAGGAGAGGGCGGCGCGCCAGCCGTTTTGGACGATGATTTCGCGCTCGGCGGGGAAGCTGGGGCCGAGGATGAAGGGGCAGGTGCGGCAGCCGGCATCTCGCACGCGCGCGGCTTCACTGATGGTGGCGACGCCGAAGAAGGCGATGTCGCAGTCATCGAGGGCGCGGACGACGCCTTCGAGGCCGTGGCCGTAGGCTTCGGCTTTGACGATGGCCATTTGCTTGTGCTCTGGGAGGAAGCGGCGCACAACGGAGAGGTTGTGTTTCATGGCGTCGGTGTCGATTTGAGCCCAAGCGCGGAGGAGAGATGTGTCCTGCATGGGGGTATTTTATGCCTAGAGGCGGGGCAATGCAATGAAAAAGAGGATGCGGGTGGCAAATTTGTGGTAGGATGTTGCAAAAGGGGGTGTTAGGTGGTGCTGGCGTGGTGGGGTTGGAACTTGTGGCTTGCATTGTGGGCGAAAATGTGCTTGAATAGAGGAAAGAACTAATTGTTCGCCAGCGTATATACTATTATGATGAAAGCTCGTCACATATTGCCGATGTTGGCACTGAGCTTGTGCTGCGCACAGGCCGGGGAGAGAGAGACCTTTGATTTTGGGTGGAAGTTCCGCTATTTTGGGCCGGAGAATCCGGCGGATGTGGGTGCGCCGACGACGGCGACGGACCACCAGGGGAACCACCCAGCGGCCGCCGCTGTGGACGGTGATTTGATGACGCGCTGGTGCGCGGCAGATCAGAAGCCGGGCAAGGTGCTGACGGTGCGCCCTGGGTTTGATACGCCGGTGAAGATGGCGGTTATTTACTGGGAGCAGGTGAATAATTGTGAGGTGACGGTGGAGATTGTGTCTGAGGGCAAGACGATGAGTCTGAAGTTCAAGGTGGGCAGCCAGGCCGCATCGATGATATGGCTGGATGGGCGCCCTGTGAGCTCTATGCGCATCAAGGTGAACGGGACGACTCAGAAGGTGTGGGCGAGTGTGCGAGAGGTGTTGTTCACTGGTATGAATGACGAGCCTCTGCCTGTGGTGCACCGCAAGGAGACGGCCTATGACCACGCGGCGGTGGAGTATGAGGAGAAGGGTTACAAGGAAGTGCAGCTGCCGCACGACTGGGCGGTGGAGAGTCCTTTCTTGATGGATGAGCCGAATGAGACGGGCAAGTTGCCGTGGAATGGCTGGGGGTGGTACCGCAAGCATTTTGATGTGCCGGCTGATTTCAGCAAGGAGAAGGACCGCTATTATTTGGATTTCGACGGTGTGATGTCGACTCCCAAGGTGTATGTGAATGGTGAGCTGGCGGGTGAATGGGCGTATGGCTACAATTCGTTCCGCGTGGATATCACGCCGTTCCTGAAGGCGGGGCAGAAGAATTTGGTGGCGGTGATGGCGAGCAACTTGCCGCTGTCTACCCGCTGGTACCCGGGTGCGGGTATTTACCGCCATGTGTGGCTGGAGAAGACGGGGCCGGTGCATTTGGGCAAGTGGCCCACATACATCACGACGCCGCAGATTAGCAAGGACAAGGCCATGGTGAAGATTCAGACGGGTGTGAAGAATACGTCTGATCAGGAGGTGGAGGTGATGGTGCGCCAGGAGATTGAGGGGGTGCCCGCGACTCCGGCTACGATTACTTTGGCCCCCGGTACCGATGGTGTGGTGGAGCAGGAGGTGCCGCTCTACAACCCGCAGCTGTGGAGCTGCGAGAACCCGCACTTGTATAAGCTGAAGACGACGGTGCAGGTGGCTGGCAAGACGGTGGATAGCGCCGAGAGTAGCTTTGGTGTGCGCAGTATTGAGTGGAAGAAGGACGGCTTCTACCTGAACGGGGAGAAGGTGCGCTTGAAGGGTGTGTGCGAGCACCACGATTTGGGCGCGCTGGGTGCGGCTTTCTATTCGCGTGGTTATGAGCGCAAGATTGAGAAGTTGAAGGAGATGGGCTGCAACTCTATCCGCATGACGCACAACCCGCCCGCGCCCGAGGTGCTGGATTTGTGTGATAAGCACGGTATTTTGGTCATTGACGAGTTGTTCGATATCTGGAAGTTCCAGAAGTACGACAAGGTGAATGGCTACCACATGTATTGGGATGAGTGGTGGAAGAAGGACGTGCGCAATTTTGTGCTGCGTGATCGCAACCACCCCTGCATCATCGCTTGGAGCGGTGGCAATGAAATCCCCGAGCAGGGGAGCACCAATGCCAAGCGCGCTGCGCTGGGCCGCGAAATCAGCTTGGGCTTGCGCGATGAGTTCCGCAAGTATGACCCGAGCCGCCCATATACGGTGGGCTGCAATGATGCCACGGCCTACAAGACCGGTTTCAGCGAGACGATGGATGTGTATGGCTTCAACTACAAGCCGCATCTCTACCCAGATTTCCGCAAGAAGCACCCGGAGCAGCCCTATATTGCCTCGGAGACGTGTTCTTGCGTGGGGACGCGCGATACGTATTTCTTCCCGCTGGGGTGGAAGGTGGGCTATGGTGCCCGCTATTTCCAGGTGAGCGCGTATGGGCTTTCCTCTACCCACTGGGGTAGCTGCCCAGATATCGAGATGCACGCCCATACGAAGGCGCCTGATTTGGCGGGTGAGTATGTGTGGACGGGCTTCGACTACTTGGGTGAGCCGACGCCGTATAACCAAGATGCGTCGAATGTGGGCAATTTCATCGGCGCTTCTGAGGAGGAAAAGGCCGCGGCGATGAAGTTGCTGGCCGAGATGGGTAACAAGGCACCGAGCCGCAGTTCGTATTTCGGTATCATCGATTTGGCCGGTTTCCCGAAGGATATTTACTACTTGTACCAGAGCCAGTGGAACCCCGCGAAGGCACAGGCCCATATTTTGCCGCATTGGAACTGGGCCGGGCGCGAGGGGCAGAAGACGCCGGTGATGGTGTTCACCTCGGGCGATGAGGCAGAGCTCTTTGTGAATGGCAAGAGCCAGGGTGTGCGCCGCCGCGGCGATGCCCCCACCTTTACCCAGAAGGATAAGAGCTTGGTGGTGAGCAAGAATCAGTACCGTTTCACGTGGGAAGATGTGGTGTATGAACCCGGCACGGTGGAAGTGGTGGTGAAGAAGGATGGCCAGCCTTGGGCCACGGCTAAGCGGGTGACGGCTGGTGCCGCTGCCAGTGTGCAGGCTCAGGTGGACCGCGCGACCATTGCCGGCGATGCCCGCGATTTGGCGCATGTGGAGCTGGCGCTGTGCGATGCGCAGGGCCATGTGGTACCCACGGATAGCCGCAAGGTGGAGTTCACCATCGACGGTCCGGCTGATTTGATTGGCTTCTGCAATGGCAACCCCGTAGACCACACCTGCATGCAGGATTTGAAGCAGAGCTTCTTCAATGGCCGCATGCTGGCTGTTGTGCGCGGTAAGCGTGGGCAGAGTGGCATCGCGACGGTGACGGTGAAGGCCGAGGGCCTGCCCGAGCTGAAGGTGCCGGTGCAGATTGCCCCCGCCACGGAGGAGCAGCTGCGCAACTAAGCCGAAGCTAGAATGATAAATGACGGAGTCAGGCTCGCCTTGGGGCGGGCCTGACTTGTTTTTTGCCGCAAGGCTGGTGTGCCGATGCGGTGGGCGGGGTGGCCAAAATCGTGCTTGCAGAAGGCGGGGCGGGGTGGTATAGTACGGGGCATGGACTTGTCTGCTTTTCGCGAGGAATACCTGAAGGATACGCTGCACCGCAAGGATTTGGCGGATTCCCCTTTTGTGCAGTTTGATGTGTGGTTCAAGCAGGCATTGCAGGCGGGGATACCGGAGCCAAACGCTATCAGCGTGGCGACAAGTACGCCCGATGGCCGACCCTCTCTCCGCACGGTGTTGTTGAAGTATTATGATGACCGTGGTTATGTGTTCTTCACCAACTATAAGAGCCGCAAAGCGCAGGAGATTGAGGCGAACCCCGAAGTGTGCATGATGCTGCCGTGGGTGACGCTGGAGCGGCAGATTATTGTGTATGGGCGCGCGGAAAAAATCTCGCGTGCGGAGACGCTGAAGTATTTCTTATCGCGCCCGCGCGAATCGCAGTTGGGTGCGTGGGTATCGCACCAGAGTCAGGTGATTTCTACGCGCAAGCTGCTCATGATGAAGCTGCAGGAGCTGCGCCATAAGTTTGCGGAGGGGCAGGTACCACTGCCCGATTTCTGGGGCGGGTTCCGCATTGTGCCGCACCATGTGGAGTTTTGGCAGGGTGGCCCCGGGCGTGTGCACGACCGCTTCCTTTACTCGGCAAGAGAGGATGGCGGCTGGGATATTGAGCGCTTGCAACCCTGAGCCGCGTCGCGCGGCTCTGCCCCGTTGCCTTGGGTCGGGCTCTTATGCCCCGATAGTGAGGATGTTAGGTTAACCAAGGTAAACAAAAAGACCCTCTACCGCATGGGGTAGAAGAGCCTCGAAAGGCGCCCGTAGGCGCGAAGCTGCTTACTAGGCGAAGCAGCTCTTCATGTGGCCAAGTGCTTAGTGCTGAACAGCAACAGGAGCCTCCGGGGTGGGGGGCAGAGTGTTGGCAGTAGCAGTCAGAGCACCGAGGGTCAGGGTAATTGCGATGGCTTTGAACATGATTTTGTATTCCTTTCGTAGTTGGTGTTTGCGCGGCGGTATTCTACGCTTTCTTTTTGATTCGTCAAGCGAATTTTCTGGAATTTTTCATTTTTTTTGAAAGTATTTGCATTTCAACAGAAAAAAGGCTTGATAAGCGGGTGCGAAATCGGTAAAATGGCGCATCGATTTTTCATCTGGCAGAGTAGTGGAGCCCTGATATCTGCCAGAAAAAGGGCCATAGAGAAGAATCGGCAACATCAACCTAAAACAAAACAAATGAGTAATTCCGAATTGGAGGCTTTGATTGATTCCAAGCTTCCTACTTTCCGTAAGGGCGATATCGTTAACGGTACCATCCTTGAAATCCGTCCGCAGGTTGTCCTCGTAGACATTGGCTACAAGTCTGAGGGTGTCATCCCCGTTTCTGAGTTTGAAGACGAGGAAATCGAAGTGGGCGATCAGATTGAGGTTCTTCTTGAGAGCCTTGAAAACGACGAAGGTCTCGTCGTCCTTTCCAAAGAAAAAGCTGCTCACAAGCAGAACTGGGACAAGATCGTGGCTGTCTACAAGGACGGCGGTCTGGTCAAGGGTAAGGTTAAGAGCGTGGTTAAGGGTGGCTTGATGGTCAACGTGGGCGTCGAGGCATTCCTTCCTGGCTCTCAGGTGGATATCATTCCTCCCAAGGACCTCAACGAGTTCGTGGGCAATGTGTACGAGTTCAAGATTGTCAAGGTGAACGACGACCGCAAGAACATCGTTCTTTCTCGCCGCGAGGTCATCGAGGCCGAGCGCAGCGAGCAGCGTCAGCGTTTCTTGGAGACCGTGAACGTGGGCGACCGCGTGCAGGGTACTGTCAAGAACATCACCGACTTCGGTGCTTTCGTGGACCTGTCCGGCATGGATGGTTTGCTGCACATCACCGACATGAGCTGGGGCCGTGTGAACCACCCCTCCGAGCTGCTTCACATCGGCCAGGAGCTGGAGGTTCTCATCCTCGAGGTGGACCGCGACAAGGAGCGCGTCTCCCTGGGTCTCAAGCAGCTTTCCGACAATCCCTGGGCCGACATCGAGCTCAAGTACCCGATTTCTTCCCGCGTCAAGGGCCGCGTGACCAAGCTTCTGGCATACGGCGCATTCGTGGAGCTGGAGAAGGGTGTGGAAGGCCTTGTGCACGTTTCCGAACTCTCCTGGACGAAGCGCATCACTCGCCCGAGCGACGTGCTGTCTCTGGATCAGGAAATCGAGGCCGTTGTGCTCAACATCTCCGTGGAAGAGCAGAAGATTTCCCTCGGCGTGCGTCAGCTCGACGAGAATCCCTGGGAAGCTATCGAAGCTCGTTTCCCCGTGGGCACCATCATCTCCGGTGCTGTGCGTAACCTTACCCCCTACGGTGCCTTCGTGGCTCTGGAGGAAGGCATCGACGGCATGATTCACGTGTCCGACATGAGCTGGACCCGCAAGATCAACCACCCCTCCGAGGTTCTCAAGAAGGGCGACGTGGTGGAAGCTCGCGTGCTGAACATCGACAAGGAAAACCAGCGTGTATCCCTCGGCATCAAGCAGCTTGAGTCCGATCCCTGGGAATCCATCGACGCACGCTTCAAGGTGGGCGATCTCGTCAGCGGTCAGGTGGCCAAGATTGCATCCTTCGGTGCTTTCGTGAACCTCGACGGCGACATCGACGGTCTCATCCACATCTCCCAGCTCTCCGAAGAGCACGTGGAGCGCGTGAAGGACGTCATCAAGGTGGGCGACGAAATCAAGGCTCGCGTCATCAAGGTCGACAAGGTGGAACGCCGCATCGGTCTTTCCATCAAGGCTGTGAACTACGATCCCGAGCAGCTGCGCCGCGAGACGGCCGCGTTCGAGACCGTGCGCGCCGGCGACATGGTGGGTCTGGAGCAGGCCTTCAACTTGGCTGCCCTGCAGTCCGAGGAGTGGAGCCCCTCCGAAGAGAAGTAAGATTCATTGCGCTAAGCAATATTGAAGCTTTTGGCTCGTCCTGCAAGATGCGGGGCGAGCCAAACTCTTTTTTGGAGGCCGCGTTGCGAATGGCGAGTGGGCGAGAGAGCATGAAAGGAACTTGACAAGGGGAGGCGAGTAGGGTAGGCTAAGCGCGCGTGAGTGATAAAGGAACAGAGCCCGGAAGGGTGGGGATTTTTGGAGTGCCGTTTGTGGTGTCGGATTTGGAGCAGGCGAGTGCCCATTTTGTGGAGATGGCCCGCCGCACGCAGCGACCGCTTCTTTCCGCTCACGCGGATGTGCACGTGCTCACGCGCGCATTGCATGATACGAGCTATGGGCAGGGGATTGCCCAGTTTGACTATGTGTGCCCAGATGGCATGCCGATTGTGTGGCTGATGCGCCGCAAGGGCGAGTCTGCCCGCCGATTGTATGGGCCTGATGTGATGGAATGGGTGTGGGACAAGGGCCGAGCCCAAGGGGTGCGCCATTTCTTGTTGGGCGGCACCGAGGAGGCTGTTTCCCGCTTGAGTGCCAATTTATCTGCCCGTTTTCCCGGGGTTGAGATAGCGGGGCATTATTGCCCGCCGATGGGGGTATGGGATGCGGCGTTGAATGCGGAGATGATGGAGCGCATCCGCGAGAGTGGTGCACATTGTGTGTGGGTGGGGCTGGGCTGCCCCAAGCAGGAGACGTGGTTGTTTACCCACCGCGAGCAGTTGCCCCCCGCGCTTTATTTTGGGGTGGGTGCTGCGTTCAATTTCCACGCGGGTTTGGTGAAACAAGCGCCGGCATGGATTCGCAACCATGGTTTTGAGTGGTTGTGGCGCTTGTGCCGCGAGCCACGCCGCTTGTTCAAGCGCTATTTGGTGCACAATACGCGTTTTCTTTGGTATTGTCTCACGCGCAAGGTGTGATGGCTTAGTCTCCCGTGGGTGAGACACCGCGCAGCAGTGCTTCTGCAAAGGAGCGGGGGAGCCCCGTGCGCTCGATTTTGGCGGCAGCGGCCTGCACATCGTAGGCGACACGTCGCAGGTGCAGGAGGCGTGCTTCGGTATCAATCACGGCGTATGCGGCTTTCCACTCCAAGTCGCGGGGCTGGCCCACGGAGCCAGGGTTGATGAGATAGCGGGCTTCTGCTGCGAGGGGGATAGTGCAGGTGCCTTCTTCGTTGTATAAAATGGGCAGGCTGGTGCAGTTTTCTTGCCGCGCGCAGAAGACGGCGGGGCGGTGGGTGTGCCCGAAGAGGCAGATGGATTCGGTACAGGTGCCCAGAGCTGCTGCGGCCTCTGCCGGGGTGGAGATGCGCTGCCAAGTCTCGGGTGCGCCGGGAGAGGCATGCACGAGGCGCATGCCGGCATGGCTCGTTTGCATGGGCAGGGTGCGCAGCCACGCGATTTGCTCTGCTTGGAGCATGGCTGCGGTGCGATCCATCATGGTGGTGTAGAGTGGCACACCGAAAAGCCCGCGTTGGAGGAGGGCTACCTCGTGGTTGCCCCGCACGGCAGCGCAGAGCAGGGGGCGCAGCATGTCGATGCACGTGGCGGGGTCGCCGTTGAAGCCGATGATGTCGCCCAACGAGCAGAAGCTCTCGGCTCCCCATTGGCGTGCGTCTTCCAGTACCGCCAGCAGGGCTTCCCTGTTGGCGTGGACGTCTGACAGGACGGCGAGTTTCATTTAGCCTTCTTGCAGAAGAGACTTGAGACGCGCTTTGAAGGCGGGGATACCCTCGCCCTCGGCGGCGGAAATGGGCAGAATCTCAATCTTGGGGAAGCGCTGGCGGAGGATTTCCAGGTTTTCGGCAGCGGTGGGGTCATCCATCTTGTTGGCAAGGATAATCCACTTGCGCTCGGCAAGCTCTTCGGAGTAAAGTTTGACCTCTTTGCGCAGGGTCTGGATGGCTTCTACGGGGTCGTGCTCCAAGCCTGTCATGTCTACCACGAAGAGGAGGATGTGGCAGCGCATGATGTGGCGCAGGAACTCATGCCCCAGACCGCGGTTCTCCGAGGCGCCCTCGATGATGCCGGGGATGTCTGCCACGACGCAGCGGGAGTAGTCCTCGAACTCAACCACGCCCACGATGGGTTGCAGCGTGGTGAAGGGGTAGCTGGCCACCTTGGGGGTGGCGCGAGAAATGGCGCCCAATAGGGTGCTCTTGCCGGCGTTGGGGTAGCCGACGAGACCAGCATCTGCGATGCGGCGCAGCTCAAAGAAGAAGACACCAGATTCGGCCTCGGTGCCGTATTCAAACTTGAGGGGGGCTTGGTCTGTGGCGGTGCGGAAATGCCAGTTGCCGCGGCCACCCTTGCCACCTTGGCAGAGGACGAAGCGTTCGCCGGGTTCGGTGAGGTCTGCAATCTGCTCGAGCTCAATGCCATCGCCCTCGCGTTCGAGCCAAGTAGCTTCTTGCATGGTGTCGGCGTTGCTGCGGTACACGATGGTGCCGGGGGGCACCTTGCCAATCACGGTTTTGCCGTCGCGGCCGTGTTTGCGAGCGTGCATGCCGGGCATACCGTCAGTGGCTACAAGCTTGGGGTCGTAGAAATAAGAGCGCAGGTCGTTGGTGCTGGTGCTCACCTCGAGGATGACGCTACCACCATCGCCGCCGTCGCCACCATCGGGGCCACCGCGTGGCACAAATTTCTCACGTCGGAAGCTGGCAAGACCATTGCCGCCTTTACCTGCTTTTGCGAAAATTCTGATGTTATCTACGAACATGGGCGGGAGACTAGCAGAAAGCTATTATTTTGTCAATCTCAATATCTTGCGATTTTAGCGCCTTTTTGAGTGTTTGGGGGAGATGAGGAGGAGAGCCGCCCCGATGCCACACACGATGATGCCGAAGGCCGCGATGAAGGTGCCCGCCGCCCAGAGCTCTGCAAAAGTGGCGGGAACGGCTTTTTCTGGCTCTCCTGCCGGGTAGACGAGGGGCATGGTTTCACCGAGGCTCCAAATGTGGGTAGAGCTACCCGCTTGGCCTTGGATGCGGTGGATTTGGCCATCGGGGGTAGAGAATTGGAGGACGGGGTAGTAGGAACCTTGGCCCTTGCTTGTGTTTTTGTGGACGAGTTCGCACACGGAGCCGTCTGCGCGGAGCCCGTGTGTGGTGAGGTGGTATGAGGCGGTGAGCATGCGGCTGCCTATGCTCAGCGGCTCTACCCCCATCGCAAGGATGAGCCCGCCGATGATGATGCGGGGGATGCGGGCAGCATGTTGGCGCAGGAAGGTGCGGATGGTGGTGGCGGGAGGCATAGCGGCTCAGCTTTTGGAGGCTTTCTTTTTGCCGAGTGCAAAGAGGATGATGGCTGAGACACCCGTGAAAATGAGCCCAAAGACCGACAGGAAGACACCCGCTGCCCACAGGCCGCCGAAGGTGTCGGATACGGCTTTTTCTGGCTCACCTGCGGGGTAAATGATGGCTGCGGTTTCTCCCTTTTTCCACGCTGGGGGATTGCTGCCGTGGTTGCCCTTGACGGTGTGTGTGGTGCCATCGGGTGTGGTGAATTGGAAGACGGGGTAGTAGAAGGCATCGTTATCGCTATTTCGCTCAATAATCATCTTGCAAACGGTGGCTTGGGCGCGCAGGCCATGCTTGCTCAAATCGTTGGCCTCCATGAGTTTGGTAGACGCGAAGTGCAGGGCGACACTACCAACCAGCATGAAGAGACTGGCGAACACGATGAGCGTTTTTCGGGATGTCTCGGGTTCCTTTTCCTCTGCCGCCTGCGGCATGGGGGGCAGGGTGGCGATGATGCGCTCTGCGGCAGCCAACTTGCGGGTATGCAAGAAGCCGTGGGGCTGTTGTTTGGTGCCGTGTTTGGTGTGCACGGTCTTGTAGCAGAAGATGAGACTGCCGGTATCATTGAGATGGGCTTCCGTCTTCAGAACCATGTTGGAGCCGGCGGGGTAGCTGGTGGAGGTCACTTTGCCCGTGAGGGTGGGGCGCAGGATGTGCGCGTATTTGTTGGTGAGCACATAGGCGCTGTTTTTGTGGTAGCGGTAGATGAAGAAAGGTGCCACCAGCAACGCGGTGCCGATGAGCGCAAAGGGGAGCAGCTCCCACGAGGCTTCGCATGTGACTATCTTGATGAGCAGGCAGCACCATACGAGCCCAAAAATCCCCACGGGCAAGATGGCTGAGTTCAACCATGGGATGAGGGGGCGCGCCATCCACAGCACTTCTTCGCCATCTTCGAGCAGGAGGCGCATATAATCCCTCTCTTTGGGGGTGAGTTCTGTGTCAAGTAGTTCCATATTGGGTATGTGTGTGGTAGAAGAAAAAAGCATGCAGGATGAGCATGGCGCCGATGACGCCTATCACAGCTGCTAGCATGCTGCTGCGGAAGCTGGTGGGGGCGGGCGCCGCCTGCTGGTGTGGGGCGTGGGGGTGCTGGAGAGAGCCGCTGGCCCATGTGGCGTGGTAGCTGGAGCCATCTGCCGCTTGGAGGGTGTAATCTCTAGCAAGCACCGCGCTCTGTGTGTGTGGCTCGTCCGCGGGCTGCCGGGCGCTTGAAAAGCCCGGGCCGAGCCAAGTGGCGAGCAGCAAGAGTCCCACCACAAGCTGCGCTGCCGCCGCGCGGAGTACACTGCTGCGGTGGCGAGCTGGCACGGTGTCGGGCTCTTGCCCATGGCGGTGGAAAAGCTCGTGGCATATCAGCTTGTCTACCTTGGCAAAATCTGGGATGTTGAGGAATCCAATGGGCCAGCCGAACACATAGTGCAGCCCCAGTATGAAGTAGCCGTAGCCAAAGACGAAACTACCCACGCCGCGAGAGTTCACATAGCGGTCGCGCAGCAGGGTGGGGCTCAGATGGTAGATTTGGTGGCGAGGGCGGCCCAAGATGCCGGGTGCTTGGATGATGGCGCGCTGATTGGTGAGCACATAGACCGTGTGCCGCGCCTTGATGCGCTTCCAGAGGGGGAAGAGGGAAAACAGCGCCGAGTTGGCAATGACCAAAGCATACATGAACACTTGTTCCCACGGGGTGTGCCAGCCCAAGAAATCAGCATCGTGCGACACCGCGGTGCAGACCACGGGAATCCAAAAGATGAGCCCAAAGAGCATGGCCGAGGAACCATCGTGCTGGCTCAAACGACCGGGCCGCCCCGCCCACAGGATGTTTTCGTCCTCTGAGTAGGCTATTTCATCTAGCCATGCCTCCTCCAACGGGGAAAGGGAGATGCCCGGTAGCTTCATGCAGTGGTGCCATTAGCTTTGGCGCACCGTCTTGCGCGCGGCGCGGGCTTCTTCGAGCCAATCAAGCACACCTTGGCGGTCCTGGTTTTCCAGCAAGTCGCTCAGGTAGTGCAAATCGCGGATGCAATCTGCCAAGGCGCCGCGCACGGCAACGTCGTTCTCCCACAGGATGTCTGCCCACATGGCTGCGGGCCCCTCGCACACACGTGTCGTGTCGCGGAAGCCGCTGGCGGCCAAGCGTTGGAGGTCGTTCAAGGGTGTGCTGCCCGTGAGAGCCCCGCGTGCGCAAAGCGCCGCAAGAATGTGCGGGATGTGAGAGATGCGGGCTACTGTGCGGTCGTGGTTGGTGGGGTCCATCAGGTAAGTGCTACAGCCCAGTGCTTGCCAGAAAGCGGCCAAGCGTTCGACCATGTGCTCGGCAGCACCGTGCGGGTTGGTGAGTGCCACGGTGGCACCTTGCAGTAGCTGGGAAGTAGAATGCTCCAGCCCTTGTTTCTCGGTGCCAGCCATGGGGTGAGAACCAATAAAAATGCGCCCACGCTCGGTGAGCGTGTCCCCCGTGGTGCGGTGCACATAGGCTTTGACCGAGCCGATATCCGTCACGATGGCGCTGCGGTCAATCGCCGGCAACATGCGGCGGGATAAATCCTCGAACACAGCGATGGGGGTGGCCAAGATGATGAGCTGCGCGCCGCGTGCCGCGGCGATGGGGTCGGTGTAGGTCTTGTCGCAGATGCCTTGCTGGCGGGCAAGCTCCAAGGGCTGCTCGCGGCGCGCCCAAAGACGCAAATCGCACTCAGGCATGCGCTCGCGTATGGCGCGGGCAATGGAGCCACCCAGCAACCCGGGCCCAAAGACGGCCACGCTGGTAAAGGGAAGTGTCATGGTGCTAAGTGAGCTGCTTTACGGCACGTAGAAGTGGTAGTTGGTGCCGCGCACCTTCAGCTCCTTGCCGCTGGGGAATACATTGCCATTCTTGTCGATGATGCGGATAGTCTTGCTCGGATCCAGCGGGTTGTACACGCGGGTGGGGTCGCCCTCGACGCGTGTCGCGACGGGGATGGGCCCATCGTTGGTAATCTTGCTGGGGTCGCCAGACATGAGCAACTGCCTGTTCGATGCAGCCGTAGGAGCCGCCACGGGGGCTGGCGCCGAGGGGGTGATGACTTGCGCCTGCAAGGGGGGCGGGG
>JAZTYM010000040.1:0-18255 GCA_045637025.1 Akkermansia sp. | reverse complement strand
AGCAACAGCCTAAGTTTGTGGAGCCCCCCGCAGCCAAGCCAGCACCCGCTCCTCAGCCTGAGGTCAAGCCCGTAGTGAAACCCGTTGTGGTTCCCGCTGCTGCTCCGGTGGCACCCGCCCCGAAGCCGCAGGCTAGCCCCGTGGCGCAGCAGCAACCTCGTTTGTCTGCCCCCCCTGCAGTCAAGACAGCTCAGCCGACGTGCCCTACAACTGGTCGCCGCCTCTATCCGGTGATGCCCGGCCAGAATCGTGGCCTGCGCATTCGCTAAAATACAAAGATTTCAGGCATGCCTAAGCAGCGTTTAGATGTGCTTGTGACATCGCTGGGCCTGTGCGATTCTCGCGAACAGGCCCAGCGGCTCATTCTTGCTGGTGAGGTTTCTGTGAAGGGTCAGGTTGTCACCAAACCTGGCACCAAGGTCGATGATACCCTGCCCATCACCATCAAGAACAAACCGCGCTACGTGAGCCGTGGTGGCTTAAAGCTGGAGGGTGCTCTCAAGGCATTCCCCGTCAAAGCCGAGGGCAAAATATGTTTGGATATCGGCTCGTCTACGGGCGGATTCACCGATTGTTTGCTCCAAAATGGGGCGTTGAGAGTACACGCCGTTGATGTGGGAACTAACCAGTTGGTGTGGAAATTGCGCAATGATCCGCGTGTCATCGTGAAGGAACAGTTCAACGCGCGCTACATGACACCCGCTGATTTGGGTGAAAAGGTGCAGCTGATTGTGAGCGATGTCTCGTTCATTTCCCTGACAAAGATATTGCCCGCTGCCTATGATTGTTTGGAAGAAGGCGGCGATATGCTGGTGCTCATCAAGCCTCAGTTTGAATTGCAGCCAGAAGATATAGGGCCTGGCGGCATTGTGCGCGACCCCCTACTCCACCAGCGTGCGGTGGACAAGATACACGATTTTGTGGTCAACGAATTGCACCACGAATGGATGGGCGTGGCCGACTCTCCCATCACCGGGATGGAGGGTAACAAGGAATTCTTGGCTTGGTTGCGTTGATCAAGCCAACGAATGGGGCTCGATTAGTACCCGAGAACGCTTTCAGCGTCAATGTCTTCCTGCCCGTGGATGAGTTCTGCCGCTACGGGGACACCGGTACAATCCTCGATGAGTTGTCTGTTGGTGACGGATGCTGTATCCCATTCTTCCTCAATATGATTGAGGATAATGGCGCGGCATTCCAGCCCGCGTTCACGGATGGCGCGCACGGCCATCATGGCTTGGCTGGCTGCGCCACGTTGATTTTTCACAACCAGAATCACAGGAAGCTTGAGTTCTGCTGCAAGGTCGGCCATGGTCACGCCCTTGTCTAGCGGGGTTTCCCAGCCCCCCATGGCATCTACCAACACGGGAGAATAGCGCGCGTTCATTTGGCGATATGCCTCGATAATCGCGGGCAGCGACACCTCCTTGCGCTCAAGCCCCGCCGCAATGGCTGGCTCAGCGCAAGCGCGCAGGTAAAGAGGGTTGATGAGCTCGAGGGAATCGCTCATCGCGGCAGCGTCTCTCAGCAAGCGCGCTTCTGCGCGGTCTCCGCAGCAAATGGGCTTGAATGCCCCAGCCTTGATTCCACGGAGTTTCATGTCGCGGAGTAAGCCGCATGCCACATGGGTCTTGCCTACGCCTGCATCTGTGCCTGCAATGAAAAAATTGGACATATCAGAAAGGTAATCAAAGGGTTATTCGGGGATAGAGAGGCGGATTTCGTCCATATCCCATTCTGTGTTTTCATCACGCACATAAAACCAGTCTACCCAGAGCCACACGATGATGGCGAGCAGCAGGCAAATGAGCTTCGGACGCCAATTAAGCGTTATCAGTTTCTTTATTCGTTCCCTCATTTTCATGTGTGTACAGCAGTTGGGTAAGACGTTCCTTGAGAAGATCAAGGTTCATATCGCGTTGAATCATATTGCCCACCACCAGCGAGACCGTGCCTGTTTCTTCTGACACGATGATGACGATGGCATCCGAGTTTTCTGCAAGGCCAATACCCGCGCGGTGGCGAAGCCCCATCGACAAGTCTTTCAATTCCCTGTTGGAAACAGGCAAAATAGAAGCAGCCGTCACGATGCGTTCGTTGTCTACAATGACCGCGCCATCGTGCAGCAGTGTTTTGGGCATAAAGATGGTGCCAATCAGTTCGCGTGAATAAGCCGCATCCAATTGGGTACCTGTTTTGGTGTACTCAGAAAGCTTATCCTTGCGGCAGATAGCAATCAACGCGCCATATCTCTTGCTGACCAAGTATGAAACGGAGTCTCGCACCTCGCTGATGAAATCGCCATTCTCCGAATCATTCAGGAAGCGCCCCATGATGCGACCAATAAAGGGATGCGAACCAAGCCTAGCCAATGCCGTGCGCAATTCGGGCTGGAATAGCACAATCAATATCGTACCAGGACCGACAATGGCTCCAGCGATTTGCTTAATGACGACGGCATGAGCCAATTCCAAAATGAAACCACCCAACACAACAATGGCCAGCAAGCCACCCAGAATGGCCGCGCCGCGGGAGTCTTTGAACGCACGGTAAAGTTGGTAAAACAGCAACCAGAGAACCAGAATCTCAAAAGTTGCGCGAATGTAGTAGACCACCTGCATGCGCCCATGTTACCTTTTCCCGCCCTGCAATGCAAGCGGAAATGTGGGCGGATGAGCCCTAATCTACCAGCTGATGACGCAGCCCAGAGTTTGACTTGCTCCTATATATATATATAATAAGAGCATGAGTGAGGGAAATGCTGCTACTTTTCAGATTGAGCGAGATGAGCTGACGGCCGCCATCATCGAGTTAAATTCCATGTCGCCATGCGATGGTGTGGTGATGAAACGGGATGGCCATGTGAGCGTGGGCTATACCCAAGATGAAGACACGCTGTGTATGTTGATACCCGCTCCTCAATTGGCGCGCCAGCTGACTGCGGATGGTTTGGCTTCCTATAGCGGCAAGGAACTCAAAAAATGGGCAGAGGGCTATGAGGTTGCGCCCCTGCAGCAAATCGTCGATACGGCGCTTTCATAAAAAGGGGTTGCCAAAAGGGAGCACAAAGCGTAGAATGGCACCGGACTCGTGAGACTATCGCCTCTTAAAATATATATGCTCAAGCTGACGCTGTTTTCAACGGTGTTGGCCTACCTTGCTGTTGATTTGTGGTGGTGGCATGGCCCCTTGTGGCATGCGATGCACCCCCAGGAACAAGCTGCTCAAGCCACAGGGCGAGTGGTGGCTGAGGTGTTGGGTGAAAACATCACCGCAGAGCAATGGGCTCGCTACGAAGCGGAGCAAAATTTTCTAGCTGGCAGAGAAAGAGCCGATGACTTGCGCCGCACCTCCATGCTCATGGATATGGTGCGCGCTGCGACCCTGCGCATCCGCACCCGTTACAATGATAAAAACTTGCCGGATTGCCGTCCTGCTGCTGAGGCAGAGGTGGCGCGGTTAGCATCCCGCGCGCGCACTCCCGAGGACTTCGAAGCATGGGTGCGCTCGCAGGGCTACAACGACAGCCGAGAGCTGGTGGATAAAGTGGAAGCTCGCTTGCGTTGTCAATTCCAGCTTGAGCGTGCTATTGCCCCGCTGTGTGAAGTAACGGATGCCGAGGTTGAAAAGCACTATGACTTGCTCAAGGAGCAACTCATCTTGCCGGCACACCGCCCGGCCAAGCATATTTTCTTTGAAACACATGGCAAAGACCCGCTGCAAGTGAAACAAAAGGCCGAGGAAGTGCTGGCTCGCCTGCAAAATGGGGAAGATTTCCGCCAGTTGGCGCAAGAATGCAGCGAAGATTTGCACACGGCGCCGCAGGGTGGCGAACTCGGTGTCATTTGGGACGACTCGCGCCGTCCATTGCCGGAGTTACCATTTTTTGGTTCAGATGCCCTATCTGCGGGGAGTCTGCACCTGATTCAAAGCCGCTGGGGGTGGCACATTGTCCAAGCGGGAGAAATGGTCTCTGCTCGCCAGCAGACTTTGGCTGAATGTCAGGACAGCCTGCGCGCTGCTCTCATGAGCGCCCAGCGAGAAATAGCTATTGATACCTATTTTACCACAGGCGTGCGCGAAGGCATACGCCGTCAAAACATCAAAATCCATGCCAAGTGATACCATCAGCGTGACAGCCGCCCGCAACGGACTTCGAGGAAGTATCTGCGTGCCGGGCGATAAGAGTATTTCCCACCGCGTAGCCATTTTGGGTACCATGGCGCACGGCTCCATGCGCGTGCGCAATTATCTGTGCAGCGAAGATTGCATCAATACCCTGCGCGCCATGCAGCAATTGGGCGCAAAAGTCGAGCCTGGTGATTGCCCGCAAGATTTTACCCTCACCGGCACAGGCATGAGCCCCGCTGCACCGCAGCATGATATAGACTGCGGTAATTCTGGCACGGGCATGAGACTCATGGCGGGCATGCTGGCCGCTCTTCCCTTTGCTAGCCGCATGTATGGAGATGCCTCCCTGTGCAGCCGCCCCATGAAGCGCATCATCGAGCCGCTTTCTCTCATGGGGGCGGATATCAAGGCCTGCGGAGCCAAGCCTGGTTGTGCCCCCCTGCAGATATCTGGCAAGCAACTGACACCCGTGCACTATGATTTGCCCATGGCCAGCGCGCAGGTGAAGAGTGCGGTTCTGCTGGCCGGCATGATGATACCCGGCGAAACCTCCGTTCACCAGCCTGCCATCACTCGCGATCACACCGAGCGCCTCTTTGCGCACTTTGCCATTCCCTGCACCACTTCTGCAGACGGGTTGGATGTGACCGTGACAGGCCCCGCCAGCCCCGTGGCCAAAGACATTACCATCCCCAGCGACATTTCTTCTGCTGCCTTCTGGTTGGTCGCAGGCAGCGTGGTGCCCCATAGCGAAATCCGCCTGTTAAACGTGGGGCTCAATCCCACGCGCGATGCCATCATTCATGTGTTGCGCCGCATGGGTGCTGATATTGAGATATGCAATCGGGTTGATGCTGGTGAGCCGTACGGTGATATCATCGTACGCTACAGCGCCCAGCTGCATGGTACTACCGTGGAGCCGCATGAAATTCCTAACCTCATCGATGAGATTCCCGTGCTGGCGGTGGCGGCAGCCTTTGCTCAGGGTGAAACGCATATCCGCAATGCCGCAGAATTGCGCGTCAAGGAAAGCGACCGCATCGCCACCACGGTGGGCAACTTGCGCGCGATGGGCGCCCACGTGCAGGAGTTTGACGATGGCATGGTCATCACGGGTGGCACCCCGTTGCATGGCGCAACGATGGATAGCTTTGGCGATCACCGTATTGCCATGGGATTCCTTGTGGCAGGCTTGAACGCCACGGGCGAGACGACCCTCCTGCAATGCGCCAGCATCAATACCTCATACCCTGGTTTTGAGGAGCAGATGCGCTCTCTTATCGTCTGATTTTCTCCCCCACACATCATCTCATGGCTCGCATCAAAGAAGAATGCATCGCTCGCATCAAAGACTCCACCGACATCGTGGACTTGCTCGGGCGTTATCTTCAGCTGCGGCGCTCGGGCAATGGCTGGACGGCTTGCTGCCCGTTTCACAATGAGAAAACGCCCTCCTTTCACATCAATCCCGCGCGCCAGATATTCAAATGCTTTGGCTGCGGTGTTGGTGGGGATGCCGTCAAGTTCCTGATGATGTATGAGAACTTGGATTATCCGACAGCCTTGCGCCGTATTGCCGACATGAATGGCATTGCCGTGATTGAGGAAGAGGAGAATCCTGAAATGGCGCGCCTGCGTCGGCTGCGCAGCCGGGTTGTCGAGGCCAACCAACTGGCCGCTGAGTACTACCACCGCATGCTGTGTCGCAACCAGGCTGCAGCCCATGTGCGAGAGTATCTCAAGCGCCGTGGATTCAACATTGATGCCGCCAAGGCTTGGCAACTGGGGTGGGCTCCGCCTGCTTTTAGAGAATTGCAGCTGCTGGCTGCTGGTAAAAATTTGGATGATAAGCTGCTCACCGAGGCCTACCTGCTCGGCAATGGCCGAAATGGGAAATACCCGGTCTTCCGAGACCGCCTCATGTTCCCCATTCACAATGTGCGTGGGGAGGTCGTAGGCTTCTCGGGGCGCGTGATGCAAGATGACCAAGACCCGCGCAAATACGTCAACACGGCTGAGACGGTAGCCTTCCGCAAGGGTGAGCAACTCTTTGGCCTGCACAAAGCCACGGGGCACATTGGCAAGGCCGATATGACCGTCGTTGTGTGCGAGGGTCAGCTCGATGTCATCGCCTGCCATGAAAAGGCTGATATCCGCAACGCCGTAGCTGGTTTGGGAACCGCGTTCACGGATGAACACGCCGTCATCCTGCGCAAATACGCCAAGAAAGCCATTTTGTGCTACGACAGCGATAACGCTGGCATCAAAGCCAGCGAAAAGACCTACCGCAAGCTGGCTCAGGCTGGGCTCGAGGTGCTCATGGCAACCTTGCCCGCAGGCGAAGACCCCGATTCTCTCATCAACACACAGGGACCAGAGGCCTTGCGGCAGGTGATTGCGGAGGCCCGCCCCTATCTGGAGGCACGAGTAGCTCGTGAATTCCAAGCTGGTGCAGGGCTCACAGAGCACCGCGCTTCACTCATTGCCCGCATGGCCGATTTGGCTGCCGAAATCAAGGATTCCAACCGCCGGGATGTGGCGGTGGTGGATTTGGCCACGCGTCTCAACACCGGTATGGATGATTTGCGCGGCACGGTGAATGAAATCATCCGCGCTCGCAAAAATGCGCCCTCGGCTCCCCGTACCCGTGCCCCGCAGCGAGACTGGGAAGCCGCTCCCCTAGATGCCGAGTATGAGGAGCAAGAGCCCGCCGCCCCAGTCGTGCCCGTGCGCTTGCATCCCACCATGCGGGGGCTCATCAGCATGGCGGCGAGCAATAGCGAAATCCAGCACCTTCTGGTGGAGCGCATCGAGGAGCTGCAAGAGCCCATCCGCCATCTCTCCGGTGGGGATATTCTGCAACGCATTCTCGAAGTGTTGCCCGAGCCTGGCAACCCCGAGGCTTGGCAGCAATTTGTGACTCGTCTCACCCCGGAACAAGCCGCCGGTATCCAGTCCATGAGCCATGAAAAGCTTCACCTGCCAGAGCCCCAAGCCGTGGTCGACCAAGCTTGTGCCCGTGCGGCTCGAGATAGTGTGTCCGCCCGCATAGACATCTTGCGCGCTCGTATTCGTGGCAACAATGTGAGCGAACAGGAGGCTCTCAACATCCTTGCCGAAACAACAGCTCTTCAACAGTTGCTCAACAATTAACCCCCAAGCGCCCGTCCTCTACCATGTTTTCATCCTTTCCCTTGCACATTGAGCTCAACCTCGTCTTGCTGGCCATGAGCGTCTTGCTGTGTCTGTTTACATGGGGCGCAGGCTTGTGTGCCGCACCCTTTGCAGGCAAAAATAAGCTGAATCTCCCTCCCATTACGCTGTATTCAGGGTCTCGTTTCCCTCTTTGGTTTGATCAGGTGTATACCATGGCTTTCATCGCCTACTTTGCATGGAGTAGCGGTGTTTCTTGCATTGAATCCGCCTCCACCCCCAAGGATTTCGACAACGCCTCCTACGATATATCCATGGTGCTGAACAACCTTCTCATCTATATGCCCATGCTCGTGCGCTATGCGACCTTGCCCCGTTGGCAAAAGCCTGCTATGGGGGTAGGCCCCTGCATTCTATACATCATGGGGGCGCTTTTCATCATCTACCTGATGACGGGCTTGCTTGAGCTGTGCGGTTTGTTTGAGCTGTTGATGGAAAAAACGGGAGCACCCCAAATGCAGGATGTGCTCATGCTGCTGCACCATGGCGATACCACCAGCCGCATATGCCTGATTATTTCGGCCGTGCTCATTGCCCCGATATGCGAGGAATGCTGCTTCCGTGGCTTCTTGTACAACATCCTCAAGCGCTACAGTGGCCCCATCGCAGCCACGATATCCGCAGGCCTTGTCTTTTCTGTTGTGCACATGGCCTTGCTGCAATTTATTCCCTTGGCTGTTTTTGGGTGGGTTATGTGCATTGTGTACGAGCGTACGCGCCGACTCTGGATTCCCATCGCTATTCACATGATTTTTAATGCCATTTCAACGGCCGTCGTCCTCATTGTTGGTGTGCCTGCATGAGTCTATCTCTCTCCCAGTTGGGCGAAAACGCCATTTTGCAGCGCTTGCTTCCGCGCTTGCCCGGTCACGAGGGGCTGCTCGTTGGCCCAGGAGATGATTGTGCCGTGGTGCAACGAGATGATTGCTGGGATACCTTGCTGAAAACTGATGTTGTGGTCGAGGGGGTGCATTTCACCCCCGATACGCCACCCCCTCTCATTGGGCGCAAGGCCTTGGCGCGTGCTCTCTCCGATATCGCCGCCATGGGTGGGCTGCCAGAGCATGCCCTCATCACGATTCTTATGCACCCGTCCCGCCCTGTGAGCTTGCTTGAGGGGGTGTATGATGGCCTCTGCGCTCTCGCCGCCCAATTCGGTGTTTCTGTTGCCGGCGGCGAGACCTCATCCTTGCCCTATGATGGCATGGTCATCAATGTCGCTCTCACCGGCAGGGTAGAGAAAAATAAGGCCATCTTGCGCTCGGGTGCTGACCCTGGTGACGTTTTGTGCGTTTCTGGCCCCCTAGGCGGTTCCTTCCCCTCTGGGCGGCATCTTTCCTTTACCCCGCGTATCGAGCTCGCCAGAGCTCTCGTAGAATCCCCTCTTCGGGTAAAAGCCATGATGGACCTCTCCGATGGTCTGGGGACAGACCTCCCTCGCTTGGCCAATGCCTGTGGGTGCAGCTTTGAAATTGACCTTGCGAGCTTGCCTTGCCATGCCGGGTGTAGTGTGCAACAAGCCATTTGTGACGGCGAGGACTATGAACTCCTCATGGCGCTAGACCCTCTCTCTTGTGATGCAGCACTTTGTGCCCATTTTGGCATCACTCCCATCGGTCATCTGGTCTCTGACCGTGGAACGAAGCTCCCCGAAGGCTGGCAGCACTTCATAGCCTAAGTGCTCCAAAATCAAGCTTCTATCTGCTCTTGCTTAGTCTCTCTTTGTCTGTACTTTTTCTGTTTCTTAAATTAGTTAGCTTGTTAATAATGAATGTGTAGCAAAGGTATAACAAATGTTCCACAGAGGTATTTAAGGAAAGCTGAGCAATCAAAATAATTATCAAGAATACTTAACTTTCGTTTGCTTACAGACAGAAAAAAATAAAAGACGTGGAACGCCCATGGAACATGAGAGAAACGGGGGTCGTACACATGGATGCAAAAAAAAATTCCTTTTATATGGGGGTATCTCGTGGCATATTTCCCCCCGCAACGCAGCGAGCCCCTGCCCCACGGATGCGAACGGGAGGGAACGCCCATGCGAAGCAAAGAAAAGACTTACTCGAGAAACAAGCAATGAACCAACAGGAAAAGGAAAGGAAACTTTGGGACTCCATCAAGGCTGATATGGAGCGCCAGGGTAGCGTGGGTGCGTATGGGTTCGAAGCTTACATCTCGAAGCTTACTCTGAAGCAGGACACAGGAACGAAGCTGGTATTTGAGTATCCGGCAGGCTTCCTCATCGACTGGGTAGAGATGAACTACCTGGGCCACATCAAGAATTCGGCAGCACGAGTCATGGATGCAGCAAGAGAGATTTCTTTTGTCGCAGCGGGAGAGATGCTCGCCGAACAGGTAGCAGAGGCTCCTGTCAGAGTGAAGAACGAAAAAGGTGTATCGACTCAGGGCAAGGAACGCCACAAGAAAGTAATCAACAAGAAGGTGCTGTCCAACAGCGGATTAAATGGGGATTTTACCTTCGAAAACTTCATCGAAGGCTCCAACAGCGAGTTTGCGTATGCCGCCGCCAAGGCTGCTGCGACCGCCGAGAAAGAGTTCTACAACCCTCTCTTCATCTACGGGGACTCTGGTCTGGGCAAGACTCACCTGCTCCACGCTATTGGCAACGCCATCCGCGAACACCGCGAGAATGCACAGGTCGTCTATGTGACCAGTGAGGATTTCACCAACAGCTACATCGAAGCCATCTCCCGCAAGGGCGACGCTCTCAACAATTTCCGCCGCAAGTACCGCAAGGCCGATGTGTTGTTGATTGACGATGTGCAGTTCTTGGCCTCCAAGGGCAAGACGCAGGAAGAGTTCTTCCATACCTTCAATGCTCTCTTCGCCAGCGGCAAGCAGATCGTGCTCTCCTCCGACTGCCCTGCTAGCGAAATCACCACGCTGGACAAGCGCCTGCAATCCCGCTTCGAACAGGGGCTCTCTGTCGAGCTCTTGCCCCCGAACTACGAAACCCGCATGGCCATCTTGCGCCATAAGGTGCGCCAGTGGAAGTGCAATGTCGCCAGCCCCGAGCTCCTCGAGTTCTTGGCTCGCAACATCACCCGCTCCGTCCGCACGCTGGAAGGTGCCCTCGTGCGCATCGGTACCTACGCCAGCTTCTCCAACCACAAAATCACTGTGGCCGAAGCTAAGAAGCTGCTGAAGGACCTCCTCAACACCGAAAAGACCAGCTCCATCTCTGTGGATGAGATTCAGCGCCGCGTGGCAGATGAGTTCAACATCCGCCAAGCCGACCTCAATGGCCGCCGCCGCACGGCTGATATTGCTCACCCGCGCCAGATTGCCATGTACTTGGCACGCCGCTACACGCAGCTTTCTCTGCAAGACATCGGGGCTGCCTTTGGCGGCCGCGACCACGGCACCGTCATCCACGCATCCAAGACAATCGAATCCAAGATGCGCCAGGACCCTGATTTGCGCGCCGTCATCAACCGCATGGCCGCAGACGTCATCTAATTGCTAGCCTTATCAGCAACCTGTTTCTTGAGTACATCGCCTTCTCCACCGGGAGAGGGCGATGTCGTTTTACTGTCAAAACTCGCTATTTTATCGAGTCTTGAGCCTACAAATGACTTGCGGCGACGGGCGTTTTCGTGTATATGTAATACGTAAGTTATGGAAGGCGAGTACACGGAGGATGCGATTAAGACACTGGATTGGCGAGAACACATTCGCATGCGCCCTGGCATGTATATTGGCAAGCTGGGGGACGGCACCATGTCGGACGATGGTTTGTATGTGCTGCTCAAGGAGGTGATTGACAACTCCATCGACGAATTTGTGATGGGGGTGGGCAAGAAAATCATGGTGAGCATCCGCCCCGATGGTACTTGCGAAGTGCGCGACTTTGGCCGCGGTATCCCGCTGGGGAAACTCTATGAATGCGCCGCCCAAATCAACACCGGCGGCAAATATGATGGCGAAGCTTTCAAAAAATCCGTAGGTCTCAATGGCGTAGGCATCAAAGCTGTGAATGCTCTCTCGTCTGAGTTTGAGATTCAGGCCTACCGCGAGGGGCAAACGCGCCACATCCGCTTCCGTGAGGGCGAGCTGGTAGAAGGCTCCGATATCACAGAGACCACAGATGAACCCGACGGCACGCGTGTGTGCTTCTTGGTTGACCGCACCGTTTTTGCGGAAAATGCTGCGTACAACTTGGATTTTGTGGGGCGCATGTGCCGCTACTACTGCTACTTGAACACTGGGCTGACCATCAACCTGAATGGCAAAAACATCATCTCCCGCCATGGTTTGCTCGACCTCCTGCGCGAGGAAATGACCGATGAACCCCTCTACGAGCCCATTCACCTCGTGGGAGACGATATCGAGGTCGCCATTACCCACTCCAATCAGTATGGTGAGGAGTACTACTCCTTTGTGAATGGCCAGCACACCACCATGGGCGGCACCCACCAAGCTGCTTTCAAGGAGGCCATCGCCAAAACGCTGCAAAACTTCTATAAAAAGAGCTACGAGGCATCGGATATTCGTTCCAGCATCGAAGCCGCCATCAGCATCAAGGTGATTGACCCCGTCTTCGAGTCGCAAACCAAGACCAAACTGGGCAGCAATACCATGGGCCCTGGCAAGGAGACCATCCGCACCTTCGTGCTCAACTTCCTGGGCAAGGAGCTGGATAACTTCCTGCACCGCCACCCCGACATTGCCGACGCGATTGAGGAGAAAATCAAAGAAAGCGAAAAAACGCGCAAGGAAGTGGCCGGCATCACCGGCAAGGTGGCCAAGGAGCGCGCGAAAAAAGCCAAGATTCACACCAAGAAGCTGCGCGATTGCCGCGTGCACTTCGATACGAAGCACAAGCGCGCGAAAGATACCATGCTCTTCATCACCGAGGGTGATTCCGCCTCTGGTTCCATCACCACGGCTCGCGATGCCGAGACTCAGGCTGTCTTCTCCCTGCGTGGTAAGCCCGCCAACAGCTTTGGCATGAATCGCGCGGCCCTCTTCGAGGAAAAACGCAACGAGGAGCTGGACTTCCTGCACCTTGCCCTCAATATCGACCGCAGCATGGAGGATTTGCGCTACAACAAAGTCATCATCGCCACCGATGCTGATGTGGTCGGCATGCACATCCGCCTGCTCCTGCTCACATTCTTCATCCAGTATTTCCCGGATCTCATCCGCGAAGGTCATCTCTTCATCCTCCAAACGCCCCTCTTCCGCGTGCGCAACAAGCAGAAGACCATCTACTGCTACTCTGAAGCTGAACGCGATAAGGCCGTCAAGCAACTCGGCCGCTCCCCTGAAATCACCCGCTTCAAAGGCTTGGGAGAAATCTCCCCTGCCGAGTTTAAAAACTTCATCGGCGAGGACATCCGCCTAGAGGAGGTCACCCTTGAAAATACCCACAATATCAAGGATATCCTCCGCTTCTACATGGGGGATAATACGGATACCCGCCGTCAATATATCGTAGACAACCTTCGCATAGAGGAGGATATTGTATGAAAAAACAACTACTCACATTACTTTGTTGCCTGCTGTCTGTAGGGGGCTCATCTGCTCTGGCGGAATGGGTTGAGACGCCCTATGGTAAATACTGGACAGGTGATGAGAATCAACCCGCCACCTCTTCCCTGAAGGGTACATTTTACGATTACCGCTACCGTGCAAACGGTAAACAACACCCAGACGTAGCCAAACAATTGGATAACTGGTGGGGGCTCATTAGTATCCGTTCGCTTGCCATTTGCACGCTGAATGATTTGCAACAAGGACGCAAGAAAAATTTATCACAAATTTATCGTATTCCTGGCAATTTGTATGCATCTCATTTTTATATTCCCTCGAGAGAAAAGGAGGACGTTACACAATTTTTGCCTATTGATAAAATCAAGCAGCACGAAGTGACGGAAGAAGCAAGTGATTTTATCACCAATGATACCCCGAGAGGAAAAGGTATCCCTGGTGGATGGATTGCTGTTTACAAGGGAAGAGTGAAAGCTCCAAAAAGCGGTAACTTCCGATTTGTTGGCACCGCAGACGATTGTATGATTGTACGATTTTCCAATCGCATGGTATTGGAAACTGGTTGCACGGTGCCCAGCAGCATCGACAAGAAAAATAACGATAGCATCTGGAATGCTGCGGATTTGGGATTCTCCACGACATATCATCAGGAAATCCAGTTAGGTAGGGATTCTGTTCATCGAAATTACGATCTCTTGAAGCTCAAAAGTACGCCTAAAATCAACAAAATTACCGGTGGCTTCATGGCCGGCGCGCCTTTTCACGTGAAGAAAGGAGAAGTCTACAACATCGAAATTATTTTGATGGATGCTATTAACTCGGCCCGCTTCTTCCTTTTGATTCAGGAGCTTCGTAAAGATGGCAAATTGGCTCCATTGCAGCTTTTCCGCACAGATGATGTCTTGCCGAATTCACAAATCCAAAACATGAATTTTGAAAAACCAGACTACGAAGAAGATTCCCTCATCTGGAAAGTTCCATCTGACAAGAAGAACTAACATTTTTCTCATAAATTACTACCATCTCAACAACAACCTAGCCTATTTTACTTCCATGAAATCAAAAACGATTCTTCTTACCCTTGCCACCCTTGCTGCCCTGCCCTCGATGGCCGAATGGGAACCCCGCGGGCTTTGCCACGTATGGACGGGGGCAGAAAAGCCCACGGCGCCCGAGGACATGCTCGTCGGTTCCTTCTACGACTATAATCGCAATCCCCAAGGGGAATTCTTTACTTATTCCGGCGTATATGACAAGGGAACCCCCGCCTCCGGTATCGGCAGAAGCTTGAAATCCGCCCAAAAGGTCATCCACACTGGCGCCAAAAATCCGACCAACAGCCCCGATGTGCACGGGCAATGCGCCCAGATTCTGAAAAGCCTCATGCAAGGCAAAAAAGCTATTCTGAGTAAGCTCTACAAGTACGACTTCTATGTGGCAACACCGCACATCTACATGGCTCCGTCCAGAACAACTGATCCGGAGAACATGCTGAGGGGGAAGACTGCGAAGAATTCTGACTTCATTGCGGATGCCAACACCAACAGTACCAAGGCAAGAGGATACAAGGACCATGCCTCGTGGATTGGCATTTTCAGAGGCACTATTGTTGCCCCGAAGAGCATGAAATTCCGTTTCTGCGGCGCAGCAGATGACTCCATCATCGTGAACTTTGACAAAAAGCTGGTGCTCGAAACGGGCTATTTCCACCCGGAAATGTACAAGGGCAACGGTATCAAAGACCCAGGCTGCAACTGGGAGGAAGGCGCTATCAGAGACTACCAGAAAAAACTGGCAGCAGGCAAGATTAACGGGCGAAAGGGCTATGACGTGTTGGCTCTCCACAGCGCCCCGTATACCAACAAGAAGTTCAACGGCATCACCTGCGGCGTCCCCATCACCGTAGAGGAAGGAAAAGCATACCCGATTGAAATCATCATCGCCAACAACGGCGGCACCGCCATGCACTACCTGTTTACTCAGGAAGTGACATCTGGAGAGAAGGCTCCGCTGCAGCTTTTCCGCACAAGCGATGCTCCTGTCACCCGCCCGTATGGCTCCCTGCACGGTTCCCCCGAATATGAGTCTGGTCCCTCCTACGAGGCCGACTCCGCCATCTGGCAGGTGAAGGCAAAGAAAGCAAAAAAATAAAACGCATACCCATCATCTCCTACCGCGCTAATGCACAAAAAGCCCCGCACCTTCACAGGTACGGGGCTTTTTGTTCAAGGGCCCTCAATGGGAGTCGAAAGGTAATAACCGCGTATACTTGTTTAGCATCGAGATTTTATGATAACAACTTTAATATAATAAAGATATTTTTTACAAGACCTTTACTTTGTCAGCCATTTAAATAGCCTTCTAGCAACAAAGCGTATAACTATATGAAGAAAAATTAAAGCACCCCAAACAAAATAAAAATCTTTATCAAAAAAATAGTCCCATCTTTTGGCAGCTATGGCGTAAATGAGACATAAAAGAGGAAGTGGACTAATCGCCAAAATATACATAGAGCATCTTAGCAATGGATTCTCTGAAATAGCAGAAACAATAGTCCCTATAACCAAAGGAAAGAAAATAAGCGCTCCAAATATTACAAGCATACTTATATGTAATCTTTTATTTAAAATAATGTAACACACCCTGTATGTCAAGTCTTATTGGCGTCAGGGCAAACGCATTCCACATGTGTCCCAAAGGTTTGGGAAGCGTTGATTTAGCGAATAGACTATACCACCTTTTATTCTGAAGAGCACCTTTTTTGTGCCCTCATGGTGTCGCATTTAATTTTGCAACTTTCATGCCCCGAAAATTAGCAAAATTATCGTTGCGCTCATTTCAAAAATATGTTACCATGACCTAAGCTAAACAAATACTTTCCTGAATAGAAGATTCTATATATTCAAATCATGCATGTGCTATACGCCGAATTTTTGTCCGAAATCAAAATTCTTCTTCCTACCTTGTTGCATCTTGGATTAGCATGGAGCGAAAGTATAATTATTATAGTCAATTTGATTAACATTGTGATTTTTGTTCACTGTTTGATCAAGTTATATCAAAATAAATTTTCAGCAAAGGCGCTTATTGCAGTAGCCTGCGTTTTATCAATGGCTTCCTTTCTCATTGTACGATATGTTTGTACAGATTATACGATTCATGGAGAACAATGTCCGTGTCTTGATTGCCAGAAAATGTTTAGCCAAGATATATGAAAACAAACAACAATGACGGCACAACATGTGCAACTTCAAAAGCTGCTTCTTTGTTATCTCGTTGCTTGGTTATATTATGTTGCTGTTTCTTTTTTTATAACACTATTTTGAGTAATAACGGATTATTGTTGGCCTGTCTGAGAAATATGAGAGAGGCTAACTCTGCTGATATCTGGGTAAGGGATGTTAAACTACCTCTGTTATTATATGCATGCGCAGGTGGATGCGTATTTCAATTTATTCAGTTAGTGAGAAAAAAGAACAACTTAAAAGAGGTAATAATCATTTACTTGTGTTATTTTTATGCTTTTTATCTTTTATTTTCAATCAATGTATCTCACATAGATTAATACAATAAATATATTGAAATTTATATAAAAGAGGTGATTCCCTGCGAGAGAATCACCTCTTTTATTATTTTGCTTAGATTTTTATAGATGCTTATCTTTATCGTTTAAGAAGATGTTGGATGATATATATCATCTTTTTTTCCTTTAACAATGAAAGGTTTTGCTTGTGATATAAATCCAGGGACAACACCTCCCATTAATCTTGCAAAATTATCAAAAGTAACATAGCTTCCATTATAATCTTGTCTAAAGTTAAAATCATATACATCTCTTATGTATACAGTATAATTGAAGTTACAACTTTCATCAAAATTACCACCTACAATATAATTATAATCTTTCAGAGTATAAGCCTCATCTTTTATGTTAGTATCCGAAGCCCATGTTTTCATTCTAATTGGGCCCTCAAAATTATGATTTTTTCCATAATCATATCCTTCTTTTAATCTATATTTTAAAGGCCTGATACGTTCTGGCATATAGGTGTAATCCTTTCCTGTCCCTGCCAAATAATGTCTATGCATAAATAACACATGGCGATTCCATTCTGTTAGCGCGCTGGCACCCATAATAATAGAGTAAAAAGTTGACGTCAGCGTTTTGTTTAACCCCATAATGGATAAAATTATATTATCCTCTAATTGCAGTGCTTCTACAGGTTGAAAATCGAGGCTATACGATTTCTCTACTATTTCTTTAATATCGCCCATTTCCCACATTGTTGACAACCCTAAAATATCATAACATTTATATACTAAATTATGACTAAACACATACAAATTATGATGAGCAGTTTCTCCAAGATAATCTCTCTTGAGCCACCGACCATCCACCGGGTTATAGTGACGGTAGTTGTAGTAAACCAGACCGAGTTCGGTATCGTTGAACTCGCTGGACCACTGGATATTCTGCACCACATCACCTTCTGCCGTTACCTGGCCGTAGGGGGAGTAGGAGTAGGCGGTGCGGATGTAGCCGGCGGGGCCGAAGACTTCGCAGATGTTCTTGGTGAGGTCCCAGCCGTAGGCGAACCAGGTGCCGTCCTTGCGGATGGCAAGGGGGCGGGTGGCGTTGGGCTGAGAGGGGTCCCATGTGATGAACCAGAGCGCGGGGTGGGCGGCGCGGGTGAGGTCGATGCAGGCAATCTGCAGGTAACCTCGGTAGATATAACGCTGGTGGAGGGTGACGCTGCCGTTGGTGGTCACCTTCTTGGTGGCGCGGCGGCCCATGGTGTCATAGCTGCACTCGATGAGGGTGGCGCCATCGGCACTGGTGAAGCGCACGGGGCGGTTCGCGGCGTTGTACTCCACGCTCCAGATGCCGGTGGCGGCCTGCACCAGGGTTTGGTTGCCATCTGCATCGAAGGTGGGGGTGAATGCACCCACGGCGGTGTATTGGTTGAGGCTGTTGGCAGCGTAAGCCGTTACATCCTCACCCTCGGTGGCTGTGTTTCTATTCCCTATGTTGTCGTAATCGTAGCCGTAGGGGATGCCATTCACCGTGGCGCTGGTGAGCTCGCTGCGGGTGTTGTAGCCGAAGGAGTCGCTCACCGTTTGGGCATTGCGGGCGGTGGTGCGGGTGAGCGGGCGGCCGAGCGAGTCGTAGCTGTAGCTGCGCTGGGTCACGAGCGTGTTGCCGCGGTGGTAGGCCATGCCGATGAGCAGGTCTCGCTGCGTTTCATAGCTCTGCGTGAGCGTCATGTTGCAGGGCATGGTAAGCGTCTGCATCAGGTGGCTGCCCGGCAGGTAGCCGTAGCCAAACTGCTTCTCGCTGCCGCCGTGCATGAAGCCCGCGGTGGAGATGCGACCATCTGCGCCGTAGCCGGTGGTGAC
>JAZTYM010000039.1:0-10999 GCA_045637025.1 Akkermansia sp. | reverse complement strand
AATCACATTTCTATGCAAAAAATGCGAAATTCGCTTGACAAGTTAGTGTCGTGGGCGTATACTGCCGCCGTTCCAAGAACCTAGGGCTATGGTGTAATTGGCAACACATCGGTTTCTGGCACCGCTATTCGGGGTTCGAGTCCCTGTAGCCCTACTCCTTAAGGCGCACATGCAAATGTGCGCCTTTTCTGTGTTCGCATGCTTTGTTTGGCTTGATGATGAGCCGGCAGAGTGCTATGATGCGGGCAGTAAGTTATGAAAACAGACACCATTTGCGTACAAGGCGGCTGGAATCCCAAGAAAGGTGAGCCCAGAGTTCTTCCCATCTACCAATCGACCACATTCCGCTATGAGACAAGCGACCAGATGGCACGTCTGTTTGACTTGGAGGAGGCTGGGTTCTTCTACACTCGCTTGCAAAACCCCACCAATGAGTGTGTGGCCAAGAAGATAGCAGATTTGGAAGGTGGCGTGGCAGCCATCCTCACATCCTCGGGGCAGGCGGCTTCTTTCTACTCCATTTTCAACATCTGCGAGGCTGGCGACCACTTTGTGTCTACCTCTGCCATTTACGGTGGCACATTCAACCTGTTTGCGGTGACTTTCAAGAAGCTGGGTATTGAGGTGACCTTTGTGGACCAAGATGCCCCGGAGGAAGAGATTCAGAAGGCTTTCCGCCCGAACACGAAGTGCTTGTTCTCCGAGACGATTTCTAACCCCTCTCTGCAGGTGCTGGATATCAAGAAAATGGCCGATATTGCCCACAAGAACGGCGTGCCCTTGATTGTGGATAATACCTTCGCTACGCCGATGAACTGCCGCCCCTTTGAGCATGGCGCTGATATCGTGATGCACTCCACCACCAAGTACATGGATGGCCACGCCACTCAAGTGGGCGGTGTGATTGTGGATAGCGGTAAGTTCGACTGGGCCGCTCATGCCGATAAGTTCCCCGGCCTGACCACGCCCGATGATTCTTACCACGGTTTGGTGTACACGGATGCCTTTGGCGCCGGTGCCTACATCACCAAGTGCACGGTGCAGCTCATGCGCGATTTGGGCTCCATTCCGTCCCCCTTCAATGCCTTCTTGCTCAACATGGGCTTGGAGACACTGCACCTGCGTGTGCCCCGCCATTGCGAGAACGCTCAGCGCGTGGCTGAGTATTTGGAGAACCACCCCGAGGTGGCCTGGATCAACTACGCCGGTCTCCCCTCCAACCAGTACTACGAGCTGGCTCAGCGCCAGTTCACCAAGGGCCGCACCTGCGGCGTGGTGACCTTCGGTATCAAGGGCGGCCGCGAGCGCGCCATCAAGTTCATGGATAGCCTGAAGCTCACCGCTATCGTGACTCACGTGGCAGATGCCCGCACCTGCGTGCTGCACCCCGCCAGCCACACTCACCGCCAGCTCTCCGATGAGCAGTTGATTGAAGCCGGCGTGAAGCCCGACCTCATCCGCTTCTCCGTGGGTATCGAAGATGCCGACGACATCATCGACGACCTCAAGCAGGCTTTCGAGGCTATCCAGTAAAGCCCGAGCTGCCAGATACATCAACAACACAGAGCCCCCGTTGTTCCAGCGAACAGCGGGGGCCTTTTATATATCAAAGGGGGCAAATCGGCTTACATGGAGAGCCCACGAAGGCGCACAGCACCATGAGGGAGAAGAGGATGCTCAGGATGCAGGTGTTGGCACGGCGGAGCTTGTTTTTCCACGGGAAGGGGGAAGGAGGCTCGGTATGGGTGAAGAGTCGGCGTGCCCATGTGGGCTTTGGCTGCGCCGTGGAGACGGTATAGGTGGAGTCGCCACTGTATTTGAGGTAGAGCGGGAGCAGGAGCGCCAGCGGTATCGTCCACGGTATGATGGCTAGGCCAAAGCAAAGCATGAACTTCCCGCCGAAGGTGGTGGCGGTGAAGAAGGCTTGCCGAGCAAAGATGAAGAGCAGCCCTGGTATGAGCAGCGCTCCCAATAGACGGTAGAAAAAGTACTCGTCGGGGGCGGGCCCGATTATCCACAGCGGACACACCACCAACAGGATGAATAGGAAGGATTCTCTGGGGAAAAAGACGACGGGGCTCGACAGGACGATGAGCAGAGAGGGGAGATAGACCGTTTCATCAAGGTGGATTATATCCGCGTTTTCCAAGTAGAGACAGGTGAAAATCAGGCTGTATGCGATGGAATAGAAGCCATTGATGAAGGTGTAGCGCCGGAGTTTTTGGGTGAGCCAGGAGATGTGGTGGCGGATATGGGCTTGGGTGGTATCTTGAGGTTGCTCGCGCTGCAAGAATTCTTCTTGCCGCCTTGCTTGTTGGTAGCGTTTGCGGGTGCTGTTCCAGATGAACAGGCAAATGATGCTGACACCTGCCGCGGACATCATGCTGAGGATTTTGATGGCATCATATCCAGGGATGAGCAAGCACCACCCCAGAGAAATCATCATCCATTGGCTGAGGCCCGGCCACAGGCTGCGCAGCGATGCATCGTATGCAAGCAACTCTGCCACGCCCGGGTGGGTGTGGCAGAGGGGAAAGTGATCATAATCTGTGGTGCTCTTAGTCATTGCGGACGCGGGAGCGGGGCGAGAGCACGATGGGGATGCCCGCGGCGCCTTTGATGCGGCTGCGGATGGTGTTGCGCAGGTACTGGGCGTAGCTGTCGGCCAAGAGTCGCTTGTCGTTCACGAAAAGCACATAGGTGGGCACCGGGATGGTGGTGTACTTCTCGTTCACGGCGGTGGTGGCGTAGAAGAGCTTGAGACGCTTGCGCAGCACACGGTGCTGGCCGGGTGGGTTCATCTCCATGGCGCGCTGGAGCAGGCGGTTGAGTTCGCCTGTGCCAGGCATGTTGAGGGCATCGCGCTTCACGCGGTCGATGGATTTGAAGATATCTTGCATGCCGCGCCCCTCCTTGGCGGAGACGATGGCGATGGGTGCGTAGTCTAAGAAGAAGAGGTTCTCCTTGATGTGCTCTTTCACGGCATCTTTGCGGGCGGAGAGGGGTGCATCGGGGAAGTAGAGGTCAAACTTGTTGACGATGATGATGCAGGGCTTGCTTTCCTTGGCGATGATGGAGCCGATGCGGCGGTCTTGCTGGGTGACACCGGCGGCAATGTCGATGACCAGCAGGCAGATATCGGAGCGGCGGATGGCGCGCTCACTGCGGATGGCGGAGAAGACTTCTACCGAGGTGTCGCGGCGGGAGCGGGGGCGCATGCCGGCGGTGTCGATGAGCATGTAGTTCTGCTCGTCGCGCTTGTAGGGGATGTCGATGGCATCTCGTGTGGTGCCAGCGATGTTGGAGACGATGGTGCGCTCATCTTCCATGATGGCATTCACCAGAGAGGATTTGCCGGCATTGGGGCGCCCCACGATGGCTACCTTGATGGGGGAATCGGGGGTGACTTCTTCCAACGCGTCCTCATCTTCCATATCGGTTGCCGTTTCGGCCTGCATGGGGGTGGCGCCCAAGGATTTGAGGTGGCGGTTGAGCTTGGTGGCGAGCGCCTCGAAGCCGCGGCCATGGGCAGCAGAGGTGAAGACATACTCGGGGAAGCCGAGGTCAGAGAACTCGCCCAAGTTGAGTTCTTGTTTATCGGTGTCGGCCTTGTTGAGCACGAGGATGACAGGGGTCTTGCTCTTGTGCAGCTGGGCAGCGATGTTGCGGTCGATGGGGGTGAGGTGGTCGCGGCAGTCGCACACGAACATGATGAGGTCGGCCGCGTTGAGGGCGATGTCTGCCTCGCGCGTCACGGCGGCGGCAAAACCATCATCCAGCGTGGAGCCAATACCACCAGTATCTACCACATCTGCTTGGTAATCTGTGATGCGGACAGGGGCGGTGAGACGGTCGCGGGTGACACCAGGTTGGTCGTGCACGATGGCAATTTTGCGGGCCACCATGCGGTTGAAAATGGCAGATTTGCCCACATTGGGGCGGCCTACAATGGCGATAGTGGGGGTGGACATGGTATGCTTGTAGATAGGGGTTAGCGGGAGGGGCGATCAGATGCGCTGTGGTATTGATCATCCCCCGTCTTGGATTTGACATAGGGAACAAGGCCGATGGTGCGGATGCCCTGACCCGTGCTGATGAGGTCTACAGGGCCACCGCTGCGGCGGAAGAGTTTATATTGGCTGCGGCCGCCCTTGGTGTTCATGATGGAGTAGGTGAAATACTCAGGGGTAGACTGGCAGAGCACATGCAGGTTTTGGGCATTGTCCAGCACGATGCGGGGCTCCATGAAATTGAGGAACTGTGCCAAGTAGCAAGCACCGATGGGGACTCTGGAGTCGGCATTGAGCACTTGCCCAAAGAGAGAATCCTTGCCGCCGACGTTGAGGATTTTGACACTCATTTCCAAGCGCTGACCGCGGGCTTGGGTTTTGAAGGTCTTGATGCTGCCGCCAGATGCCAGCGTGAAGGTGGCGCGGTTGGAGCTGTAGGTGGTGCGCATATCGGGCATGCGCACGGTGGCAATGGCTTTGTAGGTGCCAGAGCGGTTGAAGTTGTAGAAGGGTTTGATATCCACTTGGTAGCTGCGGGTAGCACCGGGGGAGAGGGTCAGGTCTGGGTAGCGCGGGGTGGCTTTGGGGGAGAGGGCGTTGCCACCTTCTCGGCTGGTGATGTTGAAGTTGAGCCAGCTACGCCCAGGGATATTGGTGAGCTTGATGGTCTGGTCCGTGTGGTTGACCATGGTGATTTTGAGGGCGATACTTTCTCCCAGCAAGAAATCGCGGCGGACGGGGTCCAGACGGACATCGATTTGCGCCAGCGCTTGGCCGGCCAGCAAAATCAGGAGAAGGGCAAAGAGGTGGGTGATGTGCTTCATGATGAGTTACGGTTGGGGTGGTGTTGGTAAAATGATACGGAATCCGCGGTTTGTGAGACGAGCGGTGGGCGAGGGTTCGCGGAGGCTCTGGGTGGCATCTTCTGCCAGTACCATGTAGCTCTTGGTTAGGACTACATTAGCAGCTTGTGTGTCGCTTGTCCATTCTTGAATGCCAGATGCTGCGTTTTTGCCGCAGACTTGTGACAGCTGGCTCAGACTGGGGAGGCTAGCGCGGCGGTAGTTGGCATAGGCCATGGCAGACCAGTAGGAGACCCCCGTGACGGGTGCGTGCTCCGTGAGTGGGCGGCCCTGCCAGGTGGATTGTTGCCGTGCGGCGTCGAGCTGGGCTTGCCACTCCGCGGGGGTGTGGTCGGTGTAGCCATCTGGTAGACCGCGGTTGACACGGGCTTTTTCGGCGGTGTTCATCGCGGCGCAGTGGGCGAGAAATTTCTCATACTGAAAGATGCTGACGGGGGCTTTGGCCACATAGGAGCGGTCGCTGCTCCCGGCGGGGGCGCAGATGAGGAAGTCTCCCAGCTCGGGTTTGAGGATGATGGGCTCGCTGGGTGCCATGAGCGCCCCCATGATGCCGAAGATGAGGAGGATGAACAAAGTGTGCAAGAGGAGCTTGAGCTGGCGCTTGGTGCGGCGTGTGCGCTTGAGTTTGGCGCGCTGCAAGCTGGCGGCGGTGGGTTTTTCGGCCGGGGAGGCTAGGTTGAGGGCTTTTTCAGGGGTGAGTTGCTCCTCAATCATGGCGGCGGTGGCGGCGACGGCGTGCCAATCCATGTGTTGGCCTTCGTAGCCGTCTTTGACCCACTGCATGAGGGTGGCGATGCGCGTTTGCCCAGCTGTGTTTGTGGGGAGCAGCGGCTCGAGTTCATCTGCCAGCCCCTGCATTTGCTTGGTGGGGCTGGTGGGGTGCTCTGCATCATCGTATACAGGGGAGAGGAAGTGCACCACCGCATGGCCGCTACTGCCCTTGGCCATGAAAATATCTGCCCGGCGCAGGGCGGCGGCTTGCAGCTGCGCTTTGTCGCACGCGATGTACAGCTTGGCAATCGCCTGCAAAATAGCGCAGATTTGCAGCGGTGCCAGCTGGGCGCCTTGGCGGTAGAGCGTCTCCAGATTGGTGCCACTGGGCTTTTCTTGGGTGAGGTACCACGCGCCATCAGATATCATGGTCTCGAACACATGTGCGACCGCGGGGAGCGTGGCTGCCACACGCGCGCGAGCTGTCTTGAGAAATTGGTTGATGATGCTTTGGTCTACTTGCGGGTGCAAGACCTCGAGGAGCACCTTGCGCTCCACATGCTCCTGCTGCGCAGCGTAGATTTCGCTGTGCTCGTGGGCGCCAATTTGGTGGGTCAGGGTGTATGCCCCTAGCGTGTGCGGCAGAACTGGGAAAATCTGGTTCACTATTCCTGTGAATCAATTTCTTCTAAGAAGTCGGAGATGGGGGTGGCTTCTTCTGGCTCGAGCCCATCATCTGGCAAGAGGCTGGAGGAAGGAGCTGTGGGTTTGCGGCGGCTGTTGAGGCGCTGCTCCTGCAAGATGAGGGCAGAGGGGGTGCTGATGCAGTCTAGCGGCTCGCCTTTGTAGTACAGCTTGGCGGTGAAACCATAGTACTTAAGCTCGCCATAGGCGTCTATCTCCTCCTGTGTGGGGGGCGCCACGGCGTAGCTGACCACTAGGTTTTCTTCCCAATCTTGCCAAGTGGGTTTCTCATTTTGCCAAGCCAGCTGGGGGGCGTTGCGGGAGAACTCAATCTTGCGGCCGTTGACCAAATCAAAGAATTGGATGGTGATGTAGATGTCGTCGGGGCGCACTTCTTCGCCTGGCGCGAGCAGAACGGGCAGGAGAATATCCACCTGTTCGCCTTGTTCGGCGCTGTAGGTGTGGCGGGCTTGGTGCGGGCCAAAGGAGAGCTTGCCACGCATGGCAGAGGGTTGCTCAAAACCATAGGTCAGGCGGCGGGAGGCGCGCTGGAAGTACTTGCCGGCGGCACCGCGCATCTGGAATACCTTGGTGTAGTATTCTCGAGCCTTGGCGGGGTTGAGCAATTTGTCGTAGGCCAAGCCGTAGTAATAGAGTAGGGCAGGGTTTTCTGGTGCAAGGGTGATGGCTTGCTCTAGGCTGAGGATGCACAGGCGCATATCTCCTGCGGTGAGGGCCGTCACGCCTTGGCGGATGAGGCGGTCTGCTTCTTCTTGGTTGGCTTCATCGCCACTTTGAACGCGTGTCTCGGTGGGTGCAGCTTGCTGCTCCTGCTGCTCGATGGGGTCGGCATCAGCGCTGTCATCTTGCAGGGGTTCGCCCGTTTCTTGGGCAACGATGGTGGCCACATCTCGCGGGCGCAGCGGGGGTGGGGTGTCGGTGGTGCTGTGGGGGTCTGCGTTGGGGGGAGTGGCCGGACCTTGGCTGTTTTCCGCCGCGCCGATGCCCGCAGAGCCCTTGTTGGGGAGCGCATCTGCCAGTTCTTGGGCTTCCAACAGCGCCAATTCTGTGCGCGCCGCTTCCATCGCCAAATGGTAGGAGTTTTCCAGACGTCGCACCACACCTGCGCCTAGCACGCACAGCTCGATGGCCACTACGGCCAGCAAGACCAATACGCAGGCCTTGTAGCCAGTGCAGACTCGCCCTAGTGCCAAGATGCCACGGGCTATGCCGATGAGGATGTTAAGAATCTTGCGCAGTAGCTTTTTCATACTCGATGATGTCTCCCTTGTACTGGGCTAAAATAGCCTGCATGAGCGCCTCTGCCGGCTCGCCTTTTTCTTTGTTGAAGCCGCCGTAGGTCATGCCGTCGAAGCGCACCTTCTTGCCCCCTACGGTCAGGTAGGCCACGCCCTTGAACCCTGTGCCCCATTGGCGCAAATCTATGCACTCAATGTCGCTGATGCGGAAGCTTTGCCCCGCGGCGGTGACGGTGTCGCCCCGCAGGCTGAGCTCGCGCTTGTGTGTGCGCAGTGCCAGCCCCAGCAACACAAAACCCGTGATGGTGAAGGCGATTCCCGCATACCATTGCTCGCGGATGGCGCCCTCGTCGTGCGGGTGGTCGCCAGGCTTGATGGGGTAGTGCATGCGCTTGCTGTAGGCAGCCCAGCAATCGCTCCAGCTACGGTTCATGGCGGCGTGGTCCAGGGCCTCCAAGGGGCAGCTGCGGGCGGCTTCGCAATCTGCCGGCAGGGGGTAGCGGTTCTCACCCTCTTCCGTGGCCAACAATTGCCCGCCCTCGTTGGTGGTGCGGATGAGAGGCTGCTCACTCAGCATGGCTTGCCAGCCCGCGGAGCTGTGTTGGGCTGCCACGCTGCCCAGTTTGGCAAATGCGCGGTAGCTGCAGATGGCCTCGTTTTGCTTGGCATAGCCTATATGCCCATCATAAAAAAAGTACACAGCAAAGCCCAGCAATGCCGCGATGACAATGCCGAAACGCACAAATGTGTCCAAGGTAGCTTTGCAGACGATATCCCTCTGGCTCATGTGCGGGTATTCTACCATAGACTTCTTGCTATTGACAGTCAAAAATGCGTGATGAAGGCACGAGCTATGGCATGCGGGCGTGCGAGCGCGGGGGCGAGACGGAATAAAGACTTGCCAATCATGGGGAATATGCTATCCTGAGCGTGGATGATACGCTACATGTACCTGTTTCTTCTGCTGTTGGGGGGGATGGCCTCCGCGCAGATATTCGACCCCGTGCCATTAGACCCTTTCCCTGAGAAAAGGGGGCCGCGGGAGGTGCAAATCCGTGTTTTAGACCCCAAAAAGATGGGTGCCGCGCGCCCTGCCAAATCGCTCAAGGATGAGGAGGAGACTGAGTCTGGGCAACCGCGAGCGGACGGCACGGTGCCGCGCCGCTACACGCGCGTGGCGGTGCTGGGGTATCATAATTTTAGCGATACGGAGCCTGCGACGGAGATGATGATGAAGACGGCTGATTTCCGGGCGCAGATGGAGTACATCCGCTCGGCGGGGCTCAAGGTCATCAGCATGCAAGAGTTTCTGGAGTGGCGATTTGGCGCACGCGATTTGCCCCCCAAGTGTGTGCTCATCACCATAGACGACGGTTGGCGCAGCGTGTACACGCATGCATACCCCATTCTCAAGGAATACAAGTATCCATTCACCCTGTTCCTGTACTCAGACTTTGTATCGGGTCGCGGGGAGAGCATGTCTCCCACCATGATTCGCGAAATGCAGCGAAACGGCGCCACCATTGGTAGCCACTCGGTGCACCACTACTACCCCAGCAAGTGGCAAGAATGCGCTGAAAAAGGTGAGCAGGAATACACCAAAATGGTGGACGAGGAATTGGGCCAGTCTCGCCAGCGCTTGGAGCGCGCGTTCGGGCGTATCAACACCTATTGCTACCCGGGTGGCTATGCGACCCAGCCCATGCTTGACCGCATCCCCAGCTATGGCTATGTGGCGGCATTCACCGTGGTGCCGGGCAAGGTGACTTGCGAGGAGAATCCATGGATGATTCACCGCTATATGGTATTTGGTAATGACCACTCGATTTTCAAGAACGCCATGGATTTCCGCGTGGCAGAGGTAGGCAAGGCTGTATCCACAGGCTCTACCCCGGGCACCTTGCCCGTCAAAACACCCCCACCCCCTTTCCCGGTGTCGCCTCAACCTGGTAGCACCGTCTCTTGTGAGGTCCCCGATATCACGGCTGAGCTCAGCGGTGTGCCCGGTATCAACCTCTCATCCGTCAACATGAAGATTAGCGGCTTTGGTCGTGTGCCTGCAAAGGTGGATAAAACAACCCGCACCATCAGCTGGACTCCGCCTTGCCGCATCTACATGCCCAACATTTCCGTGCACCTCACCTGGTCCAGTAGCGATGGTACCAGCCACAAGGCTGAGTGGTCGTTCAAGGTGGATCAGGAAGTGCCGGTTCAACAATGATTAAAACACCAATCATGGAATCAGAAGATAAGAAAACTCCTGCGCCCGCAGCTGCGGCTGAGACCGAGGGTAAAAAGCCCCGCGCCCGCAAGACTGCCAAACCCGCCGCAGAGAAGACGAGCGCTCCTGCCCGCAAGCCCCGCACCCGCAAGGCTGCACCCAAGGCTGATAGCGCCCCCGCCGCCGCCCCTGAGACTCCCGCTGCAGCACCTGCTCCTGCTCCCGCCGCGCCTGCTGAGAGCAAGCCTGCCAGCGAGCCCAAGACCAAAGTGCGCCGCGTGAAGATGAAGCCGGCTCCTGCCCAGCAGGCAGCCCCCGCTCCCACCCCTGCACCTGCTCCTGCCAAGGCTGCCGAGCCCCAGATTAAGGAGGTACCGTCCCCCGCTCCCGCCCCCAAGGTGGAGGAATTCATCCCCACGCCCCAGCAGCCCCGCGAGCGCGAGCTTGAGCCGGCCCCTGGCTTTGCTGTGCCGGAAACGGTGGGCGGTAATGAGGGCAATGGCAATGGTGGCAAGCGCCGCCGCCGCCGCAACCGCAACCGCCGCGGTGGCGATGGCCAACCCCAGCCCCAGCAGACCCCGCAACCCAAGGTTGGCCCCCACGAACTCGTGCGCCGCGCTTGGAAAATCTTCTTGGGCGAGGTGACCGAGGAGGGCTTGGCGCTCATGGATGACCGCATTGCTGCCGAGGCGTCTCGCCGTGCTTTCCGCGTGGCTGAGCTCTTCTTGCAAGAAGCTGCTCGCCATAAGCCCACGGCAGCTCCCGCTGCCCCAGAGGAACCCGCTGCTGAGGATTCCGATGAATAAGGCGATTTTTTAAGACATATCGTCACGAAGAAGCTCGTTGAGCGCTGCGCTCAACGGGCTTTTTACTATGAAGAATGATACAGGACAATGCCTGCTCTGAATCCATCGTTTCTTACGAGAAACGAGCTGATTATCTGCCCTTTTTCTTTTTGGGTGCAGGAGCTGGAGCAGCAGCTGCGGCAGGTGCTACACCTGCGCGTGCGCGCAATTTTTCCATGCCCTTGCCGGGAGGCAGAATCTCTGCAAGATCGGCGCTGGCTCGAATCTCTGGGCGGCTAACGCGTGAGAAAAATTAGTGGTGGCAGCGCGTGCAATCAGTGGGCAGCGCGTGTTTGCGGTGGCAATCTAGGCAAGATTGCATGCTGTGTGGCAGCTGGGAGTCGGGGGTGGGGTGGCATTGAGCAAAGTCGGAGGCCAAGCGGTCTTAGGAAGACAAACTATGGCT
>JAZTYM010000038.1:0-26505 GCA_045637025.1 Akkermansia sp. | reverse complement strand
ATCGACCGTGCTGTCAAGAAAGGCACAGGCGAGCTGCAGGGCGCATCCATCCAAGAAATGACCTACGAGGGCTATGGCCCCGCCGGCACCGCCTTCATCGTCGAAGTCGCGACCGACAACACCAACCGCTGCTCCTCTGAGCTGCGCACCATTTTCTCCCGCAACGGCGGCAACATGGGCACCCCTGGCTCTGTGGCATATCAGTTTGACCGCAAGGGCGAGGTGCGCGTTGTAGACGCTACGCTGAACGAAGACAGCGCCATGGAACTTGCCATGGACTGCGGCGCAGATGAATTTGAAGAAGGCGAAAACGAAGGCGAGTGGGTCTTCATCTGTGCACCCACGGAGCTGCAGACTGTCTCCAGCGCCCTGAGCGAAGCCGGCAAGAACGTGACGGGCATGAAGCTCATCTGCGTGGCACAGAATCCCACCGACATCGCAGATGTCGAGACAGCCACCAAGGTCATGAAGCTCTACGATCTCCTCGATGACTACGATGACACCATGAACGTGTTCTCCAACTTCGAGATTGACGACGCCATCCTTGAGCAGATGTAATGCTCAGCGCACACGGGATGCGCGATGAAGAGCAAAAGCATCGCGCATCCGCTGCTAATCCTGAACACTCAGCTTGATTGAAACCATGATGCCCCCGGAAGACAACAGCGACCGCCCCCAGCAGGGTAAAACACGCCCTGTGCGCCGCTTCTCCCGCCGCCCCCAGCAGCAGGAGTCCCAGGACGCGGCGTCTGATGTCGCCGGTGAGCAGCACAACCAACGCCACCACAACAACCGCCATAACCGCGGCCAAGGCTTCAATAAAAACAATCGTTTCAACAAGCGCCACAACCAGCAGCGTAACAAGGAGAATGCCCCCCAAAACCAAGAGCAAAACGCCAGCCGTGCCTATGTGCCTGTGGGCGAGCCCCAAGAACTGACGGGGCTGCTCGAAATCACCAACAAGGGATACGGCTTCATCCGCGTGCCGGAAAACAACTGGGCCCCCTCTGACGCAGCTGTTTATGTATCTGCAGATGTGATTGCCGAGCACCACTTGCGCCCCTATGTGCAAGTGACTGGCATGGCCCAGAAATACGAGCGCGGCCACCAGCTCATCTCCGTCCAAAAAGTCAACGGCCAAAGCCCCGAAGAGGCTGCCAACAACCCGCATTTTGAGGATTTGAAGGCGGTAAATCCGACGCAGCGCTTGGCCTTCTCCACCGCAGCGAACCGCTATACGACCCGCACCCTCGACTTGGTGGCCCCCGTGGCCCGCGGGCAGCGCGGTTTGATTGTGGCACCGCCGCGCACGGGCAAGACCACCCTGCTCATGCACATAGCCGAGGGTGTGCAAGAAAACTACGGCGAAGATGTGCACCTGATGGTGTTGCTGGTCGATGAACGCCCGGAAGAGGTGACCGAGTTCCGCCGCAGCCTGCCTGGGGCAGAGATTTTTGCCTCCAGCAACGATAGCGGCGTGCGCGAGCACTGCCGCATCGCAGAAATGTGCATCGAGCGCGCCAAGCGCCTCGTGGAAGCCGGGCGCCACGTACTCATCCTCATGGATTCCATCACCCGCCTCGCCCGAGCCTACAACAATGCAGACCGTGGCAGCGGCCGCACCATGAGCGGTGGTATCGACGCCCGCGCCTTGGAAACCCCACGCCGTCTCTTTGCGGCAGCGCGCAGCACGCGCAATGCGGGCTCCCTCACCATTTTGGCCACAGCCCTCATTGAAACCAATAGCCGCATGGATGAGCTCATCTTCCAAGAATTCAAAGGCACAGGCAACATGGAGCTCGTCCTCAACCGCCGCATTGCAGAGATGTACATCTACCCCGCGGTAGACATCCTCAAGAGTGGCACCCGCCGCGAGGAACTCATCTTGCCCGATTGGATGCTGGAGAAAGTGCGCCTCATCCGCCGCGGGCTGGCAGGCTACAAGCCCACCGAAGCCATGGAGCGTCTGCTCTTCTTCTTGCAGCGCTACAAGACCAATTCCCAGATGCTCATGGACATCAAGCTGCGCAATTAAGAAGCAGCATGCCGCTCAAAAATGCGGCGCATATCATCGATATTCTTGCAACGGCGCAGGGCGTACTCATCTTCTGCACCAAAATCAGCGTAGCAGAAAGCCAAATACTTTTTCATGCGGTTGCAATGCCCCTCTGCGGTGCGTTTGGTGTGCAAAATGCGGTCTGTCTCCTCGATAAGCACCATATAATAATGCAGCATTTCTTCCTTTGTAGGAGCTGCACCCCCGCGCAACATACGGAAGAGATACGGATTGCGCACCGCGCCACGCCCAATAAGCAACCCCGCAGCTCCCGTCGCTTGCAGGCAAGCGGCAGCATCCTCGGGAGTAGCAATATCTCCATTGGCCCATACCGGGCATGACAAAGCGCGCACAGCCTGCGCGATATACTGCATCTGCGGCACACCGCCATACAACTGCCGGCGCGTGCGCGCATGCACCATCACCTCATCCGCTCCACCAGCCTCCAGCAAAGGCAACAAGGCATCAAACTCCGCAGGCTCGCTCCAACCCAAACGACATTTGACCGAAAAAAGCCCCGCAGGCACCACCCCACGCAAGCTCTGCATGATGTTCAAGAAATTTTCAGGTTCACGCAGCAGGCCAGCTCCCGCACCGTGGCGGTTTACCAGCGGGCTGGGGCAGCCAGCATTCAGGTTGATGCCCGCCACTGGCAACTGCAACAAGGCTTCCGCATCGCGGCAAAGAGCGGCGGCCTCACTACCGGCCAATTGCGCCACGATGGGGACCCCCGTCTCATTGCCCGTTATGCAGCGTAAATTATTCTCAGCCATGGCGCAGGTCGTACGCGTGCTGCGAAAATATGCCGTGATAAACACATCCGGCAGCGAACCAATGCGGTCCAAAGTCCGCATGAACGCCAAATCCGTCACATCCTGCATGGGTGCCAAAGCCAATCGCATATCGTCCCCCTCATCATAACACACGACACCGCGCAGAGCAAGCCCCCACCCCCGCAGGTATGACATGAAAAAATAGTAAATCAAACTTGACAATCATGTGGTTAGCGTCCATAACCGCGAGCGCGAGCTTCACCACGCGCGCACGCCAGAGAACAGCAAACGAAAGAATGAAACGCTCCCTGACACTTATTGCAACAGCCCTTACGCTTCTGACCACGCCCAGTTGCGTGCAGAACGACGTCACCACAACCTTGACCGGCGGCTACATGTTCCGCCCCAGCCGCATCCGCATCGACCCCGGCAAAGCCGTCAGCTACGGCTACTGGGACATGCCCGCAGGGCTGGAGGGTGACAAGGTCATCGTGATTGACACGGCCCTGCAACAAGCCAAGTACTATGTAGGCAACCGCCAAGTAGGTATGAGCGCCATTTCCTCTGGCAAGGCGGGCCATATCACCCCCAAGGGCACGTTCAAGGTTCTCTCCAAAGACGCCGACCACCGCTCGTCTAGCTACGGCAGCATCGTAGACGCATACGGCAACGTCCTCATCAGCAACTACGAGCAAGGCATGACCATACCGGAAGGTGGCATTTACGAAGGCGCCCCCATGACCAACGGCATGCAGCTGACCACCAATGGCATCTGGATGCACGAGGGCATGGTCACCTCTGCCCCCGAAAGCCACGGCTGCATCCGCCTCCCAGCTGAAATGGCTAAAATTTTCTTCGACAACACCCCCGTGGGTACCCCCGTCATCATCAAATAACACCCCCAACCACCCTCTATGCTCCATCTCAACAAGTTTCTCACCAGCGTGGGCTGTGTCCTCACCCTCCTTGCAGGGGTCGCGTGTACCCAGCTCTCGCAGCAACAACAGCAGCTCCCGCCAGAGCCCGTACCCCCGCCCAAACCCGTGTACCTGCCTGGTTCCTATGAGCATTTCGTGAAGCAAAACGGCTACCCCACGACCATGCACATCTTCCAAGACAAAGAGCTGCTCAAGCAAGCCAACAAAAAAAGCCCCATCTACATCGACCTGGAGCACCAGCGTGGCCGCATCTATGTCAATGATAAGGTAGCCGCAGACTGGCCTGTCTCTACTGGTGTGGACAAACACCCCACCCGCACGGGCAAGTTCTCCATCATCGAAAAACGAGAGAGCTACGCCTCTAACCGCTATGGCAAAATCTATGATGCCGACGGCAAATGCGTCAACTACAACGCAGATTTTGCTACCGATCCCGTGCCCGAGGGTGGCAAAATCGTGGGTTCACCCATGCCCTATTGGCAGCGCCTGACGCATGATGGCATCGGCATGCACATTGGCAAGGTACGCGCAGGCCGTCGCCTGTCGCACGGCTGCATCCGCACCCCATCCCTCATAGCGAAATTACTTTTCGGCATCACCAAGCACGGCAGCAAGGTCTACGTCACCGATTCGTGGGAATCTTGCTACCCTGTTTCAGCAACGGAATGCATAGCCGAAGCTGCAGCCGAAAAAGCCGCCAAAGAAGCAGCAGCTAAGGCTGCTAAAGAAGCTGCTGCTGCCAAAGCCGCAGCCGACAAAAAAGACATCTAACCCCCAACACGTAAACCAACCATGAAAAAACTTCTCCCCTGCATCTTGCTGGCAGCCCTACTGAGCGCTTGCGCCACCAAAACCGTCACGCGCAAAGAACTCCTCACGCCCACCCTCTACACGGCCATCAACACCGATGAGTACATCGACATGAAGTACTACGGCTCCGATGAGCAGTACGACTATTTCACCCGTGGCTACTCCCGCTTGCGCGTCCTGCGCACGGAGAAAGCCATCCCTGATTCCGCCCGCTTCACCTTCGACAACTGGAAGAATGGCAAGCTCTACCGCGACTGCCTCCTCGATACGGCAACCGATAAGATTCAATCCCTGCGCAATCTCGTAGAGGGGCTTAAGAAAGCCGCCACTCAGCAGTAATCTAAGCTCTTAACAAAAAACTATCAACCCGGTTGCGAGCACAGTCCGCAACCGGGCTTTTCTTTCCTGTTGACCCCCGCCCGCAAACCTGCTATCATACCTGCGTCATGAAGGAAGAAGGCATCACCTTTTACAACCGATACACAGGAGAGCTGCAGCAAGAAAAAATCATGGGCGAAGGCGCATTGCGCTGGGTTTATGGCAACCCGCTTGGCAAGCTGAGTCTCCACCTGCTCATCAAACGTGCCTTTTTCTCCCGCATCATGGGGTGGATGAAAGACACCCGCAGCTCGGCTCGCAACCTGCAACAGTTTGTCGACCAATACGGCATGGATGTCTCGGAGTTTGAGCGCCCTGTGAGCGAGTATGTGAGTTTCAACGATTTCTTCACACGCACCCTCAAGCCCGGGGCTCGTCCCATTTGCGAGGGCAACACCGTAGCCCTGCCGGCAGATGGCCGCCACAGCGGCTGGCAAGATGTGGCCAACATGACCGGCGTGTTTGTGAAAGGCCAAAGCTTTGATTTACCTGCCCTGCTCGGCAGCACCGAGTTGGCGGAAAAATATGCTCACGGCAGTGCCGTGCTCTCCCGCCTGTGCCCCACAGACTACCACCGCTTCCACTTTGTGGCAGATGGTGTAGCGGAAGCTCCCGTGCGCATTCCTGGCCCCTTGGCCAGCGTATCCCCCCTGTGCCTGCGCCACAAGCTCTCGTGGCTGTGGACCAACAAGCGCGAGCTGACCATCCTTCACACTCCGCACATGGGAGATGTGCTCATCCTCGCCGTGGGCGCCACAGGCGTGGGTGCCATCGGCCAAACATATACCCCAGGCGCCACCATCTGCAAGGGGGATGAGCAAGGCTATTTCGCCTTCGGCGGCTCCACCATCATCACATTCTACGAGCCAGGACGCGTGCAACTAGCCGAGGACATCTTGCGCAATACGGCCAACTGCACAGAAACCTACGCCCGCCAAGGCGACCTCCTCGGCCATATATGCTGATTTTAAGCTTCCCCTGTAGGGCATATTAGTGTATAATCCGCGCCGTTATGTTACAGGCAGGTATTGTAGGTCTCCCCAACGTCGGCAAATCCACTCTGTTCAACGCAGTCACCCGCTCCCGCAAGGCTGAAGCGGCCAACTATCCGTTTTGCACGATTGACCCCAACGTGGGCATGGTCGAAGTACCCGACCCCCGCCTCGCCGTGCTGGCAGAAATGAACAAGTGCGAGCGCATCGTCCCTGCCGCTATTGAGTTTGTGGACATCGCAGGCTTGGTCAAGGGCGCCGCAGAGGGCGCTGGCCTGGGCAACAAGTTCCTCTCCAACATCCGCGAGACAGACGCCATCGTGCAGGTTGTGCGTTGCTTTGAGAATGACGACATCATCCACGAGTTGGGCTCCGTAGACCCCGTGCGCGATATCGAAATCATCAACGACGAGCTCATCCTAGCCGACCTTGCAGCCATGGAAAAGCGCAAGGAAAGCCGCATCAAAAAAGCCCGCGGCGGTGATAAGGAGGCCAAGGAAGAAATCGCCCTCATCGAAAAACTCATCCCGCACTTGGATGCCGGCAAACCTGCCATCACGCTGGAACTCTCTGAGGATGAGCGCAAACTTCTGCGCAGCTTCTTCCTACTTTCCAACAAAAAGAGCATCTTTGCTTGCAACGTGAGCGAAGACGAACTGGCAGATGCTGTGGCCAACCCCGATGCTCACCCCTACGTCTCCGCCGTGCGCCGCTATGTGGCAGAGCACCACAATGCTGAGGCCATCGTCATCTCCGCCCGCATCGAAGAAGAACTCTCCGAACTGCCTGAGGAAGAGGCCAAGGAATTCTTGCGCGACCTCGGTGTCGAAGACTCGGGGGTCAGCGCCCTCATCAATGCCGTGTACCACCTCTTGGGGCTGCGTACCTACCTCACAACGGGTGTCAAGGAAACCCGCGCATGGACCATCCCCGCAGGCGCCAAGGCCCCCCAGGCCGCAGGTGTCATCCACACAGACTTCGAACGCGGCTTCATCGCAGCCCAAGTGGTGGCCTACGACGATCTCGTGGCTTGCGGTTCCATCGCCAAGGCCAAGGAACAAGCCAAGCTCCGCATCGAAGGCAAGGAATATGTGGTGAAGGATGGCGATGTCGTTGAATTCCGCTTCAACGTCTCCAAATAACACCCCTCGCCTCTGCCCATGGAATCGGGCTCTAGCGATGCATCCCACACTTTCATCCTCCTTTTGGATGAAGAGTTGAAAGAACAAATAAATTCTTTTTCAGCAAAATTAGGCTTATCTCAGCGCCGTTTCATCGAATGGGCGGTGAGGTCATACCTCCGCTTTTTATCGACTCGCACGGATGCAAACATGGCCACACTGACACCGCAGCAATTCTTGACGCAGCTCGTGCAGGCTCGCGAAAAATAAGCCATATTTACACATATGTTACAGACCTCAACTCACACATAATGTGTCACATAAAAGAAAATCATATCACATAACGCTAGAGTCATTATCATTTATATTCCCAGACTTCTCTTCTTAAAAACTTGCCTTTTAAAACCATATTGACTCATCGAACCCAGTCTCAAAGCTCTTAAAAAGAGGCACAATTCTATATAACTGTTACGCATATAAAGCTAGTCATCTTTTTGCTTGATTTAGTAAAACGTATCATATAATATGGAAACAGCTCCGATAAAGAGCTACAGAAAACTCAAGAAATCATGAAAAAAGCTTTGAAAAATCTGACTCGTTACACACGTGAGAAAACCTCATTTTTGGGATGGCGAGTATGCATAAGCCGCCGCGGGCGCATGTTTACAAAATATTTTGCAGATGGAGCGTACGAGAATGGAGAAGAAGGCTCATTTGCCGCGGCCATCAACCTGCGAGACGAAATCTTGGGACGGCTCGAGAATGAACCCTCCGACAAGGTTTTGGCAGAGTACCAGAACAAGTACGACAAAGAGGCCAAGAAGGCCCGCGCTGCCCGCAAGCGCCGCAGAGCAAAGTCTGTAGCCAAGCGAGCCGCAGCAGCCAAGAAGTCGAAGGACTAAAGGCACCGAGCCACGGCAAAGAACAAGCGCGAGATGACCTGCATCTCGCGCATATTTTTTTCAATCGAAGAGATTGGCCCTTACACCTCTGAAAAGTCGAGCTTACGGTTTTTCCAGATAGCGGAATCCACGCGGCGAGAATCCCACACCAGCAGGAGAGCCGCACCCAGCAAGAGGAGGCGGATTCCCGTATCAAGGGGATAATTATCAATAGCGTGGGTAGATCCCAAGCAGTTGCAGCTCAAATCAAGACCGCGAGCCCAAGCTTGGGCATACAAGAAGAGAAAGACGCTCGTCATCATCACCAACCAAGCGGCCGCCCCGCGATACGCAAGACGAAACACCAAGCACACCGCAACCACCAGCTCCATGGCCACCCCAGTGCAGGCCAGCGGCATCGAGCACCAAGCGGGTAAGAGTTGGCTACGGGTCAGGAACTCAGCCGTTTCCCCCAAATCTGCAATCTTGGGGATGCCCGTGATCAAGAAAAACACGCCCAACCCCACGCGCAGGAGGGTCAGCATCACGTTGATGGAGCGCGTATTTCTCACAGCATATCGGGGGTGATTTTATACACAGCCCCGCAGCGTGGGCAGGATGCCTCCAAATACCCCTGCTCTGCCAGCAAATCATCAAAATCCTTCTGCATGGCCTGAATCGTGGGCAGAATCTTTTGCAAGGTGCAACCGCAGCGGAAGGTGAACTTGCGAGTCTCCAGCACCTTGGTTTCCTCAGTCTCCGCGATGCGGGCCACCTGGTCGGGAGTCAGCTCCGTCAGCCAATCATAATCCGCACCGGGTTGAGCAGCCACTAGAGCGTACACATCTTGGCCCAAATCGAACGCACGAGCCTCGCGCTGCTCGCTTTGGCGGTAAAATTCTTCTACCCAAGAGCTTACCGCGCCATCCGGCAGCACAATCACAGATGTCTGAGGCTCTTTACCTGTGCGCAGATTTTGCGCATAGAGCATATTGCGCTCGGGTTCTTTCACACCCTCGGTAAACACGCGGCCAATCACATCTTCCGTAAGAGATGAGCCCGACACAAAGTAATTGGCCAAGCTAGGAGTGCGGGCGTTGAGCGTCCATGCGTGGTACTCCTGCCACGGACGAGACACAAGGTGCAGGGTGAAAAATGCCAGCAGGTCCTTGAACACAGAATCCTCCGTCTCGGCATTGCGGTGCCCATGCTGCATCAGGTTCAGGTAATAATCCACAAACAGGGGCGACATATCGGCGCGCAGCAGCAAACAATTGCGGTGGCGTACAAAAATCGATTGGACGGTTGCGAACTCTTCAACGTGCTGAGGGGTTTCTTCCGGCATAGTGATTCCTCCTTTCGGGCTATGATACCGCCGCAGAGGCTACGACTCAAGCGCAAAGTGCATGCGGATGCACCTTTCTTTGTCAACACCCCCACAGCTACTCCTTGCTACGCAAGATAAGCTTGCAAAAAGAGCATTTAACTGCTAGAATCTGGCGCGCACATGAATTCTGTTTCACCCTACCAGCACCAAATTTGGCCGGACGCCGTATGGGATGTCTCCGGTGCATTTGTCAACGACCGCGAGTTGGTGGCCTTCCACGATTTTTGCAGACTACTCTTGGGATTTGTGCCCTTCAACATCGTGCATGGCTCCCCGCTCTGCATCTGGAACAGCGGGCGCGTGCTGCGCCACCTCATGTGCGACGCCGAGGAAATGCGCGCCGCAGGCTTGGCCTATGAGCAACGCAATATTGCCCTCTACCTCACCTTCACCAACCTCATTTTGCAGGAGCAACACCTCAAAGACGCCTTGGGCAATGCCCTGCTCATCTTTGCGCGCAATCACAACCCCACCAAGCGCAATGCCGCCATTGTGGCCAGCGATGTGCTGCGCCAGCACATCCGCAAAGAATACCCTGAGCTCCGCCTCGTCTCCTCCATCCTCAAAATCACCAACGGGGGCGGCAAAGGCAAGCTTGATATGTACAAACGCTTGGCTGACGAGTACGATGAAGTGATGGTGCACCCGGATGATGTGCTCAACTACGATCTACTGGAAAAGCTGGAGGACAAAGACCGCCACATTCTCTTGGTCAACGAATACTGCATCCGCCAGTGTCCGCTGCGCCCCCTGCACTACAAGACCCTCTCTGAATCTGCACTTGATTTCTTGGGCTACGATGGCTCCGAGTTCGACAAAAAGCAAAACACCAACGGGTGCCGCGATTTGAACACCCTGCTCACCCACCCGAAGCACAGCGTGCTGGCGCTCAACACCCCCGAAATCCAGAAACTCTACGACATGGGCTTCCGCCACTTTAAGATGCAGGGGCGCGGCCACTCCAACGCCTCCTCCATCCTGTTTGATTTGCTGCGCCTCGTCCTGCGCAACGATGCCCCCTCTGAAAACGCCCTTCACGCTGTCGGACAGCGCTTCTGGGAATCCATCTTACCGATTCGCTAAGCTATGAGCACCAATCCCCCCGCCAACAATGAAGCCACCGCGGAAAAGCTCCGCGAACTCACGGCCAATTACCTGCCAGATGCCAGCTGGACCATCGGTGGTGCCTTCCGCTTTGATTCATCCGTTCAGGTCATCCTCTCCGCCTTGAGCAACTTCTTCCCCATGCGCAAACCCAACCGCGTCGCGGGGACTGTCCCCTGCGCGTGGTCGCTCGATTGGTTTGTGCAGCGCCGCCCCATCCCCATGGCCGAGTATTCCCAACTTTTGGAAAACTATGCCAAGCAAAACATCGGCGTGCTCCTCGTCTTCGACAACCCCTTCATCACCGCTGACCAGTTGGAAGATACGTATGCCCTCACCCTGGTGGATGAGCTCTACAAGCGCGACCGCGCCCGCAAAAATGCCGTATGCGTTGCGAGCGACCTGCTGGCAGACCACCTGCGCGCCCGCCTCCCCCACTTGTCCATCGTCTGCCACCCCAACCGCCTCGTCAACGAGCCCAACCGCCGCACAGCCCAGCTCTACAACAAGCTGCTGCAAAAATACACCCGCGTTATCCTGCACCCGGCAGATGCTGTGCGCCCCGCTATCTACGGCGCCATAGCAGAGCCCGCCCGCCTCGAAGTCGTGATGAACGACCCCTGCCACCGCACCTGCCCGGTGCGCCGCGAGCACATGCGCCTGCTGGCAGAGATGCGCCGCACCCCCTACAACACCCAACTCATGGCCCAGCGAGAGTCTCTCATCACTCGCAATGGCTGCCACAAGCTTGACCCCAAGGCGCTGAGCCAGAAACTCAGCTGCAACCTCACCCGAGATGAAGCCCAAGCGCTTCACGACGCAGGCATCCGCTCATTCATCATCCAGGGCAACCAGTTCCGCAACGAAATGACCCTCCTGTGGGATATCTTCCAGTGCCTTCTCGACTATTCACCGGATATCGACAACAAAGCCGCCGTCATCGCCACCTCCATCATGGCTCAGTTCGGCGCCCCCTCCAACTCCATGCCCAGCGGCCTGCGCAAATTCTCCTTTACCAACTACGAATAAGACAGCTTTCAAATGAAAAAACGCCATATATTCACATCCGAATCCGTGGGTGAGGGGCATCCCGACAAAGTTGCCGACCTCATCTCTGACTCCATCCTCGATGCCTGCATCGCTCAGGATCCGACCAGCCGCGTGGCCTGCGAAACTCTCGTGAAAGACAACCACGTCATCCTCGCGGGTGAAATCACCACCCAAGCGGTGGTGGACTACGAAGCCATCGTCCGCAAGGTGGTAGACGACATTGGTTACCGCACCGTGGCCGATGACGAGGTGTTCAACACCGCCAGCGTGGAAGTGACCAACTACCTCTCCACCCAAAGCCCCGACATCGCGCAGGGTGTAGACGCCTGCGCCGCAGAGGGCAAAGACGGCAGCGAGCAAGGTGCGGGTGACCAAGGCATCATGTTTGGCTATGCCGCCAACGAGACCCCCGAGCTCATGCCCGCCCCCATCATGTTTGCCCACCGCATCATGATTGAATTGGCCCGCGTGCGCCACGCTGGAGAAGCCACTTGGCTGCGCCCCGACAGCAAGAGCCAAGTCGCTGTAGAATACGATGAAAACGGCCGCCCCGAGCGCATCGTCAACGTCGTGCTCAGCACCCAGCACACGGAGGATGTGAGCATCGACACCATCCGCTCATTCTGCACCGGCCTCATCCGCCGCGTGTTGCCCGCAGAGCTCATCACCGAGCAGACGGAATTCTTCATCAACCCCACCGGCCGCTTCGTTATCGGTGGCCCGCACGGGGACTCTGGCCTCACTGGTCGCAAAATCATCGTCGACACCTACGGTGGCATGGGCCGCCACGGTGGCGGCGCCTTCTCCGGCAAAGACTGCAGCAAGGTAGACCGCTCTGGCGCCTACATGTGCCGCTGGGTTGCCAAGCACATCGTCGCCGCTGGTCTGGCAGACCGCTGTGAGCTGCAAGTCTCCTACGCCATCGGCAAGGCTGACCCCACCTCCATCATGGTCGATGTCGATACCTTTGGCACCGCCGTGGTAGACGAAAGCACCATCATCGAGCGCGTCAAGAAGGCCTTCTCCTTCAAGCCGGCCGACATGGAAAGCGCCCTCGGCCTGCGCCGCCCCATCTTCTCCCGCACCACCAACTACGGCCATTTCACCAAGGCCGACCTCCCTTGGGAGCAGCTGGACCCCGCCCGCCTCGCCATCCTCAAAGGCGAGTAACACGGTGCCTCTTTTCCATTAAAAACCGCCTTGCAAGTTCATATCACTTGCAAGGCGGTTATCTTTTGCGAGAAATCTACGTGTATCAATTGAGCACAATCTGCCCAGCATGCACATCCACGTGGATGGTGCTGCCCTCGGGGAAGCGGCCTTCGAGGATGGCGCGGCTGAGCGGGTCGAGAATATCGTGCTGAATAGCGCGTTTGAGGCGCAGGCACCGTAGCTTTCAGCTTCTTCACGCTTGCCGGTGCTATTCTCAACTTACCCTCTACTCCTATGATGTAGCCGAGGTAGACGCAGTTCCACACCTTGTCCACCTGGCTTTTCTGTTGGTTTACCTTGAGTTTCAGTTCATCTTCGATGTAGCGGCTGATACTTGCCAGCACGCACATGTATAATTTTGAGATGTTTTACTGTTGACTTATGTGTCTTTTTGCGATATCTTAAAAAGCGAAGGGCACACAGCCCATCTTTCCTCAACCACACATCTATACACTATCATGAAAAACAAACTTTGCACCGCAGCCCTGCTGGGAATGAGTCTCTTAACCGCTCCAACGATGTATGCCACATCATTGGAAGATGCCATGAATGAAATACCGGAAAACGGAATGGCCCCCAAATTCGAAAGTCTGGCCAGCTGCATATGCAGCAATAGGATTCGCTGCGACATTACCCATCTTGACCTGACAAGAGAGCTGAATCTGCCCAATGCCGGCTTGTTTACCCAGAATACATACATAGCCTCCAAAGGCTGCGTCTTCGTAGTCGTGCGTGGTATTGCAAACAATCAAGACACACAAAACAGAACTTTGTACATCATGGGCTTAGTTTCCGGCAAGGGTAACGAATATGAAAGTGTTACCTCCTTGTCTTACAGCAATGACAAAGGTTCCATTTACGGCGACAGCGATATGGCCCCCGGCGGATGGTACCGTTTTATCAAGTTCTACCAAGTACCCATTCGCGAGGTAATGGGCAGCAAGATGAAGATTTCCGGTGGCTTCTTCGCAGGAACCAAACATTTCACCCTACCTATCAGCAGCAGCCAGAAAATCGAGGAGGAACTCACCATTACAGGTGTAAACTAAGCTCTGAGCAGCTTCCTTTTCACAATTCACCCGCTTGGTGCCTCTTTGCCCCAAGCGGGTGAATGCTATCTGCAGACAAAGCGTTTGCAGTCGCTTTTATCTCAACACAACATTCCCGGCGTGCACATCCACGTGGATGGTGCTGCCCTCGGGGAAGCGGCCTTCGAGGATAGCGCGGCTGAGCGGGTCGAGAATATCGTGCTGAATAGCGCGTTTGAGGGGGCGTGCGCCGTAGATGGGGTCATAGCCGTGGGCGGCCACCAGCTCGGCAGCAGCATCGCTCAGCTCCATCTTGAGGCCACGCGCCGCCAGACGCTTGTGCACCCGAGCCAGTTGGATATTGACGATGCGCTTCAAATCCGCCGCTTCGAGGCGGTCGAAGATGATGATTTCGTCGATACGGTTCAGGAACTCGGGGCGGAAATGGGCACGCAGGGCCTCCAAGGCGGCATTGTTGCGGCGGGCCGTATCCGTCTCGTTGAGGATGAACTGGCTGCCGATATTACTGGTCATGATGAGCACCGTGTTGGTGAAATCGACCGTGCGGCCCTGTCCATCTGTCACGCGGCCATCGTCGAGCACTTGCAGCAGCACGTTGAACACATCGGGGTGAGCTTTCTCCACCTCGTCGAAAAGCACCACGCTGTATGGGCGGCGGCGCACCGTCTCCGTGAGCTGCCCGCCTTCATCATAGCCCACATAGCCTGGAGGCGCCCCAATGAGGCGGGAGACGCTGTGCTTCTCCATGTACTCCGACATATCGATACGCACCATGGCCGCCTCGTCGTCGAAGAGGAACTCGGCCAAGGCTTTGGCCAGCTCGGTCTTACCCACGCCTGTGGGCCCAAGGAAGATGAATGAGCCCAAGGGGCGGCCCTCATCCTGCAAGCCGGCACGCGAACGCCGCACAGCATCGGCCACAGCGCGCACAGCCTGCTGCTGGCCGATGAGGCGCTCAGCCAAGCGCTCTTCCATGTGCAGCAGCTTCTCGCGCTCGCCCTCTGCCAAGCGGGCAGCGGGGATTCCAGTCCACGTTGAGACCACGCGGGCGATGTCCGTCTCCGTCACCTCCTCCTTGAGGAGCCCAGAGCCGCTGGCTTGCAGTTCGGCCAGCGCCGCGCGAGCCTCTTGGGCCGCTTTTTCGGCAGCGGGGATTTCTCCATACAAAATCTCCGAAGCGCGCGCCAGATTTCCCTTGCGCTGCGCCTGCTCTGCCTCGGTACGCAGGGCATCAATCTTCTTTTGCGCCTCACCCGCACGGGTCACGACTTCTTTCTCGCTCTTCCACTGGGCAATCATGGCGTTCACCTTCTCTTTCACATCAGCCAGCTCGAGGGTGATTTTCTCGAGCCGCTGGCGCGAGTCATCATCCTTTTCTTTGGCAAGAGCTTGGCGCTCCATTTCCAGCTGCATCGAGCTGCGGTTCAGCTCATCAATCTCACTCGGCATGGAGTCGAGCTCAATTTTAAGGCGAGCCGCCGCTTCATCCACAAGGTCTACGGCCTTGTCTGGCAGGAAGCGATCGGTAATGTAGCGGTTGCTCAGCGTAGCAGCTGCCACCAGCGCGCCATCGGTGATGCGCACGCCGTGGTGCACCTCATAGCGCTCTTTCAGACCACGCAAAATAGCAATCGTGTCCTCCACGCTGGGTTCTGCCACATACACCGGCTGGAAGCGGCGCTCCAGAGCGGCGTCTTTCTCAATGTACTTGCGGTACTCATCGAGCGTGGTGGCACCGATGGTGCGCAGCTCGCCACGCGCAAGCGCAGGCTTGAGCAAGTTGGCTGCATCCATCGAACTATCCCCACCCGCGCCGGCTCCCACCAAGGTGTGCAGCTCATCGATGAAAAGGATAATTTGCCCCTCAGAGGCGGTCACTTCTTTGATGAAAGCCTTGAGACGCTCCTCGAACTCGCCGCGGTACTTGGCACCAGCCAGCATCGAGCCGATGTTGAGCGAGACCAAGCGCTTGCCCTGCATGCTCTCAGGCACATCGCCATCCACGATGCGGCGGGCCAACCCCTCGGCAATGGCGGTCTTACCCACACCGGGTTCACCAATGAGCACAGGGTTATTCTTGGTGCGGCGAGAGAGGATTTGCAACACGCGGCGAATCTCGGCATCGCGCCCAATCACGGGGTCAATCTTGCCTTGGCGAGCTCGCGCTGTCAAATCGGTGCCATACTTCTCCAGAGTCTCATACTTCTGCTCGGGATCTTGGTCTGTGATGCGCTGGTTGCCACGCACCTCTCGCAAGGCCTGCAAATACTTGGCCTGCGTGAGACCGCCGTTCTCCAACACGCGGCGCAACTCATCATCTGCCGCAAAGACACCCAGCACAAAGTGCTCCACGCTCAGATAATCATCCTTCATCTTGCTGCGCTGCTCTTCCGCAGCCGTCAGCACCTTGTCCAGCGCAGGCCCTATGCCGGGAGACCCCGCCACAGCGCCCGTCTGGCGCGGCTCGCGCTGCAGTTTCTCGCGCAGCGCATCTGCCAAACGCCCAGCATGCACACCAGCCTTGCCCAGCACAGAGGCCAGCACCCCGCCCTCTTGCTGCACCATGGCCAGCAAGACATCTGCCGGGTAAATCTGGGCTCGCCCCCCTGCTTGCGCGGCTTTCTGCGCAGCCTGCAGAGCTTCCATCATTTTTGTGGTAAGATTGTTGTTCATCATGCCGTTTTGACACAGCCCTTTTTCACAGCGTTCAAAAAATTATGCGAAGTTATAAAACTATTCTTCCAGCGGAGAAAAAAGCAGGCTTTTTCCTCGAGCCGCCCGGGTGGGCATGGCACAAAATCCCCTTGCAAGAGACCCCGTGTTTCATGTAATGTAAAATCATGAGAAAGCTCATAGGCATGATTAGCGTGGGGGTCATCACATGGCTAGTGGCAGGCTGCGCCCAATTGTTCCAACCAGACGGCAGCGGGGCCATCCCCTCCACAGCAGAAATGGAAAGCGAGCTTCGGCGGCATGTCTACAAGCTGGCAGAGGACATAGGGGAGCGCAACCACTACCACCAAGAGGCATACGACCGCGCAGCGCAATACATAGCCCATGAGTTTGAGGAGATGGGCTACACGGTGGACTGGCAGCGCTACACCATCCCCGCCAAGAAGGCTTACCTCACCGCCGCCGGCAAAACAGCCGTGAACTTGGAGGTGCGCAAACCCGGCACCGACCCGAACGCGCCGTGGCTGGTGGTGGGGGCTCACTACGACACCCGCGTAGGGATGCCCACATGGAATTGCCACGGCCCCGTGGTACCCGCCAAGACGGGCACCCCCGGGGCAAATGACAATGCGTCTGGCATAGCGGCGGTACTGGCCCTTGCGCGGCGTCTGAAGGACACACCCACGCGCCATGGCATCATCTTTGTGGCCTATGCCAACGAGGAGGCCCCCTTCTTCCAGCAAGATGAGATGGGCGCCCGCCAACACGCCCGCAAATTAGTGAAAGAGCTGGGCAAAGACAACATCTTGGGCATGATGACTCCTGAAACACTCGGCGTCTACTCCCCGAGACTGAACAAAAAGCGCCGCTCAGCCGTGGCGGGTTCGCTCTTTGGTGTGGCAGACCGGTGCGATTACGTGGCCTTCATGAGCACCAACACCGGGCGAGACTATGCCCAACACTGCGCCGAGGCCTTTTCCGCCAACTGCCGCTTCCCCGTGCGCACCATCACCTTCCCATACTTGGTGCGCGGCATCGCCTGGTCCGACGACTGGGCATACATGAAAGAAGGCATACCCTCCTTTGCCATCACCGACACCGCTTACATGCGCTGCGATGACTACCACGAAACAAGTGACACCGCAGATAAGCTGGACTACCGCGAGTTTGCCGAGGTAGTGCTCGGTCTAGAATCCATGATTAGGGAGATGGCCCGCTGAATCAGCGGCGGGGCAGCGTGAAACAATAGCGCGGAAAGACCAGCGGCGGGGTGATAAAGGGGTCATTCATCTGGTCTGTGCCAAAAAAGCGCACCTGCAACGCCACAGGCGGGTGGGTGAAATCCTGCTGCCCAGCGTATGAAAACACCGCCCCGGGTACCAGCACGGGCTCTTGGTTGAACACCTGCCCTGCCTCGATGATGCGGGTGTGCCCCGCGCTATCGCGCATGGTCCACTTGCGCCCCAGCAAGCGCACACCCGTGTGGCTCACATTGTGAAAATGCAGCTGAAAAAAGAGCTTGTAGAGCGGCACAGGCCGCCTCAACAAGCTCATACCTACGCGCGCGACCGACATATTGAGCAGGTCGCGCTCCGGCAAATTGGTGCTAGAATCAATGTTCATAACCCGCACCCACAGCAAGCGTAGAAAGCTTGCCCACGGTCTGGTGCAGCACTTTCACCTTTTCCAGCGTGGGCGCCTCGCCCTCCACCAGCGACATCTGCTCCACCATCTGCTCCAGCAGCACGCTCATTTGGTCCACGCGCAGTCTCTTAGCCGTCTGCGGGTTGAGTCCCTGCAAAATTTCGTTGAAATAAGCGGGGGCATCCGGGTAGAAGATGGTGGCGGCTTTCTCCGCCTCAAACTTATCCAAAATGGCGGCGGTGGAGGCCTCCAGCGCACGCACCCAACCACCCAAAGCAATCAGGTGTGCCAAATCTGGGTCCTTGAGGGAGGTGAGCTCGGCGTTCACATCGCTCTGCGTGGCAGCCAAATTCTTCTTGAACTGCTCCATCTGCCCCTTCTCAGCATTTTCCAGCAAGCTGGCGGAGTGGGCATTCATCTTGTCGCCCACGCCCAGTGCATTGCCATAGCGGGTGAGATCCAGCGCAATCGGCTTCACATCGTTCATATGGCCACTACGCACCGCAATGAAGCCATCTGCCAGCAGATACCCCATCTCCATGGCCAGCAAGCCAGCATCGGTAGGCAATTTTTCGGTGCGCTTGCGCAGCACATAGTCCTCGGGGATGGCGGGCAACTCATCCAGCTGGTTAAAAATCTTGGTGATAGAGGGCGCGGTGTACACATTGATGCCCAGCTCTTGGTTGGAGTGGGATTCATCCAGCATGGCATCATCGCGGAACATGGCAGGCACCTCGCCAGGGCGGCGTGTAGAATCTTCCACACCTGCAAACTCAGGAATTCCATCCTGCACCACATCATCCACCAGCTCTTCATCATCTGCCACTCCCTGTGCACTCACAAGCGGCATACCCAGCATGACTACGGGCAAAAAGCTGTAAAAAAATCTCTTTCTCATATCGTTAGGTTGATAACATCCCCCCGCAAGGGGAAATATTTTAGACTTGACTCCGCTATTAGTTTACATTACTATCCCCGCGCGTCAAGACACATTGTGTCTCGCTGACGCGAAAAAAACTCACATCAACACCCGCAGTCGTTCCTCGGCCTGCCTTGCGACACGGCTATCTTTCATACACACTAACAGCTTTTCATATGGACGCTCAACAATACTGGTTCAACTTTTTCTGGTTAGTAGCCTACTTCCTCGTTCTTATCGGCATGTCCGGCTACGGGTTCCACCGCCTCATGATGGTGATTCTCTACATCATTCACCGCAAAGACATCCCCCAGCCCAAGGGGCAGTGGGAGGAATGGCCGCTGGTGACGGTGCAGCTGCCCATGTTCAACGAAAAATACGTGGTAGAAGGCTTGCTGCGCAAGGTGACAGCCATTGATTACCCCAAGGATAAGCTGGAAATCCAAATTTTGGACGACTCCACCGATGACACCTACGACCTGTGCATGGAACAGGTAGAGTACTACCGCCAGCAGGGCTTCGACATCAAGTGCCTGCACCGCACAGACCGCACCGGCTTCAAGGCTGGCGCTTTGGAAGCTGCGGATGCCGTTGCTAAGGGCGAATACCTGCTCATCTTGGATGCCGACTTCCGCCCCGAGCCCGATATTCTCAAAGTCACCATGCCCTACTTCACCGACCCCAAGGTGGCATTGGTGCAGACCCGCTGGGGCCACATCAACCGCGGCAAGAACATGCTCACCCGCTTGCAGAGTATCTTCTTGGATGGTCACTTTGCCCTCGAGCAGACCGTGCGCAACCGCTCCGGCCGCTTCTTCACCTTCAACGGCACCGCCGGCGTGTGGCGCAAGTGCTCTATCTTTGACGCCGGTGGCTGGGAACACGACACCATCACCGAGGATATGGACCTCTCCTACCGCGTGCAGATGAAAGGCTGGCAATTTGTCTACCTGAACGACTATGTGACCCCCGCCGAGCTGCCGGAGGATATGGACGGCTTCAAAGCCCAGCAGCACCGCTGGACCAAGGGCTGCATTCAGGTGTGCCAAAAGATGCTACTTGATATCTGGCGCTCCAACGCCCCCTTCAAGGCCAAGATGGAGGCCACTACTCACCTGACCTGCAACTACTCCTACCTGGCACTCATCTTGCTCTGCTTCCTCGTCATCCCCATCTGCACAGGTCTCGTGACCCCGACTGGCTCCTGGGGCTGGCATGAGCCCAAGATGCTCTTGCTCACATTCACCCTCTTCTTCTTTGCCACGGTCACGGTGTGCTTGTTCTACATCGCCGCAGAGGCCATTGTACGCCCCCGTCGCTGGTGGATGGTCTTCTTCCTGCTCATCCCCCTGCTGGCTCTGGGTGTAGGCATGGCGGTGAACAACGCCAAGGCCGTGCTCGAAGCCGTCTTCGGCCAGAAGAGCGAGTTCGTGCGCACGCCCAAGTTCGGCGAATCCAAGGAGGGCTCCCTCTCCGTAGAGAAGCGCGCACAGGGCTACAAGGCCATCAAATCTGTGCTGGTTCCCCTGCTGGAACTGAGCTTCGGTAGCTTCTTCCTTGCCATCGAAGTCGTCAACCTGACATACGGTCTCTCGGGGCAACCCGGGCACTGGGGCGGCCTGCTCAACTTCGTCCTCATGTCTCCGTTCTTGGGCTTCTTCTACACCGGCATCAGCTCACTCTGCCGAGTGTGCGAGGGCATGATGCAGCGCCGCCGCAAGGCCAAGGCTGCCTAAGCCCCTTCTCCCTCCCAACTTACGACATTAGGCTCCCCGTCCCAGCTCTCATACCCCTCTAAAAACCTTTTCATTCGCTTGACATCCCCCTTCAAAACACATCGAAAGAGCACGCTCTGCCTCACCCTGCTCTGCTGCCTGTTGGCCCTGCTTCAGGTTTCCTGTCGCTCGTCGCGCCAGCAGTATGGCTACGGCCCGGACTTACCCCCGCGCGCCGTGGTGAAAGATGGTGTCGCCATCACCCTGCGCGATCAGAAACTCACCGTCTTCCAAGGCGGCAAGAAGGTCAAAGACTACAGCATCAGCTCGTCCAAGTTCGGCACAGGTAGTACCCATGGCAGCTACCGCACCCCCCTCGGTATCCACGCCGTCACCAAAAAGGTGGGCGATGGGCAGCCCGAGGGCATGGTATTCAAGGCCTGCCGCCCCACTGGCGAAGTGGTACCTGTGGATGCCGCTGGGCGCGACCCCATCGTCACCCGAGTCATCCAAATTGCCGGGCTAGAGGGCTTCAACAAGAACTCTCACAGCCGCCGCATTTACATCCACGGTACCCCCGAGGAGCGCAACATCGGGCGCCCCGTTTCCTATGGCTGCATCCGCATGCGCAGCTGCGATGTGCTGGACCTTTACCCCCTCGTCTACCGCGGCATGCCTGTAGCTATTGAGAGCTGCTCGCAGGAAACATACTTGAAAGCGGAAAAGAGCCCGACCTCTCCCAGCATCACCATTCCCAAGGAAATCGTGGCCAAGTTGCCGACGGATGAGGTGCGTTTCCGACCATCCAAGCGCCGCTACAGCCGCTACGGGCGCTACGGACGCTCGCGCTACGCCAAGCGAGGCGGCAAGAGCTACTCTCGCATCCGCTACGCCAAACGCAAAACTGGCAAATCAACACGGCGTAGAAAACGCAGCTAAGCCCCCCTTCTTGCAAGCCCGCCCACTACCAGAGTGCCGTTTTCACCGTAGACCATGGCAAAATCCAAACCACTATAACCGGCCAGAGTCAACTTGGCATTCAATTCATTCCGATACTGTTGTGAGGAATGAATCTCAAATTGAGCACTATTCAGGCGAACATCCTGCTGAACACTCAAAACACCACAATCCATTAGTCGGATTTTGGCGGACGGGTCAATCCCTGTCAGACCATCAAGCGATAGTGTTTCCACATGAAAATCCAGTACAGAAACGTGGGAATCCGAGTATTCACCCGTCTGAAGGGTGCTCACCGATTCGCTCAGGGTAATTGTGGCCCCAGAAATAACGGCGGGTGCAACAAAGGTATCCAACACGATGTTCCCCAAACGAAAATCGGCAACGCCGTACTCGGAAGAAAGCTGCGCACGACTACCGAGAATCAGATTATCAATGGTTGCACACTTATCATCTGCTGATTTGAAGACAGCTTGAGCATCCAGGGTAAGCGTGCCGATAGCGGCAGACTTATACACTTTGAGCTGAGCGCCCGATTCCAAAAGAACGGCACCTTCCTCTGCTGCGACAGCGTCAGCTGACACCTCCACACCTTCACCAACCGTCCATACCACACCGGGGGACACCGTTACATCATAGTAGGTTGCAGATGTACTTTCTGTAAAACTTTCAGTTACCTCCTTATCACTCACTGCTGACGCAGGAGCAGAAAAAACAAATGCTGCACCAAGTGCAAGATACGCAAGCAAGGCTTTACGCAAACAAACAGGCAAAGTGAGTTTCATATCGAAAAAAACGCAAGTTCGGCTGAGTTGAAATACCTGCTCAGATTACAAGTCCTCACCTCTCTGTACCTATAGCACACACGATGCTGATATGTCAACGTTTTTTACTTTCCACCAGGGCTTGTTTTTACACGCCTACACGCACGGGTAGGATTGCGTCAGCACCAGTCTTTGAGCTTGCAAGTGTGGGGCTTAGCATGCACAATAGAGGCATGTTCAAGAACACACTTCTCGTAGCAGCCGTGGCTGCATTGATCGCCCCGGCATTTGCCGCCGAATGGATGAGCGATTTCGATGCCGCCAAAGCCAAAGCCGCTCAAGAAAACAAAGCCATTCTGGCAGACTTTACGGGCTCCGACTGGTGCGGCGCATGCATCCGCCTCCGCCAGACTGTGCTTGAGACGCCCGAATTTGAAGCCTACGTCAAAGACAAGTTTGTGCTGGCCGAAATTGATGTACCACGCGCCCCAAAGCTCAGCCCCGAGCTGATGCAAAAGAACCGCCAACTGTGCATTCAATACGGCATCAAGGGTTTCCCGACCCTGCTTGTTATGGACGCCGAAGGGCGTGTGATGGGCGGTTTCTCCGGCAGCCAAAGCACGCTGAAGGCCGTGCAAATCCCCTTGGATAAAGCACTGGAGAACATCAAACTCACCCAGCAAGCCGCCACCCAAGAAGGCGAGGCAAAACTGCAGACCCTCGCCAAAATCTACAAGAACTTCCCAGCTTCTATCAAGGGCAATGCCGCCCATATCCGCAACACCATCATCGAGCTTGATAGCACGGATACATGCGGCATGAAAGCAGCCTTGCAGGCCGAGCAGCAGGTCGAAAAGTTCAAGGCTGAACTCGCTACCGCCCAGAGTCCCGCACAGGCCTTGGCCATGCTGGAGCGCATGAAGGGCGAGGTACTGCCCGCCAACCGCGCCGAACTGCTCATGCAACTCTTCACCCTGAAAATGGAATGCGCCAACAGCGTAGAAGACCTGCTTGCAGCCAAGGCCGTCCTCTTGGAAGCCGCAGAGTGCCTGCCCCAGAAAAAAGCCAATATTCAGGCAGCCGCCGAAAAGCAATTTGCCAACCCCGAGCTGCTCTTGAAAAAGCTTAAAGCATACCGCAAGCAGGCTCAATAAGACCTGCAAGCGCCAATTCTTCTGACACACAAACACCGCTGCCCCAATCGGAGCAGCGGTGTTCTGCATCTTACGGCACACGGCGACTTACTTCGGCCAGCCCACCGCCTGGTGCACATACACCACCTCGCCCTCGTGCAACTTCAACCCGCGAGCCAAACCATCCTTATCAATCATCGCGCGCACCACTGTAGACAACCCACGCGAGGTGGCATACAAATACACATTCTGGTAGGCAGACCCCGCATGCAACGGCCCCGCGTAATCATCTTTGGCGGCATACACCAAATGCACGGGGACATCCTTCACAAAATCTTGCTTTTGGCACAGCGGAATCAGGTTCTCTGGGGTCACCAACACGAGGGAGTGAGCCGCAGCATCATACTTCCACGCACCCTCAGGCGTGAGCACATACACGCTCAAATTCTGCAATCCGCGGGACGTTGGAATCGTGCGCTTGCCCTCGCCCTTCATGCCCCACGCTACCCACAAAATCTCGCCCAGCGTCTGTGCATCCACGGCTTTTTGCGGGTCAAACGAGCGGGAGGATGCGCGCTTGTTGATAGCATCCATCACCGGCATACCACCCGTAACCACCGGCTTGGGCAGCGGCTTCACCACCTCTGCAGCCACCAGCGGCATAGCCACCGCAGCCAGAGCCAACATCATTGTCCACATGCTTGCTTTCATTCTCCTCTTTCTAGCAAAATCGCCCACACATGTCAACGGTTCATTTTACTTCAACCCATAGATTTTGAGCAAGGCTGCGGGGTCGGGGTCGCGCCCCATGAAATCCCGGAACAACTGCAACGCCGGCTTAGAAGCGCCAGGCTCCAACACCGCCTTGCGGTAGGCGCGCCCCACCTCGGGATTGAGCACGCCCCGCTCGCAAAAACGCAAGAATATATCTGCCGCCAAGGCCTCTGACCACTTGTACGTATAAAAACTCGCCGAATACCCCTCCGATATGCAGTAGAAGAGTGTACGCATCTCGCAAGGCTGTGGGGCTGTATAGGGGAACTGCCACGGAGCCAGCAACGCATCAGCAGCCTCATCCAAAGGACGCCCACGAAACTTCTCTGCATAGTGCATGTTGAGCTCCAAGTCCAGTTTGGCAGAGCAGAGCATGCGCATGTGCATCGCGATGGGCGACTCGGCCCGGCTGGCTGCCAATTTCTGTGCCAGCCCGAGCGGGAGCGGCTCGCCCGTCTCGTGGTGGCGTGCAAAGCTCATCAGCGCCTCGGGCACCCAAATCCAATTCTCCTGCATCTGGCTGGGGGTCTCCACAAAATCATTCTCCACCTCCATCGCCGCCTGTGCGCGGAGCTCACCACGAGCCAGCATCATATGCATCAGGTGCCCAAACTCATGAAAAAGCACATACAAATCCCCGTGATTCAACAAATGCGGCTCACCTTGGGCTGGTGGCGGGGTCACATTGGTCACCATGCACGCAAAATGCGGCTCCTGGGGACTCTCGGCCGTGCGGGGTGCTCCAAAACGCAGCGGCATACACCACGCCATCCCGCGCTTGCGCGCCCGTGGGTACAAATCAAGGTAAAAATAGCCATGTAGTTCGCCCGTCGCAGCCTCGCGCACACGAAAAGCGCGCACTGCAGGGTGCCACACTTCCACCTTATCCGTCGGGCATGTCTCGCCCGGCGACAAGCAAGCCGTGGGCAGTTCAGAGATGGTGATACCATAGTGATTTTCCCAAATACGAAACATACCACGCAGCACCTGATCCGCCTGCAAATACGGGGTGATGACACCGCGGTCAAATTGCGTTTTCTGGGTCGGGCTAGGATGCAGGCGGGCATAGTATGCTTCATTCCACGGCTCGATGGCGCGGAGCTCTGCACCCCTCACCTCGGAGAACTTCTTCATCTGCTCTGCCACATGAGCATCCCACGCTGGTTTCGAAAGCCGTAGCATCTCATCCACAAAGGCCAAGGCTTTCTCACCACTCCCCATCATAAGCGTGGCCGCTTTCATGTCCGCAAAATGCCGAAAACCCAGCAACTCTGCCAGTTCTTGACGCAGCTCCATGATGCGCGCCACCACAGGCTCATTATCGCCAGCTTGCGCCGTGCCCACTGTGTTCGTGCCCGGCCAGCAGGCCTTGCGCGTTTCCTCCACGGTGCAGTGAGCCAGCACCTCGGGGGCGCGAGGACTCGTCACCAACCAACCCGCAGCGTGTCCCTTTGCCCGGGCCGCCTGGCGAGCGCGTTGTTTCCATTGCTCACTCAAGCCGTCCAGCGCCGCTTCATCCGTGATGAGCAGCTCCCATCTGCTACGCACAGATAAATTCTTATTGAACTGAATGCTCAGCTGCTGCAACTCCGCATCGAGGGCAGCCTTTCGCGCACGCTGCTCCAGATTGAGGTGAGCCCCCGACGCCCGGAAGCGCTGCATCGTACGGCGAATAAAATGCTGCTTGGCGGGAGAAAGCTGCGACACCCACGGCGCGCGCGCAGCCGCCTCCAACACAGCCCACACCGCCTCGTGGTGCGGCGTATCTGCAGCATAGACGGCATACTCGCGTATCAACTGCTCATCGGCCCTGTGCAAGGCGGGAGAACCCAACGTATGCACCAAGTGGTACAAATAACACTGCACCTGCTGCAACTCCGCATCCCGCTCCACGTACGCCAAAAACGTATTTTCAAAATTGGCTGTCTCGGGTTTCACCTCGGCAATTTTACGCATATTTTCTTTCACCTGCTCCATGGCAGCCCGAGCATCGACCAGCACCTGCTCAGCGCTCATGCGCGACCACTCGGGCATGGGTGCCGAGCGGAAAAACGGATGCTCACTCGCCTCCCGCCCCACTGGCCCTGCCACCGCCACACCACCCAGCCATGCGGCCACAAACCCCAACCAAATTGTTACCAAATAAAGTCGGATCGTAGCCATGTCGTTCTGTGA
>JAZTYM010000037.1:0-21755 GCA_045637025.1 Akkermansia sp. | reverse complement strand
ATGATTTTGCCGCTGCGGCCCTCCTGCTGGGCTTGGCGGCATGCTTCTGGCAGGTTGTCGAGCCCATGCACGGCGGCAATGCTTTGGCGCAGCTTGCCAGCTGCCACGAGCTCTGCTAGGGAGTGGTAGGCCGCCGCGATGGTTGGGGTGGGCATTTGCTGCAGCCAGCGGGTGCACCACAGACCGCGCAGGGATATATTCTTGAAGATGAGCCAGCTATTGGGCACCTTGATGCTCTTGCGGCTCATGGAGCCAAACGTGACCATGGTGCCGCCGGGGGCGAGCATGTCCATGAGCCGCAGGGCGCTCTCGCCGCCCACGCAGTTGGAGGCCAGCAGCGGCCGCTGCACTCCAGGGGTGGCTAGCACCGCGCGCACCATGTCGGGTTCCTCTTCATCGACAACTAAATCGGCCCCCAGCTCTTGCAATGCCTCGCGGCGAGCGGTGGCTTGGCGCACCACGCAGATGGTGTGCAGCCCGCGGGCGTGGGCCAGCTGGATCAGGCATTGCCCCACGCCAGAGTTGGCGGCATTGAGCACCAGCCAATCACCTGTTTGCAGCGGGGTGTAGTCCTCGAGCACCCGCAAGGCAGTGAGCGGGTTCACCTTGAGCATGGCGGCCTGCATGGGGTCGATGTGTGCCTCCAATCGCAGAAAAGCGGCGGCGGGGGCGGTCAGGAAGCGGCTCCAAGCCCCCACAGTATCCAGCAGGATAACCATATCCCCCGGCTCGAAGCCCGGGGCAGCGCTCTCATGCACGATACCACAGCCCTCCAAGCCCACGCGGTGAGCGGGCAGCTCGGGGACCTCGCCATACACGCCTTGGATGTAGTTGATATCTGCCGGGTTGATGGGAGCTGCCAGCATGCGCACGCAGATTTCCCCCGCTGCGGGCGGGCGCATCTCTTCTGTGCACACGTGCAGCACCTCTTCTGGTGCCCCGAATGCGCTGAAGCATGCATGGCGGTTCTCTCTCATGACTCTGCCATTCTACACCCGCCCTGCGCCCTTTTCAAGCCCGATGTGAGCGGTGCCACAAAATGAGCAAGGCGCCAGCGGGCACGGGCGGGCAAAACATCCTTGACGTGTGGGCGGGGGCTGATATACTGGGCGTATGAAACGCTTGTTGACATTATTGTTGATGGTGAGCATGCTCGCGGGGTCTATGGCTCACGCAGCTTGGGATGATAAGCTGATGGATAAGCTTTTGCAGGCCGGTGTGGAGGCTCTGGAGGGTGAAAAACAACGCCGTTCCAAAAAAGAAACCCAAGCATCCGCTCCCCAGACCGCCCCTCAGACTGACTCCCAAGCAGCTAGGCGCGGCTGGGACGACCGCGGTAAGGATATGCTTGCCGCTTTTCTGACCAATGCCACCAACCCTAGCAGAGAGCCCATGTCGGTGCGCTTGGCACACACGCTCAAGGGCTCGTTTGATGTCCTGCTGGATGAGTACAAAGAGCAATACAAGGACGAGGGCCGCAAGTATGCCCGCGAGCTGGGGGATATCATCGTCGAACGCGTGCAGAAGGACCCCCAAATTCAGTCTTCCATCTGGTCTATCAAGGCGCTTTGCTGGGGGGTGATTGCCTACCTCACCCTTGTGACCATCATCATGCTGGGATGCCTGCTGGGGCTCAAGCGCACCAATGCTCGCCTGCTGGCGGCGGTGCAGGATATGCAAAAGCGCCTCCCCTGATGGGGCGTGTGGCAAGGCTTCATGCCAAATGAAACCCCCGCAAGCGCTTGTGCTGGCGGGGGTTTTGTATTGAAAGGGGCAAAACTTGCGGTGGCTTATTGGGCCAACCCAATCAGCAGCTTGTTGTGGATGCCGCCGAAGCCACCGTTGCTCATCACGAGCAGCACATCTCCCGGGTGCACGTGGGTGACCACATAGGCCACAATGTCATCCACGCTGGAGCCCACATAGCAGGGAGTCTCTTGCGCCGTGATTTCATCGTGCAGCATTTGCAGGTCCAAGCGCTCCTCGGGCAGCAGCTTCTTGTAGTTCTCTACCGGGGGCAACACGGCAAAATCGGCCGTGGCGAGGGCTTCTGCCAGTTCGTGTTGGAAGGTGTTGGTGATGGAGGTGTTGCTGCGGGGGTCGAACAAGGCCCACACGCGGCTCTTGGGGAAGCGCTGGCGCAGCCCTTCCACCGCTTGGCGGATGGCGGTGGGGTGGTGGGCAAAATCATCCACCACGGTGACACTGTTGACCGTGCCGCGCACTTCTTGGCGGCGGGCAACACCCTCGAAGCTCAGGAAAGCGCTGCGAATCTGGTCGGGGCTCAGCCCTGCAAAGCGGGCTGCGCAGGTGGCCATGGCGGCGTTGCGCACGTTGAAATCACCAATCATGGGGATGCTGTAGCTTTCTCCCTCCAGCGTGAAGCTGCAACCATCCATGCGGCGCTCGATGTCGGTGATGCGCAAATCAGCATCTTCTCCCATGCCCACGCTCACGAGCTTGACCATGCGGAGCTCGCTGGCGGCATAGGCCTGCACGTCGCGGCAGTTGGGGCAGTCTGCATTGATAAAGACGACACCATTGCGGGGCACAACACGCAGCATGCGCTTGAAAGAAAGCTTGATTTCCTCCACGTTGGCGTAGATATCCACGTGATCCATCTCAATGTTGTTGATGATGACCACCTCGGGCAAGTAGTGGAGGAACTTGGAGCGCTTGTCGAAGAAAGATGTGTCGTACTCATCCCCTTCCAGCACGCAGTATTCGGAATCAGTGAAGCGGCCGCCGCGCCCCAAGTTGCGCGCAATGCCGCCAATCATGAAGCTGGGGTTCATCTCGTTGGCCTCCATGAGCCATGTGAGCATGGAGGTGGTGGTGGTCTTGCCGTGCGTGCCGGTCACCACATAGTTGTGCTTGCCCCACAGGAAAAACTCCTTCATCGTCTCCGGCAGGCTCTTGTAGCGCAGGTTGCGCTCCAAAACAGCCTCTACCTCGGCATTGCCGCGGCTCATGGCGTTGCCAATCACAATCAAATCCGCTTCATCGGGGATGTTCTCGGGCTTGTAGCCTTGGAAAATGCGAATCCCCTCACTCTCCAAGAAAGTGGACATGGGCGGGTAGACGTTGGCATCTGTGCCGGTCACTACATACCCTTTGCGAGCCATGGCAGAGGCAACTGCGCCCATGGCGGTACCGCAGATTCCGAGAAAGTGAACGTGTTTCATGTTGCGTTGGTGTATCGGGAGAGAACCCGAGAGTATATCATATTACGCTTTTTTGCAAGCGTTTTTTTAGGATGTAGCCATGGAAGTACGGCGGGCCGTCTTACCCCCTGCTCGTGTTGTCTCGTGGAGGGGTGCTGCGCGCTTTCTTCTTCTGTGCCCCCTTTCTTGCGCCGGGCACGGTGTTGCAGTAGGGGGGTGCAGAATAGGGGGTGACGCGTTTTTTTGCGCCATCAAATCAAAATGACACACTCTATTATTGAAGCGCGCGCGTACGCGCGTGTATAATATCTGGCGTATGAGTGAAAACATTACGCCTCCGGAGGATGCTGAAAAGCTTTCGACCGGAGCACAGCAGGAGTACGGCGCCGCCCAGATTGATAAGCTGGAGGGCTTGGAAGCCGTGCGTAAGCGTCCGGGTATGTACATTGGTGACCCGGATGAACGTGGTTTGCATCATTGCGTGTTTGAAGTGCTGGATAACTCCATCGACGAGCATCTGGCCGGCTATTGCACCAAGATTATCATCCAGATTCACGAGGGTGGCACCATTTCCGTGATTGACAACGGCCGTGGTATCCCCGTGGATATGCACCCCAAGTTTGGTGTGCCCGCCGTGGAGCTGGTGCTCACCAACCTGCACGCTGGTGGTAAGTTTGGCCAGGGTGCATACAAGTACTCCGGTGGTCTGCACGGTGTGGGTGCCAAGTGTGTGAACGCGCTGTCCGATTTCTTCAAGGCCGAGGTGCGCCGCGATGGCAAGCGCCACGTCATCACCTTCGAGCGCGGTAAGACCGTGGAGAAGCTGCACGTGGTTGGCACCTGCCCCGAGGGGCAGACGGGTACGTCCATCACCTTCTTGCCAGATCCCACCATCTTCACCGACACGGTGGAGTTCAAGTTTGACCTGCTGGGCCGCCGCCTGCGCGAGCTCGCCTTCCTGAACCCTGGCCTCGTCATCGAACTGGTAGATGAGCGCACCGGGCAGGAACGCACCGAGACATTCTACTATGCGGACGGTATCCGCGAGTTCGTGAAGCAGCTGGGCGAGAACAAGACCCTCATCACGGCCGAGCCTATCGCCATGAGCGGTGTGCGCCACATCGAGGTGGAGTACGACGGCAAGACCATGGAAGACGACGTGATTGTGGATGTGGTGATGCAGTACAACGACAGCGACCGCTACCAGATTCAGTGCTACGCCAACTCCATCTTCAATGCCGACGGCGGTACGCACCTCTCCGGTTTCCGCAGCTCGCTGACCCGCGCCATCAACAACTACGCCAAGAGCAACAACCTGCTCAAGGATAAAGACCCCAGCCTGAACGGCGACGACGTGCGCGAAGGCTTGGTGGCCGTCATCTCGGTGAAGATGCCCAACCCCCGCTTCTCTTCCCAGACGAAGGATAAGCTCGTGAACACCGAGATTGAAGGTGTGGTCAGCAGCGTGGTGTACGAGGAACTCAAGGAATTCTTCGAGGAAAATCCCCAAGTGGCCAAGACCATCATCGACCGCTGCCTTATCGCTTCCCGCGCCCGCGAGGCCGCCCGCAAGGCCCGCGAAAGCGTGCGCAAGAGCGCCATGACGGTGGGCGGTGGCCTGCCCGGCAAGCTGGCAGACTGCTCCTGCCGCGACCCGAAGCTCAGCGAGCTCTTCATTGTGGAGGGTGACTCCGCAGGTGGCTCTGCCAAGATGGGTCGCGACCGCCGCACCCAAGCTATTCTGCCCCTGCGCGGTAAGATTCTCAACGTGGAAAAAGCCCGTCTGGACAAAGCTCTGGGCAGCGAGACGATTCAGAACATCATCACCGCCATCGGTGCCGGTATCGGCGATGGTGAGGGTGAGGGCTCCTTTGACCTCTCCAAGGTGCGCTACCACAAGATTATTCTGATGGCTGATGCCGACGTGGACGGCTCCCACATCTGCACGCTGTTGCTCACCCTCTTCTGCCGCCACATGCCGCAGCTGGTGCGCGCTGGCTACCTCTACATTGCCCAGCCGCCGCTGTACCGTGTGATTCACCGCAAGGTGGAGCAGTATGTGCAGGATGAGGTTTCCCTCAACCGCAAGCTCATCTCCTTGGGCGCGGGCGATGTGACCCTGCGCACCCCGGACAAGAGCATGGAGTTCGATGCCGATTCCTTCATGGCTATCTTGGAGACGCTCATCAACCTGCAGAAGTATGAGGGTAGCGTGGCCCAGCACGGTGGCGATTTCAAGGACTTGCTGCGCCACCGCACGGCCGATGGTGCCTTCCCGCAGTATTTGGTGAAGGTGCGCTGCGGCAACGACGAAGAAGTGGTCTACTTCCGCGGCATGGAAGAGCTCACCGCCTTCTCCGATGAGAACCGCGACTTGTTCCTCTTTGGCGAGCCCACCGAGGAAGAGCTGGCAGCCAACCCGCTGCCCGTGCGCGAAGGCCCCAGCCGCCGCGCCCTGCTGCACGAGCTGCACGAGGCCAAGGCCATCACCCGCGTGCTCTCCCGTCTGGAAGAGTTGGGTGTGAGCCCCGACAAGTTGCTCAGCGATGATGCACCCGTGTTCGAGCTGGTGGAGAACTCCCGCAACACTGTTACCCCCGTCTTCTTTGTGGGTGATATTCTGGCCAAGGTGCTGGAAATCGGCGGTCGCAGCGTGACCATCACCCGATTCAGAGGTCTTGGTGAAATGGACGCCAAGGACTTGTACGCCACCACCATGGACCCCGAGAAGCGCGAGCTGCTCCGCGTGCGTCTGGATGACGACAACGCCATGCAAGCCGACAAGATGTTCACCATCCTCATGGGCGATTTGGTGGAACCCCGCCGCCGCTTCATTGAGGACAACGCCCTCAACGTCCGCAACCTCGACGTCTAACCCCAACCTTTCTTCTGATTATGAGCGAAACTAGAATTCGTCCCGTCGACGTGGCCGAGGAGGTCTCCCGCAGCTTCCTGGACTATTCCATGTCCGTGATTATCTCCCGCGCCCTGCCAGATGCTCGCGACGGTCTCAAGCCCTCGCAGCGCCGCGTGCTCTACGCCATGCACGAGCTTGGTCTTGTGCCCAGCAAGGGCACCATCAAGTGTGGTAAAATCGTGGGTGACACCATCGGTAACTACCACCCGCACGGTGACCAATCCGCCTACGGTACCTTGGTGACCATGGCTCAGCCCTGGAACATGCGCGACGTGCTCGTGCAGGGGCAGGGTAACTTCGGTACCCCCGAAGGCGACCCCCCCGCAGCCATGCGATACACCGAAGCCAAGCTCAGCCACCTGGGTGTGGCCTTGATGGACGACTTGGACAAGGACACGGTGGACTTCCAGCCCAACTACGACAACCGCCTCACGGAGCCAGTGGTGTTCCCCTCTGCCTTCCCCAACCTGTTGGTGAATGGTGGCACGGGTATCGCCGTGGGTATGGCCACCAACATGGCCCCGCACAACCTGGGCGAAGTGGTGGACGGTATCTGCGCCTACATCGATAACCCCCTCATCACCGCTGAAGCTCTGCGTGCCTACATCAAGGGCCCGGACTTCCCCACCGGTGGCTACATCCTCGGTTACAAGGGTATCGACAGCTACTTCCGCACCGGCCGTGGCAGCGTGCGCATGCGCGGCAAGGTCGAGGTCGTGTCCAACGAAAATGGCCGCGAGTTCCTCCACATATCTGATGTGCCCTATGGCGTGAACCGCGCTGTGTTGCAGGAGCGTATCGCTGAGCTCGTGCGCGACAAGGTGATTACCGACATCGCCGGCATGCGAGACCTGACGGACTACATCGAAATCGAACTCAAGCGCGATGCCCGCCCGCAGGTGGTCATCAACCAGCTCTACAAGCTCACCAGCTTGGATACCTCTTTCGCGGTGAACATGCTGGCCATTCACGAGGGGCGCCCCAAGGTGCTCACCATGAAGGACGCCATCAACTTCTACGTAGAACACCGCCGCGAGGTGGTCATCCGCCGCACGAAGTACCTGCTGCGCAAGGCTGAGGACCGCGCCGAGGTGTTGGAGGCCTACCTCATCGCCCTGGCCAACATGGATGAGTTCATCCGCATCATCCGCGACTCCAAGAACCGCGAAGATGCCCGCAACCGACTCATGGCTTTCAGCTTCCCCGTGGAGCTCGCCAAGGGCCTCGGCATCCTCATCCACAGCCAGCCCTCCGTGCAGGGCGACCAGTACGTCTTCACCGAGCGTCAGGTCAACGCCATCCTTGAACTCCGCCTCTACCAGCTCACAGCTCTGGAGAACGACAAGATTTCTGACGAGTACAAGAAGCTGCTCGAGCTCATCGAGGACTACCTGGACATCTTGGCCAACGAGAGCCGCGTGCTCGGCATCGTGAAGGACGAGTTGCGCGCCATCAAGGAGAAGTATGCCACCCCGCGCATGACCCACATCATTCCCTTCGAGGGTGATATGGCCATTGAGGATCTCATCCCCAATGACTCCATGATTGTGACCAACACGCACAGCGGTTACATCAAGCGCACCAACTGCGACGAGTACCGCTTGCAGGCCCGCGGTGGCAAGGGTATCAAGGCCGCTACGACCAAGAGCAAGAAGGATGCCAATGACTTTGTGGAGCACCTCTTCGCCGCCCAGAACCACGACTACATCATGTTCTTCACCAACACCGGCCGCGTGTATGTGGAGCGTGTGTACGAGATTGACGAAGCCGCCCGCAGCGCCCAAGGCCGCTCCATCAAGAACCTGCTCGATTTGCAGGCTGAAGAGCGCATCGCTGCCATCCTGCGCTTGGAACGCAAGGTGAGCGAGGACGGCAAGGATATCACCTTCGCCGAGGGCTCCGGCAACGTCGTCTTCGCCACCAAGGATGGCACCGTGAAGAAGACCGCCCTCAACGACTTCGTGAACTACCGCAAGGCTGGTATCATCGCCATCAACCTGGAGGATGGCAACTCCTTGGTGAACGCCGTGCTCACCACCGGCGAGCAAGACGTCATCATCGTGACCCACAACGGCATGAGCATCCGCTTCCACGAGAGCGACATGCGCACCCAAGGCCGCAACACCATCGGTGTGCGCGGTATCAAGCTGCGCGAGGGCGACTACGTGGTCGCCATGGCTGTGGTGCCCGAGGGCGAGACGGCTACCCCGGCTGCTGAGGATACCGAAGCCCCTGCCGACACCGAGACAGATGCCACCACAGAGGACCAGGAGGATGAAAACGCCTCTGCCTACTCCCTGCTTGTGGTCTCTGAAAACGGTCTTGGCAAGCGCACCAAGTTCGCTGCCTACCGCTTGCAGAGCCGCGGTGGTATCGGTATCAAGACCATGAACTGCACCGATAAGACAGGCCTCGTGGTCTCCGCCTCCACCGTGACAGATGCAGATGAGCTCATGATCATGACCAGCGCTGGCCAGTCCGTCCGCATGAAGGTCAACACCATCCGCACCACGGGCCGTACCGCTCAGGGTGTGAAGCTCATCACCCTCGATGGCAAGGAATCCATCCAAGAAATCACCCTCGTCATCCCCGACGACGATGAGGATGACGCCTCCGATGACTCCATCGATGTGGATGCCGATGCCACCCCCGCCGAAGGCGAGGACGTGAGCGCCCCCGACTCCACCCCCGAGGCTGAATAAGCCCCGCGCGAGCAGTATATCATTCATACACCACCCTGTCACAAAATGTGGCAGGGTGGTTCATTTATGGGGGGTCGGAAGGGGCGAAGTTAGGTGTAAACGCCCAACTTTTTACAAAAAGTGTGAAATAGGTGGTAGGAATGCCAAAAAGGGAACGTAAAATGAATGAAGCGACTCGCGACGAGGCAAGCTTCGCACCGATACAACCAACCAACCCCAAGCAGCGTCTTTCTTCATATTGATGATAGAACAAGTTCGTAGCATATTGAGTCTGCGATAATCGTTGTTGCGCCTTTTGTTGAGAAATACACCTGAAGCCACAAGAGTATACAAGGATTCTAGTGCCCACGCTCCTTACTTCACACTCTGGAAAAGTTAGCTGTTTTCACCTAATAGACATGGATACCATGCAAACATGTGAGTACAATGGCGGCGTTATGAACCAGCGCCACATTACCCGTTTCACCTATAAGTTCACGAACTTTCAAGGCTGGCGGGTTGCCATCAGTCGCCAAGGCATGTCCTTGGCGCGCTATTTCTCGGACAAGCAGTATGGCGATGCCGACATTGCCCGTGAACAAGCTCTCAATTTTCGCAATTTGGTGCTAGAGGAACTAAGACTGCACCCCGAGCAGACGCGCGAGATTTTGGAACGCCACCGCGTGAAACCGCGCCAGTTTTACCCTGCGGGGCTCAAGCCATGTCACGACCCGGTGGAGGCGGATGCGCCCACAGATGAGGGCAAGGTGGGGGCATGCAGCATGCGCAGCAACAAAGTGATGCACGGTGTGCTCAAGAGTGTGTGCCGCCGCTTTCAGTTGGACACGGCCAGCGTGCTCAAGTTGTCGCTGTATTTATTTGCGCTGCAGTATAGCGATGTGGCTGCCATGGCAGATGGTGTGAAGCCCGCGACTCTGGTGCGCAACAAGGCCGAATGGGAGCTGAGCGAGCTGCCGCCTATGGATGATTGCTTGCAGCGCATGATTGAGCAGCTGGAGAGCCGCGCAATTTTGGCTGGCTTGCCTAGTTTCGAGGAGTTTTCTACGGGCAAGAGTCGCCGCGTGGCACCCTGATGCTCTTCTACCTCTTACACACGAAGTCAACCCACCCAACACCCATGCAGAGGGGGCCCTGAGCGGCCCCCTTATTTGTGTGCTGGCGTGTGCAGAAAAAACGAGCCCCCTGTGCGTAGGGGGCTCGTGGAAAAAGGGGCTGTGCAGCGCGCCTTACATGTTGACTTGGTAGAGCGCCTTGTTGTTGTTGGCGGGGTCCAAGATGGCGAAGGCCTCGCGGTGGATGGAGGGGTCGCTGCGGAAGATGAGGCGGCCGGCACACTGGCGCTCCAGTTCGACAAGGAGCTTGGAGTCCTCGTTCTTGAAGCGGGAGAGCACATCGGAGTTGACCACCACTATCATATCGCCCACGGATTCGCGGTAGCGCTGGATGGTGGCTTTGAGCTGGCGCTGAATCTCCACGCTCATGGTCATCACGCTCTTGATGCGCCCGCGCCCGTGGCAGTACGGACAGTGGTCGTTCACGTAGTCCAGCAGCGATTCGTTGATGCGCTGGCGGGTCATTTCCATGAGCCCAATGGGGGTAATCTGCATGACCTGCGTCTTGGCCTTGTCGCGCTTGAGGGCGTCTTTCATGGCCTTGTAGACGGCGAGTTGGTCCTTGCGGTGGCGCATGTCGATGAAGTCGACCACCACGAGACCGCCGATGTTGCGCAGGCGCAGCTGGCGTGCAATCTCGCGGGCAGATTCCAAGTTGGTTTCCAAGATGGTCTTGTCCAGGTCCTTGTTGCCTTTGTTGCGGCCGGTGTTGATGTCGATGGCGATGAGAGCCTCCGTCTCATCAATCACCAGGTAGCCACCGCAAGGCAGGAGCACTTGGCGCTGGAAGGCCTCGTTGATTTGTTTCTCCACGCCCAGTTCCTCGAAGATGGGCTGGCGGCAGGGGTAGTGCTGGATGTGGCGCTTGGCGCGGCGGGAGATTTTGCCGGCAATTTCCTGCATGCGCTGGGTGGTTTCGAGGTTGTCGCACACGATGTTGTCCACGTTGTCGGTGAGGAAATCGCGGGCGGTGCGCTCGATGAGGTCGGGCTCGCGGTAGACGGAGACGGGGGCAGGCTGTGCGGCGAACTTTTCTTCGACCTCGTGCCACTGTTGCAGCAGCATGGCCAAGTCGCGCACGAAGTGGCGGAAGCGCTGCCCCTGGGCTACCGTGCGCATGATGATGCCCATGCCCTCAGGTACGTTGAGCTTTTGCACAATCTGGCGCAGGCGCTGGCGCTCTTTGGGGTCATCAATCTTGCGGGAGATACCGAACTGATCCGTAAAGGGCATGAGGACGATATAGCGGCCAGCCAAGGAGATGTTGGTGGTCACGCGCGGTCCCTTGGAGGAGATGGGGCCCTTGGTGACTTGCACCATGATTTCGGAGCCGATGGGGTAAATCTCAGGGATGTCCTTGCTGGTGATTTTGCGCTGCTGCTTGCGGGGGCGGCCTTCGCGCTGGATTTCTTCCAGAGAAGAATCAAGGGCGAGGGGCAGGGCATCCCAGAAGTGCAGGAAGGCGTATTTCTCGTAGCCGATGTCCACAAACATGGCCTTGAGACCGGGTTCGATGTTCTTGACGCGGCCCTTGAAGATGCCGCCCACGATGTTGTCTTCTCCCTCGCGCTCGATGCTGTACTCCTCGAGAACACCGTCCTCGAGCAGCGCGACTCGGCGCTCCAGCTTTTCGGAGTTGATGACAATGGTCGAGCCTTCCCTCGGGTTGCACTGGCCAAACCCGAAGAGGCGTTTCACGGAATGAATCATTTTGGATATAATGGACAAAGTTTTCTGGTTAGGTTGGGGATTTTCGCTCTCGCAACACACTCCCGCGCTCACCTGCTCTCGCGCTTATGCGCGCGTGGGAGATGGTATAACGCTTCTTTCTCTCGAAAGCACGCTACGCCCCCACGGTGCAGCCCAAATGAGTGCTGCCTGCGCGGTATCTGCCATGCCGGTGCCGGGGGTGCTTGTGCGCCCCGCTGGCATGCAGGGCAAATCGGCGGCAGGGTGTGTGTCTCTCTTTCTCTTAGTCCTCGTCGAAGACGTGATCGTTCTCCTGCAAGTACTTGCCTGTGCCTTCTGCTACGGCGCTCAGCGGGTCTTCCGATATCATGATCGGCAGGCCTGTTTGCTCGTGCAAGAGGTCGCTCAGGCCACGCAACAAAGCACCGCCACCTGCTACCGTGATGCCGCGGTCGTACAGGTCGCTAGCCAGTTCGGGCGGGCAGTGGTCAAGTGTCTGGCGCACGGCGCTGACGATGATATCAAGCTTATCCTGAAGCGCTTCGCGGATTTCCTCGGAGCGAACAGTTACCGTCTTGGGAAGACCGGTGCCGCGGTCGCGACCCTTCACTTCCATCTGCAACTCTTGCTGCAGCGGGTGGGCTGAGCCTACGCGAATCTTGATGTCTTCTGCCGTGCGGGGGCCCACCAGCAAATTGTGGGCAGCCAGCATGTGGCGCGTGATGGTGTCGTCCAAAGCATCGCCGCCGCACTTCTCAGATTGGCTGTACACGATGCCAGAGAGCGAGATGATGGCCACTTCTGTGGTGCCACCACCGATGTCTACAATCATACTCCCCAGAGGCTCAGACACGGGCAAGCCCACACCAATGGCGGCTGCCATGGGTTCTTCAATGAGTTGCACATGAATGGCTCCTGAATTGTAAGCGGATTCCTCAATGGCGCGGCGTTCCACCTCTGTGATGCCAGAGGGGTGCGCAATGAGGATGCGCGGCCCACGCAGGCTTCTGCGGTGGCACGCTTTCTTGATGAAGTAGCGCAGCATGTTCTCCGCTACCTCGAAATCTGCGATAACGCCTTCTTTGAGCGGGCGAATGGCTACCACGCTGCCGGGCGTACGGCCCACCATGCGCTTTGCCTCCTCGCCCACGGCTTTCACCTTGTCGCCTTTCATGGCAACAACAGAGGGCTCTCGCAGCACGATACCCTGGTCCTTGATGTAGACCAGCGTATTGGCTGTGCCAAGATCTATCCCGATGTCGTACGAGAAAATCCCGGCTATTTTCTTAAAAAAACGAAGCATTGTAAAAGGGTTTGTGTGTGTTTGTGACGATGCGTGTCTGGCAACTCCGCCGCTCGGCGAGTCCTCCTTTTCAGGGGATGAACTCATGCTGCCGGTGGCTCCTTGCGCAGAAAAAGCCTTCATATCATCCGGCCATACACGCCCACGCGAGTATAAAAAGCCCCCTACTTCATGTCAAGTAAATAGTGCGCTGTAGAGACTAACAGCTCTGTGTATGGTGGTGAGAGATGCCTTGTGCTGACGTTTTTCTGCGCCGCATGTCTTTGAGTTAGAATATACCACTGTGCCGTCGAAATGAGTTAAAACACTCATTTTATGATTGTGTTCATACGCGGGAGATGATGGCATCTTGTAGATGTTTATTTAAGAAGCCTGAAACGATGTAGACGGGAGAAGGCGGGCTGGTCAGGCAAAGAGGTGGATGCCGGTGCGAGCCAGATGGCACGGATGCGGGGTGGAATGTTTTTACTTGTATATTGTATACGTTATGTGATAATAATGACTCGCACCGCCCATCATACAAAGTAGCAAAAATGAGTTCAGCATTCCGAAAATCGCGGCTTCGCCGTTGGGTCAAGCTTCATATCTATGATAGGATATTGTTTGATGAAGTTATTTACTTGCAACAGAATATGGATGCATTGAGGTCTCCCATACCTCCGAGAGAACACTACTATAGTGTGGGGTGCAAAGATGGCTACAGATGCCATGCTGGCTTGCTGAGTATCAAAGATTTGCTTTGGTACTGGTTGGGGGGCATGTTTCCCAAACAAAAGAACAATTGGGTGTTTACCTCGTTCCGAAATAAAGGGTATTTGGACAATGCTAAGTACTTGTTCGAGTATGTGGTGAAGCATCACCCCGAGATTCAGGCAACATGGATTACGGAAGATGAAGCTGTATATCATCAACTGAAAGAAAGAGGGCTAAATGTGAAGACGCCCAAGGAGGCGCGGAAGACGATGTTGCGAGCCCAGCTGGCGATTACGGATCATTATCGGCTGACGGATTATAAGACAGAGAATGGTTTCAACGCGCGTACCAAGTTGGTGCAATTGTGGCACGGTGTCGGGTTGAAAAGCATGCATCCTATCGGTGATGTGATACCGAGCACCGGGCAAATAGGGGTGCGCTTGTCCTCTGATTTGTTTCCCATGAAGGGAGATGGCTGGTTGAAGCGCCTATACAAAAAAATCAATTACTTTTTCCGCGCGCCCGCGCGAGAGCTGTACGAGAAGTACTATGCTTTTGTGTGTCCAGGGGAAGAGAGAATTAAGAATTGTACTCAGGTGTGGCGAGTACCTGAGAGTGCCGTGCTTTATGCTGGGTATCCGCGAAATGTGATGTTGCACAGCTCGCCGGTGCCGAGTAAACCCAAGTTGTTGTATGCGCCGACGTTCCGGTGGCGAGGTGAGGCAGAAGAAGAAATGGTAGCATCCGTGCTGCGTGCTTTGCCAACTATCCATGCGCGTTTGGATGCTGTGGAGGGTGAGCTGAAGATACGCTTGCATCCCCACACATTCAGAGATTATGAGGAGCGCATTGAGCAGGCGCTGCAGCCGTATCCACGCATCTCGCTGGATAAAGAAAAGGATATTTACACCACGCTGGGGCAATATTCTATCATCATTTCAGACTATTCCTCCATCGCCTACGACTTTGTTTTGCTGGATAGGCCCGTTATCTTTTTGGTGCCCGACAAGGAGAGTTTTGTCAGCAGCGAGGTGGTGTTCACTTACCCGTTTGATGAGTACAGTCCTGGTCCGCAGGTGCAGACGTGGGAAGAGGTGATGAATGAAGCGATGCAATACATCACCAACCCTGCCAAGGATAGTGCATGGCGGTGCAGGGTACGAGACGAGTTTTACAGCATGGAGCACAACGATGCTTGCAACTCTGCGCGCATCGTGGCGGCATTGAAAGAGCGCTTGCGGCTGTGATTTATGAGCGCTTGGAGGCGCGCATGCTTTCAATAGCCAGAGCAAACATGTCGGACATGTTGGTGGTGGGTTTCCACCCCAAATTTTGGAGGCGGCTTGTATCCAATCTCAACTTGGTGGTAGGGGGGTAGTAGTGTGAGCCCTCTGTCTCGAAGCGCAGGTGAACCTGGGGGTATTGAGAGCAGATGAACTCAGCTGTTTCGCGTATGGACATGCACATGTCGGGGTGGGCGACATTGTAAGCTGTGCCCGCTTCGCCGCGGCAGGCCAACAAGACCAAAGCTGCGATGGCGTCGCAGCTACAACAGCAGTTTCTGGTGGAACTCCCATCCGTTTTCAGGACGATGTCGCGCTGCTCGATGGCGCAGCGGCAGAACTCGGCCATGATACGCGTGTCGTTGTAATCTATGCCGGGGCCAAAGGTCTGGCAGAGACGAGCGATGGATACTTGTAGGCCATATTGCGTGGCAAACGCAGCACACAGGCATTCGCACATGCGTTTGCTTTCAGGGTAGCTGCTGCGGGGGGCCAAAATGTCGATATAGCCATAGTCATTTTCCCGCAGGAGCTTGTCTTGTGTGACTTCTCCAAATGCCTCCATGGAAGACAGGTACACCATGCGGGCTTGGGTGCGGAGCGCGTATTCCAAGAGGGAATTTGTGAGCAAGACTGCCGTTTGGATGGTATCAACAGGTTTTTCGACAAAGAAGCGGGAGGAGGTGATGCTGGCACCGTGAAAGATGTAGTCGGTACCTTCATCCGCAAAATCCTCGGTACTCGTCGCGATGCTCAGGGGGACGGCGGAGATGTGCCCAAACATGGCATGCGCTTTGTCCGGGTTGCGTACCAGCAACTGGAGTTTGAGCTGCAGCTGGAATTTTTGGGCAAGGTTGACGAAAAACAACACTAATTGCGCCCCCAGAAAGCCTGTGCCCCCTGTGATGAGAATGCGTTTTCCTTCATACAGGTGAAGGTGTTCCTGTATGGTCGAAAAGCTTTGTTCGAGAGACTTTTGAACTATGGTATCATTCCAAGGCATGGCAAGGGGTGGGGCTTATAGGGTTTATGGCATGCAGATATTTTCGTTGACGCCGAAGCTGAGAACGGCATCGCGGTACATCAGCAGCCCACGCAGGATGTAGACGTCTTCTGGGGTCGTGACCTTGATGTTGCCAAGATTGCTTTGCACAAAATGCACTGGACCGTGTACCTTAAAGTAGAGGGAGCAAGAATCGACCAAGTCTCCGTATCGTTCGGGGGTGTTGCGCAGGGTGTCGTGGGCAGCCAAAATATCTGCAAGGTAGAAGCTCTGCGGTGCTTGGGCTTTGTGCAGGTATTTGCGGGCGGGTATATGTTCTACTTGGCCAGCCTCGTTGACCTGCAAGATTGTTTCTTTGCACGGGGTGATGGTGATGGCAGACCGATGCTGGCGCACGGACTCAATGTTGGCAGAGATGACCTCGTGCGAGAGAATGGGGCGCACACCATCGTGTATGAGCACAATGGAATCGCCTTCGTTTTCATCTGCAGCGCGGCGGAGCGCGTTGTAAATGGAATCCTGCCCCGTTTCACCACCAGGCACAATGGCACATACCTTGGAAATGCCATACTGCTCTACCAAGCTTTGCATGTAGTCCACGTGGCTGCTCACCATGGAGATGTAGATTTTATCTATTTTCTCATGGTGTTGGAATAGGCGGAGCGTGTGGATGATGATGGGAATGTCGTTGACCCTGAGAAATTGTTTGGGAATCGCAGCCTCACCCATGCGAATTCCGACACCCCCTGCAAATATGATAGCAATGTTCATTCTTAAAGTTGATTGGCAGATTATAGCTTTTGGTGGACTCTCTGACAATGAAAATCGTAGGCGTTACGATTCTAAAATACAGTTAATGATATTTTGAGCAGCGCTTACGCCGTTGGGGGGTAGCAAGTAGGTGTTTCTGAAGGCCTCTCGGCGGGCTTGGTATTCATCGGTCTGGGTGCTGATGACGCTTTGGATAAAGCGTTCAATCTCATCTTTTTCTATTCCTTGAGCATAGCATTGCAAGGCTTCTTTGGCTATGCAATTGTATTGCTGATACCCCTGCTTGTCTTTCAGGTACATGCAAGGCTTGTTGGCCATCATGTATTCGATGATGAAGGAGCCGCAGTCATGAATCATGGCATCCGATTGCATGAATAAATCTCTGTATTCGCCAGTTTCTAGTTGGGAGCATTCACCCTGTTGCCATGCGGCATAATAGGCATCTGCTTTCTCTTTGCCCCAGCCGGGCGTTTTGCACAACTGGCGGTAGAGCCAGGGGTGTGGCTTGAAGGCAAATTGGACGTCGTTGGCGTATTGTTGAGCGAGTTGCAGGACGATTTCACCGGTTTTGAGGAAGGTGCTCACGGTGAAGAATGAGTTGGAGCCACCGATGGTCCAGTGCGGCGCGTAGATGATTTTTTTGCGTGGGGGCGATAGGGATTTCCACGCGGGGGTCGGAGAATCGGAGCTGTGCAGGAACAAATCAATCATGGGCAAGCCCGTGGCTTTCAAATTGCAGCCGTGGTTTCTCATGAGCGGTTTGGCTAGTTGCACGACCAACTCATTATCCCGGAAGTTGAGCACTGCCACATTGTGGAGGAAGCAATCTACCCCCATGCTTGCTATGTTGTTTTGGCAGCCGTATGGCACATAGCAGAGCAGGTGCTCGAGTGCACATGGCAGCATGTTGATGTGGTGCATGTAGGGGTCGGCTATGAACACCAAATCAGGTGCAACTTGGGCGTCCAGCTCCTCCCAGCTGGGACAGGTGCTGATTTGGTAGCCTTTTTGGCGGCAGTAGGCAAGCAGTTTTTCGCGCTTGGCTGCAGTTTGCTCTGCATCCAGCCCGGGCACATCCAGAACCCAGATGGTGGGGGTGAAGCGCGGGTGCTGCTCCATGAGGCGGTAGAGACTATCAGATTTCCACATGCCCAGATCCCACACTTGGAAGGCCACGGTGATATTATCTTTTTGGCGCAGCTGGCGCAGGCGAGCCATGCGGCGGGCATGGGCTCGGCGGCCCGTGTATTTGCCAAAGAGGACTTCGGCCAAGGCGTTTTTGGCGCCGCAGGTGTGCATCAACGCGGGGAGACCGTGGCGCGCATACCAGTTGGTAAGCTTGGCATGCACACAGGCAGGCATGTGGCTGGTGATGGCGTGGATGAGGCGGTGAATCATGCGATGGGGGAGCGGGGGTTACATGCTGTATGTATGCAGCGAGCCGGTGGCAGGCAAGAAATTGACCACGAGGAAGGTGATGATGATGGCAATGAAGCCAAGCAGAATGAGGATTTTGCGGGGCAGCAGCCACGCGGTGGTGGCAGGCAGGTGCAGGTAGGCAAGGTAGGTGAGCCAGGTGAGCAGGGCCCAGGTTTCTTTGATATCCCATGCCCAGTAGCGCCCCCAAGCGGCATCTGCCCACAGTGCCCCACTCCACAGCCCAAAGGTCATGAAGGGGAGAGCTAAGCGCACGATGGCATCTGCCACTTGCATGTGCTGCGGGCGCTCGGTGGTCGCGCGCAGGGCGGGCACGGTGGCCACGGCCATGAGACCGTATGCCAACACATAGCTGGTCACATGGGGGGCAAACCAGGGGGATTGCAGGGCTGGCATTTGGCGCCAAGCGGCTTGCAGGGGCATGCAGAGCGCGCCCAGCAGGGCAATGGCCGCCGCGGCGGCGAAATGCGAGGTGAGGTCGCAGCTGGTGCGGCGTTGCACCCAAGCCGCAGCGGGCAGGAGGACCAGGGGAAAGAAGCAGAGCACATGGCGCATGTTGCCAAAGGGCATGGCTTGTGCCAGCAGGGCATTGGCGCCGAACAAGACGAGCGCGGCGAGCCAGCCCGCGCGGAATAAGTGGCGCGCGGCGGTGGTTTTGCCCCAGGCTGCCATGAATGCACTGGCGGCGCAAAGGATGAATGCTAGGCTGGTGAGAAGGTAGATCATGCTTTGGGGGTGGGGGTGGATGCGGGGCGCCCCCAGCACCAGAAGGCGCAGCAGAGGATGAGCCCCACCATGCCAGCCAGCGCCAGTAGGCGACCGGGGGCGCGCCGCATCAATAGCTCCACTTGGGTGCCAGCGGCAGTTTCGCGGTAGTTCATGAGGTAGACTACCCAGCCTTTGCAGGAGAGGGGTTCATTCACCCGCAGGGTGACGCGGCGTGTCTCGGGGCGGCCGCGGTAGAGGGTGTCGACTTTGCAGCGGGCCTTGTACTCTCGCACGGGTGGCAGGTCTTGCATGATGAGCTGGGCGGGGTCTCCCGGCAGCAGGAGGAAAGGCTGGGGCATGCCCGGTGCTGTGCGCAGAGATGCCACAGGTATGGATTCGCCATGGGGGAGGCTGAGGCGGCCGTCGCTTTCGGGGAGGGCGCAGACGGTTTGCCATCTCCCCTCGGCAAAGCGGTGCAGGGTGTAGCTGCGCGAGTCGTAGCGGGTGAGCTCAAATTGCTCCACGATCAGGGTAAAATCAAGCGGGATGGTGCTGCCATCGGGGGTGCGCAGTGCGCTGATTTTTTCTGCGGCGCCGGCGGTCGTGGAGTGGGTGATGCGCAGCTCGCCGCAGGCATCCAGATACGCTCCCACGGCAATGAGTACGAGCGCCCAGTGTGCCCCAGCCAGCCACAGGCGCGAGTGCATGGCGCGCTTGGCAAGAAAACCGAACAAACCCGTGAAAAGCAGCCCGACGATGCCGGTGCACCCCATGCCCACGGCGCCAAACCACATGGCGCCCCCCAGTTGGGCCATTTCGATGGCTTGGTTGCCAAATTGCCACACCACGGCCAAGCCTGAGCAGGCAAAAAAGACGCTGATGAGCCCCCCCAGCAAGCGCAGGCGCTCGCCTGCGGCTATGCGCCAACCCGCCACGGCGCTGACAAGGGCCGCCAGCAGACCCAGCAGCCACATGGCGCCACTGTGGTACACGGCTGGTGCCCCCATGAGGGGGAAACCGCCCGCGAGCAGCAACACGCAGGCCGCTCCTATGAGCATGAGGGTGATGGAGATGCTACGCCGCATGTGTTACCAGCTCCAAGTGAGTGAGAATGTGCCCACACGCCCCGCCCATTCTTGGGTGCGGTAGCGGTCGCTGTAAAACAAGGCACCTACGAAATAGTCTATCCCCTGGTAGCTGACACCCAGACCCACTCGGGTTTGGGTCTGCCATGGCTTGCGGCTGCACGTTTGGTCAAAATGGTGCACAATGCCGCCGTCGATGGCGAAATCTCGCGCGACGTAGGCGGTGTAAAAGGAGGCCATGAGGTAATAGGACAGCGCGTCGCGTTTGTACTGGGGACACTCGAGGGTGGAGAGACCGAAGGCGGCGCGTTGGTTGCCCACCACATCTCCGCTGGGGGGCAGATTGCGCCCCACGCGGAAGCTGAAGCCCGCGCCCGCGCTAATCATCATGGAGCCCACTTCTTCTCGGGTGTAGAAGGTGGCATCTGTTTGCCAGCCAGAGGGGGCTGTGTAGGCAAGGAAGGGGAGTCGGAAATCTTGGCGTGAGGTGAGCTGCACCATGGCCTCGGCAGGCACTTGGGAGTCCCAGCCCTCCCAGGTATCAATATCGAAACTATCGTGCAGGGTGTTTTGGGTGTAGCGCGCGAGGGAGGGGTTGCCTGTGCTGCCCAGCAGGAGTTCGGTGCTGCAGCCTATGCTCTCTCCGCGGAACATGTAGCCCACGCCCAGCGCCATCAACCCGGCGTATGCTTGCTGGCCCGGCACGTTGGCATGGGTGTGTATTTGCGGGGTGTAGATGTCTTGGGTAAGGCTCAGTCCCCATGCATCGCCATTGGCCAAGCGGCGGGCATAGTCCAAGCGCACGCCGCTGGTGTAGTTGCCATCGCGGTTGAAGGCAGAGTCATTTTCAGCCGTGAGCCGGAAATAGTGCCTTGGCTGGGGGCTGTATCCCTCTTCTCCTGGCTGCGAAACGGGGTTTGTATACATGGCCACGGCCGACATGGCCGCTGCAGAATACCACAAGAAGCTCATGCGCAGCAGTATACTCCTCTCAAGGCTCGTTTGCAAGCCCTAACACGAAAATGGCGGGGTGCAGCATGCCCGCCCAGCGGTTTTTCATGCAATCAGCGCGCTATTCTTGTGTTGTAAAGGAAGAAATCTCTTTAGAATAAGCGCTTTTCCTTGCTTGCCTCGGTGCCTTCTAAATAGCGTACCAAGCGGCTCACCCCAGCGCCAAAGGGCGAGGCTAGGCGGAAATCTGGCTCATGGGGATAAAGGCGCCCCGAGCGGAAGCGGCGTATGAGGATATGCGCCGCAATGATGAGGAGCCCCAACAAGATGACAATGCCCGCGGGGATGCCGTATTTGATGAATAATTCCTTCTTGCGCTGCTTTTTGTCGTCTTTATCCTCCGAGTCGTCCTTATTGAGCTCGATGTGAATCAGCGGGGCTTGGGCCGCTGTTTCGGGGGTGATGGGGCGGAAGCCAGCAGAGATGGTGGAGATGCTGGAGTGCACGCTGCGGATGGCTGCCAAGAGCCCATCCACACCACCGCCATGGGCGGCAGCGGCTTCGCGTACGCGCTGCAACCACTCGTGGCGCTGCTCATCGCTGGGCTTGATTTCCAGATAGGCTAGGTCTAATTCAGGAGCATCGCCCGTTTTGTAGTGAATGAGCACGGCGTACTCGCAGGGCTGGGCAGCGGCGGTCACAAGGGTACTTGCCCCCAAGTTTTGGGGTACCTCTTGCCCCGCCTTGAAGATGGCGGCGTAGATGCGGAAGTTGGCGTGGGTGTTGATTTCTCGCAGGGTACGCTCCACATCGATGCGCTCTGCGGTGGAGTAAAGCTGCTGGGGATCGCACAGGCCTGAGCTGGCCACTTTGGTGTACAGGGGCCAGTAGCGGGAGGGAACTTTGGTGTCGCTCTCACCCTCTTCTTTGTTGCGCT
>JAZTYM010000036.1:0-71889 GCA_045637025.1 Akkermansia sp. | reverse complement strand
AGTTCCTGTTCGTACAGTCGGGATTTCCCCTCGAACTTCCTTTCCCACGGTTTGTTACCTCCCCGCAGTTGTTCTTCAGGTCTGGGATTCCGCATCATCGCGGCTCCGCGCGGACTTTCACCGCAGTGCGCATATCGCGTCGGTCTAAAAAGACTATCGAAGCAATCTTACTTCCCGGAAGTGCCCATGGTGTAGCCGTTGAACTCACGGGTATTGTAGAGGCCCTGCCCCTCGGGGACGGCATAGCCGATATTCTTGCGAATGGCAAGGAAATCAGCAATACCTTCGGGGCCCACCTGATTGAGCTTGCCACCGTGCATGTCTGCAAAGAGCACCATCTTGCAGTAAGCGTCAGCATTCTCCATGAACCACTCAGCCTCCTCAATGTGGCGGGCACCAGCAATCACGCCATGATTCTCCATGAACACCACCGTGCTCTGGTGTGCTGCCTTGGCCACTGCCTCAGCCGTCTCCACAGAACCAGGTGTGCCGTAGGGGGCCAGCGGAATCTGACCCAAGAAGATGTCGGCCTCGGGGTTAATGCCGTTGGGCGGCACCAAACCAGCAAAAAGGAAAGCATTGCAGCAAGGAGGATGCGCGTGAATGCATGCATTGACGCCCACCTCCTGCATCATAGCGATGTGAGTCTTCACCTCACTCGTGGCGGGGCGAATGCCGCACACCTGCCCAGCCTTCATATCGACCATGCAGATATCCTCCACCGTCATGAAACCCTTGGAGCACAGAGTGGGAGAGCAAAGCACCAAATCTTTGGCAACGCGCACCGACAGGTTGCCACCATTGCCATCGACATACTCGCGCTGCCAGAGGCGGCGGCCCATGTCGACCATACGCTCCTTGATGACTTGAATCTCGGGGCTGTTGAAGAAGGCATCGATTTCTTCACGAGTCTGCGGATCGTATTTCTCCCAAGGGAAAACACGATCAGGCAGAGCCGGCTTGATATATAATTCAGGATTAGCCATAGTTCACCAGAAAATCTAGCACAGCCGCAAGAACATGTAAAGAAAAAAGCCTACGTCGCGCAGTTTCCTTTGGCAAAATGAAGAGGAGCTTTACTCAGTCCCCCGCGGCCTCTGTTCTCACTTGACGGGCAAGCAAGAATTATGCTAGAATCCACGAGGAATGGGTAATCACTGGTTACCACAAGTCCAAAGAAGCCAAAATTAACATATTTTTACACTCAACAGGCTAATGACATGGTAAAAAAAATACACTATTGTTGGTTTGGCAGTGAACTACCAGATTCAGTGAAAAGAAATATTGAACACTGGGCCAAGCTTAATCCTGATTATGAGCTGTGTGAGTGGAACGAGAGCAATATCGATTTTTCAAACTACGATTTTGCGAAACGAGCTATTGAAGCTCGCAAATGGGGATTTTTAGCAGATGTCGTGCGTCTTCAAAAATTAATAACAGATGGTGGTTGGTACATTGACGCCGATGTAGAACTCATCACCCCCTTTTCTTCATTGGCGGCTGAAAAAGAAAAACTAATCATGGGATACATGTATGATTGCGCCTTGGGCACAGCCGTCATGTATTCTCCCCCGGCCCACCCTTATCTCACAGATATTCTGAGTTCCTATCAATACATTAAACCCAACATTTGGCCAGTCAACAACACCATTTTTACGGCCTATTTTATTAACCAAGTTGAGGATTTTTATTTAAACGGTAAAAGGTGGGAAAATGATTTATGCCAGATTTACGAAAAAACAATCTTTGAGCAGCCAGCATTTATCAAGAACAGGGGTGTAAGCATTCACCATTGCTGTGGTTCATGGAAAAAAGCTTTCAATCACGGGTTTGATTTATCCATACAGGCGCATGCCCTCAAGCACATGCTGAAATGGGCATCGAGACTAAGGAGAACGTGGTTGTCTGCCCGTAACAACGAGTTTACAGAATGTTATTTGGCCGCAAAGGCCAAAAAAAAACAAGCTTTTGACATTTCTGGCATATACGACACCCCCACCCCCTACCAATAACGCATTCAGCCAAGCGCAATCGGCACCCCACCTTCTCGATGCAAGACGCCTCCACACCAGCCTCCGCAAACACAAAAGCAGCCCCTCACGCACCGCGGCACATGGGCTTAGAATATTTGCGAAGCCTCGCTGCCATGTTGGTGGTGATAAACCATGCGTGGTTCATGGGCGCAGAAGCCGCAAGCCCCATACACGCCTTTTGGACAGCCATCGTCTATTCGATTGTCCTCGTGGGTGTCCCCGTTTTCGTGATGTTGAGCGGGGCTTTTCTGATTAAAAATGAGCGCAATACCCAAGCCTGGCGTTTTTGGACACACAGCTTCAAAAAACTTTTCCCGCTCTCCTTTGCTTTTTTCGTACTGGCCTTTTTCTGGCAAAGCTCGCTGTGGAGCAACTACATACAGGGACAATACGGCACAGCTGAATTATTAAAAAAGATCGTACATTGGTATGGCGGTGGAGCCGCTCTACCGCTGTGGTATCTCTGCATGCTACCGGGGCTCTATTTTGCGGTCCCCTTCATGGCCAAACTATGGAAGACATGCCGGCTCAAGACATTTGTAGCCATAAGCATCCCACTGTATATGGGGTATCTCATCGCGTTCTACATAGATTTCACGCTTCCGCACCCCTTTTCTGCGGCCCTGTGGTTGGGGCATTTCATGCTGGGATGCATCATGCTGGCACTGGTGGAAAAACAGCGTCTGCCATCCATCAAGGCTTGCTGCATTGCCATCGGTATAACCATCAGCTGTAGCGTTGTCTGTCTATACTATCACTTCTTGCAATCGCCTGACATCTATTCCTATTTGTGGCAGATTGGCATGCCTTTCATTTCACTTTTGAGCATCCTACTCTTTGCACTCTTTGCTCAAATACGCACAGCACCGAAGCCATGGGTACTCCTGATTTCACAGTTATCCTTCCTCATCTATTTGACGCACGTCCCCTGCCAGCGCGTGATTCGGTGCATCTTATTTCACACAGGCTACATAAATGAACTGCACGCCACGGCGCTCAACAATGCGCTCTTTGCCCTGTCGAGCCTGGTCTTATCCATTACCGCGGCGTACTGCATCCACCGCATCTATGGCAAACTGACCAAACAAGCGAGCTTGCTCACTCAAAAAGTTCTTCCAACGCTGCATCACAAGTAACACCTGTAAACAGCAGGCTCAAAACATATGCTTGACCCCGCAGGGGTGGATATGCTAGTATGCTAGGCGGTCGCTACACATCGCCGCTACAGCAATGTACATCAACCGAGAAATATCATGGCTTGAGTTCAACCAGCGCGTGCTCAATCAAGCACAGCGCAGGGATTTGCCGTTGCTGGAGCGGGTGCGTTTTCTTGCCATATCTGCCAGCAACTTAGATGAGTTCTTTCAGGTGCGAGTAGGCGGGTTGCAGCTCTTGCAGCAGAGCGGGAAAAGCGCCACAGACCGCGCGGGGCTCACCCCGCAAGAGCAGCTCGCGCTCATTCGCGAGCGCACAGAGCGCATGATGCAAGCGCAATACGACCTCATGCGCCACGAGCTTCTCCCCCTGCTCTCAGAAGCTGATTTGGCTCCTACGAGCATGGATGATTTGGGGGAAATCCAGCAAGCCGCCTTGGAGCAGTATTTTACCAGTAACATCGCCCCCCTGCTCACGCCCCTTGCCATGGAGGTAGAGCAACCGCCCATGCTCCCCTCGCTCAACCTGATTCTGGGTGTGGAGCTACAATCGGTCACCGCCCCCGCGGAAACACGTTTTGTGGCTGTCACTCTGCCAGACATGCTGCCACGGCGCATTCACTCCGCTGCCTTGGGAAAAGAAAAATATGTACTGCTAGAGGATTTGGCTGCTACCCACATTGGTCACCTCTTCCCCGAAGAAGAGGTTGTGTGCGTCTACCCCTTCCGCGTGACCCGCAATGGCGACATCGCCGTGGCAGAGGAGGAGGGCGGCAATTTTGCGCAGGATATGGAGGAGGTGCTGGTTGCTCGCAAGTTCTCAGACTGCGTGCGTTTGGAAATCTTGGAGGGTACTCCTGCCAGCTACACCGAGCGCGTAGCCCAAATCGTGGGCGCCCACCAGAGCGCCATCTACAGCGTGCCAGGCCCCCTTCGCTTGGTCGACTTTGCAAGTTTGGCCTCCGCCCCGGGGAACGATCATCTCAAAATCACAGCATGGGAGCCCAGTCTGCCAGCAGGGGTAGACCCCTCCATGTCTATGTTTGAAAACATAGCCGAGGGAGACATCCTGATTCACAATCCGTACGAGAGCTACGAGCCCATCGTCAAGCTTGTCGAAGAAGCTGCCGCCGACCCCGATGTGCTGGCCATCAAGCAATGTCTGTACCGCACTGCCCACCATTCGCGCTTCATCAACGCCCTCTGCCGCGCAGCGGAAGCTGGCAAGCAAGTGACGGCTCTGGTGGAGCTCAAAGCGCGCTTTGATGAAGGCCAAAACCTGCAACAAGCAGAAAAGTTGCAGCGCTCGGGGGTGCAAGTGGTGTATGGGGTCAAAGGCTTCAAGACCCATGCCAAGGTGCTCCTCATCGTGCGACGCGAAAACGGCGTGCTGCGGCGCTACTGCCACTTTGGCACAGGCAATTACAACGAAAACACTGCCCGTATCTACAGCGACATCTCCCTCCTGAGCTGCGATGAGAACTTGGGGGCCGATGCCTCTCAATTCTTCAACTCCATCACGGGGCGCACCAAGCTCACACGCTTTAGGCGTCTGCATCCTTCCCCTGCCTTGATGAAGGAAAAGCTGCTTTCCCTCATTCAGGCAGAGACACGCCGAGCCCGGCAAAACGAGCGCGCAGAGATACGCGCCAAGATGAACTCGCTCAACGATGCCGACATGATACGCGCGCTGGATGAAGCGGCGGAGGCCGGTGTGCGCATCAGCCTGAACATCCGCGGCATCTGCTGCTGGCTTCCTTCATCGCCCGCGGCGCAATCCCGTGTCAACATCGTGAGTATCGTGGACCGCTACTTGGAACACGCCCGCATTTTTGCCTTCCACAATGGTGGCAGCCCCCAAATATACATCGCCAGCGCCGACTGGATGGGGCGCAACCTCGACCGGCGTGTTGAGTTGATGATTCCCATCGAACATGCCATGCTGGCGCACCGCGTCTCGGGCATTTTGGATGCGTGTTTCAAAGACAATGTGCAATCCTATTGCATGCGCGCAGATGGCAGCTATGCACCAGTGAACCAGCAGGCCCCGAGCTTCCGCATGCAGCAGCACTTGCAGCGCCAAGCCGAGCTCAACGCCCGCTCCCAAGAGCGCGCCAATCGCCAAACACTCGAACCCCACCTGCCTCGATAAAATCAACCGTATGCGAGCCCTTCTCCTTGGTTTTCGTCAATTTGCAGATTTTTCTGGCCGAACGCCACGCAAGGACTTTTGGCAGTTCGTGAGCATCACCCAGCTCATCCTCGTTGCGCTGCTTTTGCCCGCATGGTTTGTGTTTCTGGAGTTCTTCAACGAACTTCTCGTCAACTCGCGCGTGCTAGAGATTCTCTGCTCCACCCCCATCACGCCAGATGTTGTTTACCACGACTTGGCCGCAGAAGTAGCCTATGTTTGGTCTTACTTTGCGGAAGATTTTTCCACCACCTACCGCACAACCTTCATCTGCACCATCATTGCGGTGGCATGGGGAATCATCATAGCTCTTCCCACGCTAGCCATTACCGCGCGCCGCTTGAAGGATGCGGGTCACAGCCGCTGGTGGATTTGCCCATTCATTCTGCTCTGTATACCGCTGCCCATCATCGCAGACATCGCCTTCATTTGCAGCATCGTGACACTCGTGTTCTGCTGCCAAGCCAGCAAAGATGATGCAGCGGAGTCGCTGCCCCCCACACCCCCTGCTGAGTAAGGGCTCAGGCACATCAGGAGAGCGCAAATACGCGCAGGAAGCCCGGACACACACGCCGCAACAGGCAGTAGAGCCCAATACTCGTGGCGGTGATGCAAAATGGCGCCACGCTTATCTCCCATGTGGAAAGAGTGCCACCATACGCCCCGGTCGAAATGAGCTTCCAGATATGCAGCAAGGGGTAGTGGGTCACATAGATGAAAAATGAAGCGCGACCCCAGCGTGCAATCCACCCGCAGAAGCGCGGCAGATATTGTTCGCACAGGCAGCCGATACTCATCGTCGTGGCCACCCCCAGCATCACAAGCGCGCTGCTCTGCACTGGCGGATAAAAGCCAAAGACATACACCGCGGGCAACAGAATAAGAGCCGCCAGCACCACCGTCCACGCATAGCTGCGCATATAGGACGTCAAGCGCTCAAAATCCGCGTAGCGGCGAATCCACACGCCCAGCGAGTAGAAACCCAGCGCCAAGATGCTCTCATACAAGCGGAAGGGCAGCCAACCCACATACCAGCTTTTGTGGCTACGAGCTGTATCCATATCGCGTGCACACAGCACATCACTCCCCGCAAAGCAAAGCAACACCACCACCAGCAGCACCTTGGAGGGCAACTTCTGCAGCAACGGGCAGAAAAGCGCCAGCAGGATCAGCGTGCGCAAAAACCACAGCGGCACATTGTCAAAATCCCAATAGCACCAGTTCAGCAAACCCATCTCGCGCGGAATCAGCTCCCAGCTCAACCAACTAAAGTTGCCAGCCAGCGTTTGCTCCCAATGAATCAGCGGTTGCAGCAGCAGGATGGACACCACGGCTGTCCAAAATATATAGGGAACCAGCAGCTTGCGCGTGCGCTGCCAATCGAGCCATTGCCCCGCCATGGCCCGGTGTGCAAAATAACCAGAAGCCAAAAAGAAAAAGAAAATCAAACTGCGGTAGTTGAATAAATCCACCACATAATTCACGCTGGCATAGGGGCGGTCCACATGGCGCAGCACCACAAGAAATGCCGTGTACACGCGGCAAAAATCAATCCATTGAATGCGTGTAGACGGCATTATCTTATCGTATGGGGAGCTTGTTAGGCCTCTGGAGTGTGGTCGGCATCTTCACCCACCACCTCAATCATGCGGCGCATGCGGCGGGTCAGGAAGGGGCGCACCACCAACCCATAACCCAAGTAGCACACAAAGATGAACGCAGGTGCAATCCACGGGAAGAAGATGAAGGCGCAGATGGCGATAACGGCCATGAGGATGGCCATAGCCGTGCCACGCTTCTCGAAGTTCACATGCTTGAAGCTGGGATAAATCACGCGGCTCATCATCAGGATAGCCACCACTGCCATGACCGCCGCCATCACATACTGCCACACGGGGGGGATGATGAGGTTGCGGTTGGAGGTGAGGTCAATCACCAAGTACATGGTGCTCACCACAGCGCCGGCAGCCATGGGCACGGGCAAGCCCACGAAATCCATGCTCTGATTCGGCTTCTTAGGCGCGGCAGCCATGCAGTTGAAGCGAGCCAAACGCAGCGCCGCACACAGCAGGTACAACACCGCAATGGCCCAGCCCAGGTAGGGAATCTCCAGGTTGAACAACACTGCCTGAGACAACAGCATTGCCGGGGCGATACCGAAGGACACCACATCCGCGATGGAGTCGAACTCGCGCCCGAACGGGCCGTCGCTCTTGCACATGCGTGCCACGCGGCCATCGAGCAAATCGAAGATGCAAGCTGCGAAGATGAGATAAGTAGCGTGCTGGTAGTGCAGGAATGCCTGCTCCGTGCCAGCTTGGAACTTCATACCCTCAAAAATCGTCAGAATGGAGAAGAAGCCACACAGCAGGTTGCCTGCCGTGAGCATGTTCGGCAAAATCGGAATCTGAGGTTCATCCGGATAAACAGGAGGAATATTCTTATTCATGGTGAATGGAGATGTAGGTGTGTTGTCTGTGTATCTTTAGCAAGACAGCGCTTGGGCTGCCTGGGTAGCCAACTGCTCTGCAGCGTCTCGGTTCTTGCCAGAGCCACGAGCCATATCAGCCTTGCCGCCGCCCTTGCCGCCCACAATGGGTGCCAAGGTGCGGATGAGATCACCAGCCTTCAAGCCGGCGGCCTGGGCTTCTTCGCCACAATAGGCACCCAGGGAAAGTGTTGCACCGTCGTCCACAATCATGAACACGGCACCAGCATAATGGCGCTTGCGCAAACCATTGAAAAGTTCTGTGAGCAAATCGTTGCCACCCTCAGCCGTCAGCACCACATTGCCGCTGGTCAGGGTCTCTGCCAGCAGGGCATCTGCCATGCTGGCGGCAGCTGCGGCCTGAGCCTTCTTGAGTCGCTTGTCGGCCTCCATGGCAGCTTCCTTCAGCGTATCGCAATAGGCGTTGAACTCATCCAACAATGCGTTCACCTCGCGGATATCGCGAGACTCTACAGCCTTCTTGGCCGGCTGGGCATCGTTGGTGGGCACAGGAATTGTGGGCTGTCCCATATCGGCAAGCTTGCCGTTGGCTTCTGCCAACTTCTCGTACATTTCCTTGGATTCCGGGAGACGTGCCGCAATGATTTCGCGCACGGTGGCCAAGCCAGCCTCGCCCACAGCCGCCTCGATACGGCGCACGCCACTGGCAATAGCGCCCTCGCTGCGAATCTTGAAGAAGCCCACCTGCCCAGTTGTTGCGGCATGCGTACCACCGCAAAGCTCCATGGAAACGCCGTTGAACCCATCGGTCTCGCCGCCCATCTGCACCAAGCGCACCACATCGCCGTACTTATCACCGAAGAACTGGCAGATTTCGGGGTGCTTCTTGATTTCCGTCATGGGGTATTCCTTGGCGATGATGGGCAAGTCTTCTGCCACCCACTGGTTCACCAATTCTTCCACGCGGCGCAAATCAGCCTTGGAAATAGCTGCGCTGTTCACGTCGAAACGCAGGCGGTCGGCATCGACCAACGAGCCTTGCTGGGCGATATCCTCGCTCACCAGCTCGCGCAGGGCCTTGTGCAGCAAGTGCGTGGCGCTGTGGTGTGCCTCGAGAGCGCGGCGGCGCACGGTGTCCAGTTGCAGGGTCACCACATCGCCTACGGCGGGGGTCACGCCATCTGCCACAGACACGAGGTGGGCGCGGGCCTTACCAATCTGCTGCACACCCAGCACAGGGGCGGAGTCGCCACCCAGGGCCAGGGTGCCACCATCGCTCAGCTGGCCACCCATTTCTGCGTAGAACGGTGTCTTGTCGGTGATGACAAAAATCATCCCCTCAGCTTCGTGCACTTCGGTCACAGTCGCCTCGCAGGCATCTTCTGTGTACCCCACAAAATCCGTCACCTGCTCAGTCTTGAGGTCGAGAGCGCGCACAATCTGCTTCTTCTGGGCAGCCTTAGCGCGCTGGCGCTGCTCTTCCATGAGTGTCTCAAAGCGCTCCGTGTCGATGCTCAAGCCACGCTCGCGTGCCATCAGGGCCGTCAAGTCAATCGGGAAACCGTATGTATCGTACAGCTTGAAGGCAAAGTCGCCAGAGACCGCGCCCGTAGCAGCCACTTCCTTATCGAAGAGTTCCAAACCACGGTCGAGCGTCTCGTTGAAGCTCGTTTCCTCGCGCAGCAACACATCCTTGATGGTAGCGGAGCGTGCCACCAGCTCGGGGAACACGCTGCCCATCTCCGCGGCAAGTGTATCCACCAACAGGGAGAGGAAAGGCTTCTCCAAACCAAGAGTACGGCCATAGCGCACAGCGCGGCGCAAAATGCGGCGCAGCACATAGTTGCGGCCATTGTTGCCGGGCAAAATACCATCAGCAATCGAGAAGCTGAGGGTGCGGATGTGGTCGGCAATCACGCGGAAAGCAATACTCTCCTTGAGCTGCTCGCGGTTGGCGTCCGTGGCATCCTGCGGGTAAATATCAGCGTACACGCGGCCAGAAATCTCCTCAATCTTCTTGAAGATGGGGCGGAACACATCCGTGCTGTAGTTCGACACACGCACGTTGAAATCCGTGAAGCCCTTGGTGCACTGCATCATGGCGCAGGCGCGTTCAAAGCCCATACCCGTATCCACGTGGCAGGCCGGCAAGTTGCGGAAAGTGCCATCGCTCTCAGCATTGTACTGGATGAACACCAAGTTCCAAATCTCAATGCACTGGGCGCTGTCCTTGTTCACCAAGCGGCCTTCCGTCTTGCCCTCGGGGGTCAGGTCCACATGCAATTCAGAGCACGGACCGCAGGGTCCCGTCTCGCCCATCATCCAGAAATTGTCTTTCACACCGCCATTAACGATGTGTACTTTGGGGTCCAGCCCCTTGGCTTCGAAAAGCGGAGCCCATGTATCGTAGGCCTCTTGGTCGAACTCGCCAGGGTCGCCCTTGCTCTTATCCGGGCAGTACACCGTGGCATACAAGCGCTCGGCGGGGAATCCCCAGCGCTCCACCACCAGTTCCCAAGCCCAGGCAATGGCTTCCTTCTTGAAATAATCGCCAAAGGACCAGTTGCCCAGCATTTCGAACATGGTGTGGTGGTAGCTGTCTTGCCCCACATCCTCCAAGTCGTTGTGCTTACCACCGGCGCGGATGCACTTCTGCGTGTCTGTGGCGCGGGCCGGCTTCCACGGCGGCGTCCACACGCCAAGGAAGTAGGGCACAAACTGGTTCATACCAGCATTGGTGAACAGCAAACCGGGGCTCTGCGGCATCAGCGAGGCAGAGGGCACCACCGCATGCTGCTTTTCCTGAAAAAAGTCCAAAAAGCTCTGGCGAATCTGAGCAGATGTCATCATAAGTCGTATAAAAGTAGATTATAGAGTACTCCTGAGCTGTATTATACGCTCATTACGCGCACATGTAAAGGCAAATAAAAATGAACAATGAGCAAAGCCGAATACAGCACAGGCCCAGAGGCAATCCCCCTGGGCCTGTGAATCATTGATATTGCAGAGCCTATTTTAAGCTTCATCCTCGAGCGCGGCCTGAGCAGCGGCGATACGAGCCGTGGGCACGCGGTAGGGGGAGCAAGACACGTAGCTGAGACCAATCTTGTGGCAGAACTTGACGGAGGCGGGGTCGCCGCCGTGCTCGCCACAGATACCCATCTTCATGCCGGGGCGGGTCTTGCGACCAAGCTCCACACCAATCTGCATGAGCTTACCCACGCCCTGCTGGTCGATGCTGGCGAAGACATTGCGACCGATAATTTCCAGGTCTTGATATGTACCGAGGAAGGCGCCGGAGTCATCGCGACTCATGCCGAGGCCGGTCTGCGTGAGGTCGTTGGTACCGAAGGAGAAGAACTCGGCATTTTGGGCGATTTCATCAGCCGTGACACAAGCGCGGGGGATTTCAATCATCGTGCCGACCTTGTAGGAAATGCGGCGACTCTTCTCGGCAAACACCTCGGCCGCCACGCGGTCGATGATGGCCTTTTGCAGCTCCAACTCCTTGTTGAAGGAGACGAGCGGCACCATGATTTCGGGGCGAACCTCGATACCCTCTTCTTCCTCCACCTCGATGGCAGCCTCGATGATGGCGCGGGCCTGCATCTCGGTGATTTCGGGGTGGTCGATACCCAAGCGGCACCCGCGGTGGCCGAGCATGGGGTTGAACTCATGCAGCTCGGACACGCGGCGCATGATGAACTCGACGGGCATATTGAACTTCTTGGAGAGGTCCAGCTGCTGCTCCTTGGTTTGGGGGAGGAATTCGTGCAAGGGGGGATCCAGCAGACGGATGGTGGCAGGGCGCCCAGCCAAGGCCTTGAAGATGCCCTTGAAATCGCTCTTCTGGAAGGGGAGCAAATTGAGCACAGCATCGCGGCGTTCATCCATGCGCTGAGACAGAATCATGCGGCGCATGAAGTCAATGCGATTGCCATTGAAGAACATGTGCTCGGTGCGGCAGAGACCAATGCCCGTGGCGCCGAATGCGATAGCAGCTTCGGTCTGGTCTGGGGAGTCGGCGTTGGTGCGCACCTTGAGGCGGGCGAGGCTGTTGCACCACTCCATGACGCGCGCAAAATCGCGGTAGGTGCGGCTTTGCTCAGGCTGCATGGTCTTCTTGATGAGCACTTGCACCACCTCGGAAGGTGCGGTGGGCAGCTTGCCAGCATACACCAAGCCCGCCGTGCCATCCAAGGAGAGGTAGTCGCCCTCATTATAAACAACACCGCCGATGGTGATGGTGCGTTCTTGGTAGTCAATGGCCATGTCGCTCACGCCACACACGCACACCTTGCCCATCTGGCGTGCCACCAATGCCGCGTGGCTAGACAGACCACCACGAGCTGTCAGGATGCCTTCTGCCGCAATCATGCCGCGCAAGTCCTCGGGAGAGGTCTCCAGACGCACCAGCAGCACCTTTTCGCCGCGCTTGGTAGCCTCCACGCAACGCGCAGCGTTGAGATAGAAGCGACCAGAGGCAGCGCCGGGGCCAGCGTTGAGCCCCTTGGCGATGCACTTGGCAGAGCGCAGGGCCGTATCGTCAAAGATGGGAGCCAGCACTTGGTCCACCTGGTCGGCAGGGATGCGCTTGACGGCTGTTTTCCAGTCAATCAGGCCCTCGCGTTCCATATCACAGGCGATGCGGAAAGCCGCAATACCGGTGCGCTTGCCGTTGCGGGTCTGCAACATGTACACCTTGCGGTCCTGAATGGTGAACTCGAAGTCCTGCATGTCGCGGAAGTGGTTTTCGAGCGTCTTGCGGATGCCGCAGAGCTCTTCATAGGCACCGGGCATCACCTCTGCGAGCTTACCAACGGGCTCGGGGGTGCGCACACCAGCCACCACGTCCTCACCCTGAGCATTCATGAGGAATTCGCCATAGAATTCGTTGGCACCGATGGCGGGGTTGCGGGTGAAAGCCACACCCGAGCCAGATTCATTGGACGTGTTGCCAAAGACCATGCACTGCACGTTCACAGCAGTACCCCAATCGGCAGGAATACCGTACTTGGCGCGGTAGGTGATGGCGCGCTCGTTGTTCCAAGAGCCAAACACTGCACCGATGGCGCCCTTGAGCTGACTCCACGGATCGGCAGGGAAGTTCTCGCCCGTGCGACGCAGCACAAGCGTCTTGAAACGCTTCACCAGCTCGCGGCTATCCTCAGCCGTCAACTCGGCATCCGAAATATCGTGTCCATAGCGTTCCTGCTTCAGTGCGTGGATTTCAGATTCAAAGGGCTCCATATCCTCACCTTCACCCTTCTGCACACCCATCACCACATCGCCATACATCTGCACAAAGCGGCGGTAGCAGTCCCATGCAAATCGGGGGTTGGAGGTAGCAGATGCCATGGCTTCCACCGTCTCGTCATTCAGACCCAAGTTCAGAATCGTATCCATCATGCCGGGCATGGATTCGCGCGCACCCGAGCGAACAGATACAAGAAGCGGCATGGCGACGGTATCACCAAACTTGCGGCCCACCAGTTCCTCCATGCGAGCAATGCCGGCACGCACCTCAGACTCCAGCTCGGCGGGATAGCTCAGACCATTGTCGTAGTAATAGGTGCATACCTCTGTGGTAATGGTGAACCCGGGGGGCACAGGAAGCCCGATGCGAGCCATTTCTGCCAAATTTGCACCCTTACCACCCAGCAGCTCTTTCATGCTGCCATTGCCATCTGCGGTACCACCACCAAAATGGTATACGATTTTATTTGTATTCATTGTATTCATTCAGAAAAAACTTGCTCCCAATATAAAAGGGGATAGGGGCATCATCCTACACAAGCCCTCATACCATGTCAAGCATCCGCTTCGCTTAGAACACAATTAATTCCGCAGACGCTTGCTCAGACCTTACAAAAAAACTCAGTTAGACGCCTTTTTGAGTTGATTTAGCTTGCTTCGGGGTGTAATATCGTGCCAGTGAAACTGTGTTTCGCGTTGTAGAGTTATCTCTACGACCCATGCTCTTTCAAACCCACTCACACACATGAATACTACATACAGCACCATTGATGCCAACGAAGCCGTTGCTTCCGTGGCATACCGTTGTTCGGAAGTGGCCGCTATCTACCCCATCACCCCGTCCTCTCCGATGGGTGAATCGGCAGAGGCTTGGACCGCCGTAGATCGCAAGAACCTCTGGGGAACGGTCCCCAGCATCGTGGAAATGGAAAGTGAGGCCGGTGCAGCCGGCGCCGTGCACGGCGCATTGCAGACAGGCTCCATGGCCACCACTTTCACGGCATCTCAGGGTTTGTTGCTGATGATTCCCAACATGTTCAAGATTGCAGGCGAACTGACTCCCTGCGTCTTCCACATTGCCGCTCGCGCCTTGGCTGCTCAGGGTCTGTCCATTTTCGGCGACCACAGCGACGTGATGAGCGCCCGCTCCACCGGCTTTGCTATGCTCTGCGGCGCCAGCACGCAGGAAGCCCCGGATATGGCAGCCATCGCCCATGCTGCCACCCTTGAGTGCCGCGTGCCCTTCATCAACTTCTTTGATGGTTTCCGCACCTCTCACGAAGTGGGTAAGATTGCTGACATCACCGATGAGCAGCTGCGCGGCATGATTGATCAAGATTTGGTGGATGCTTTCCACGCCCGCGCCCTCACCCCCGACGCTCCCGTCATCCGCGGTACCGCCCAGAACCCCGACGTGTACTCCCAAGGCCGCGAAACCGTCAACAGCTTCTACAACGCTGTGCCCGGCATCGTGAAGAAGGCCATGAAGAAGTTTGGCGAGCTGACTGGCCGCTGCTACGACGTGGTCGAATACATCGGCAGCCCCGAGGCTACCCGCGTCATCGTCATCATGGGCTCTGGCGCCGAAGCCTGCCTTGAAACCGTGCAGGCTCTCTCCGAAGACATCGGCGTACTCAAGGTGCGCCTCTATCGTCCCTTCCCGGCTGAGGACGTCATTGCCGCTCTGCCCAAGACGGTGAAGAAGATTGCTGTGCTTGACCGCACCAAGGAACCCGGCAGCTTGGGCGAACCCCTGCTGCAGGACGTGGTGCAGGCTCTCTCCGATGCCTCTGTGAAGGGCACCCTGCCCTTCGCCATGCCCATCATCGTGGGTGGTCGCTATGGTCTGGGCTCCAAGGAATTCACCCCCGCCATGGTGAAGGGTGTGTACGACGAGCTCAAGAAAGACACCCCCATGACTGACTTTGCCGTGGGTATCGAAGACGACGTGACGGGCAAGTCCATCGCCTATGATCCCAGCTTCACCACCGAGGCCGACACCGTGACCCGCTGCATGTTCTATGGTTTGGGTTCCGACGGCACCGTGGGCGCCAACAAGGACGCCATCAAGATTATCGGCAAGCACACAGACCTGTATGTGCAGGGCTACTTCGTGTACGACTCCAAGAAGTCTGGCTCCTCCACGGTATCCCACCTGCGTTTCGGCACCACCCCGATTCACAGCACCTACCTCATCACCAGCGCCAACTTCATCGCACTGCACCAGCCCAGCCTGCTCAACACCTTCGACTTCTTGAAGAACGCAGCCCCGGGCGCCACATTCCTCATCAACACGCCTGTGCCCGCTGACAAGGTGTGGGACAGCCTGCCTGCCCGCATGCAGCAGCAGATTCTGGACAAGAACATCAAGGTGTACTGCATCAATGCCTTCAAGGTAGCCCGCGCTACTGGCATGGGTGGCCGCATCAACATGATCATGCAGACCTGCTTCTTCAACTTGGCCGGCGTGATTCCCTCCGACGAGGCTATCGGCTACATCAAAGAAGCCATCAAGAAGACCTATGGCAAGAAGGGTGACGAAGTGGTGGCCAAGAACATCCAGGCTGTGGATGCATCCCTCGAAAACCTCTACGAAGTACCCCTGGGTACCGCCATCACCGGCCACGAGCTGCCCCCCGCTTTGGCTCCCGGTGCTCCCGACTTCGTGCGCGATGTCCTCGGCAAGATTGTCATTGGCGAAGGCGACAGCGTGAAGGTATCTGAAATGCCCGTAGACGGCACCTTCCCCAGCGGCACCACCCAGTACGAAAAGCGTGACCTTGCGCTTGAAATCCCCGTGTGGCAGCCCGAGAAGACCGAAACCAGCAAGGCCTGTATCCAGTGCGGCAAGTGCACCATGGTGTGCCCCCACGCTGCTATCCGAGCCAAGATGGTGGACGCTACCGATTTGGAGGGCGCCCCAGAGAGCTTCAAGAGCGCCGATGCCAGCAAGATGCACAAGAACTGGCAGGGCAAGAAGTTCATTATCCAGGTATCTGCCTCCGACTGCACGGGCTGCACACTCTGCTCCCGCGTATGCCCCACGAACTCCCTGACGATGACACCGGCTGCCGAATCTCTGGCACCCGAGGCCGCCAACTGGAAGTTCTTCGAGAAGCTGCCTGATCCGGATCGCACCAAGATCAACGTATCTCAGGTGAAGGATGCCCAGTTCCTGCGCCCGCTGTTCGAATTCAGCGGTGCATGCGCCGGCTGCGGTGAGACCCCGTATGTGAAAGCCCTCTCCCAGCTCTTCGGCAACCGCTTGGTGGTAGCCAACGCAACAGGCTGCTCCTCCATCTACGGCGGCAACCTGCCCACCACGCCCTGGACGCACGATGCCGATGGCCGCGGCCCCGCATGGTGCAACAGCCTCTTCGAAGACAACGCCCAGTTCGGTCTTGGCTTCCGCGTCTCCCTGGACAAGAAGGAAGAATACGCTCTGGAGCTCCTCGACGCCGCAGCTGATAAGATTGGCACCGAGCTGGTCGAAGCCATCAAGAACAACCCGCAGAAGACCGAAGCCGAAGTGGCTTCCGCTCGCGAAACCGTGGCAGCCATCAAGGCCGCATGCGGCGATGCTCCTGAGCTGGCAGCCCTCAAGGCTCAGGCCAACTACTTGGTGCGCAAGTCTGTGTGGATTCTCGGCGGCGACGGCTGGGCATACGACATCGGCTACGGTGGTTTGGACCACATCTTGGCCTCTGGCCGCAATGTGAAGGTGCTGGTGATGGATACGGAAGTATACTCCAACACTGGTGGTCAGTGCTCCAAGGCTACTCCGCGCTCCGCTGTGGCTAAGTTCGCCACCCGCGGTAAGGACCAGGTGAAGAAGGACATCGGCTACATGGCCATGACCTACGGCAACATCTATGTGGCCTCCATCTCCATGGGCTCCAACGATGAGCATGCACTCAAGACGCTGGTCGAGGCTGAGGAGTACGATGGTCCCGCTCTCGTGATTGCCTACAGCCACTGCATCAACCACGGCATCAACATGGCTCAGGGTCTGGACCGCCAGAAGGATGCTGTTGACTGCGGTCGCTGGTTGCTCTACAACTTCAACCCCGACAACATCAAGCAGGGCAAGAACCCGCTCACCATCAAGAGCCGCAATCCCAAGATGCCCGTGCGCGATGCCCTCATCGGCGTGGATGGCAAGGGTGGCGAAAACCGCTTCAAGATGCTGGCCAAGAGCAACAAGGCCAACTTCGAGAAGTTGCTGGCTCTGGAAGAGCAGGACATCAAGCGCCGCTGGCGCCTCTACCAGGCTCTGGCCGCCATCGACTACTCTGCCGAGGCTGAAACCCAGCCCGAGGCCTGATTTTGAGCCAGACTCCCTAAAATTCATCGCGTGGGTTGCTGCAAAAGTAACCCACGCTTTTTTTATGAGCAAATGTCAACACGCCTCTGGTGCAAGAAACCATTGGGCATAGTCTATATGGCAGTATTCCGGCTTGCATCTCGGAGGGGTAAGATTTAAGCTTGTGAGCGTGAAAAATTTTCTCATTACCCTGTTACTCATCATTTTTTCGCCGCTGTGCTTTGCATGGCAACAAGTAGCGGAGAATGTGCCTGAACCCGCGCGCGAATTCCGTGCAGCTTGGGTGGCTACCGTGTACAACCTTGATTGGCCCTCCCGTGCGGGCTTATCAGCCGCCCAGCAAAAGGCAGAGTTGCTCGCCATCCTCAACAAGGCCGTGCAGCTCAAGCTCAATGCCATCATCCTTCAGGTGCGCCCCAACGGCGACGCGCTCTACAAATCCGGCATCGAGCCTTGGAGCGCCTGGCTGAGCGGCCCCGGAGCCAACCCTGGCTACGACCCCCTAGCCTTTGCCATTGCCGAAGCACACCGCCGCGGCATCGAGCTGCACGCATGGTTCAACCCTTTCCGCGCCACGATAGACGGGCGTCCCATCGGCAAAGGGCACATTGCGGCCCGCCAGCCAGGGCTCATCAAGCGCGCGGGTAAGACCACCATGCTCGACCCCAGCAAGGGAGCCGCGCAAGGCCACGTGCTCAACGTCATCATGGACGTCGTGCGGCGCTACGATATTGATGGAGTGCATCTGGATGACTACTTCTACCCCTACCCGCCCCACCACAACATTGCAGATGGCCGCACACCAGCCCAACGCCGCGCCGTGATTGATGCTTTCGTCCAAAAGCTCTACCGCAGCGTCAAATCAGCCAAGCCCTGGGTGCGTGTTGGCATCAGCCCCTTCGGTATTTGGCAGCCCGGGTATCCCCGAGGCGTGGAAGCTGGCGTGAATGCATACGAACACTTGGCCTGCGATGCCCGCAAATGGCTCGCTAAAGGCTGGGTCGATTACCTCTCCCCCCAGTTGTACTGGCGCATTGAGGGTCCACAGAGCTTCACCGCCCTCATGCAGTGGTGGAGCGCCATCAACCCCAATCGCCCCGTATGGCCGGGTATTGCCTCTGTGCGCATCAATAGCTCTGAGGACCCCGGGCGCCCTGCCTCGGAAATCGGCGCACAAATTGATTATTCTCGCAAACTCGCCCGCCAAAGCGCTGGACAGTTGTACTGGAGCTGGAAATCCATTGGCACCAACCGCGGCGGGGTGCAAGCCCAGCTCGAGGCCCGCTACCGCGGCTACGCTGTGACTCCCGCCATGCCGTGGTGTGGCAACGCCCGCCCCGCAGCCCCGGCTGTGCAGCTCAAAATGCTGCGCCAAGGGGTGGGTATCGTGTGGCACCCGCAAGATGGAAGCGCTCGCAAATGGGTATTGCAAGCACGCCGCGAGGGGCGCTGGGCAACCCTGTGCGTGCTCCCGGGCAGCCGCCGCAATGTGACCCTGCCGGCCAGCATGCTGAGCGGCGCAGACCGCATCGCCGTGCGCCCCATCTCTGCCTGCGGCAACAGCGGCACCCCCGGCGTGCTTGCCCGCTAAGCAGCGGGGCTTGCAGCACATCCGGGGGTGCAGGTTCTGCCTTTCGGCTTTGTTCTACGGGGATTAACCCTTCATGCCACTGATGCGGCCCTCCGCATCCACGCGGAAGTCACAGGCAGACGGCACCTTGGGCAGCGCAGGCATGCGCAGAATATCGCCACACAGCGCCACCAAGAAGCCGGCGCCATTGGCAATTTCAAAGTCGCGCACCGTCACGGTGAAGCCCTTGGGGCGGCCCGTCAGCGCGGCGTTGTCAGAGAGGGAGTTCTGCGTCTTGGCCATGCAGATGGGGAGATCGGTGAGACCGTTGCGCTCCATGAGGGCCAGCTTCTTCTGGGCAGCCTTGGTCAGCACCACGCCATCGGCACCGTACACGCCCTTGGCAATGGCTTCCATACGCTCCACCACGGGGATATCCAAGCTGTACAAGCAAGAGAACTCGGGCTGGTCGTCCGTGATGCTGTCCACCACGGTCTGGGCAAGCTCCATGGAGCCGGGACCACCCTGACCGAAGACATTGGCCACGGCGCATCCCACACCCATCTCGGCGCACAACTCCTTCACGGCGGCGATTTCTTCCTGCGTGTCGGAGGCCTCGAAGAGGTTGATGGCCACCGTAATGGGGCGCTTGTACAAGCGGGCGCTCTCGATATGGGCCGCCAAATTATCCAAGCCACGGCGCACAGCCTCCACGTTGGGAGTTTCCAGCTCCGTCTTAGCCACGCCGCCGTGCATCTTCAGCGCGCGGATGGTGGCTACAATCACAATCGCATCCGGGGAGAGCCCGCTCTGGCGGCACTTGATATCCAAGAACTTCTCAGCGCCCAAATCAAAGGCGAAACCAGCTTCCGTCACGGCATAATCGGCGCAAGCCAAGGCCATGCGGGTAGCAATCACGGAGTTGCAACCATGGGCAATGTTGGCGAAGGGACCGCCATGCACAAAGGCCGGCACACCTTCCAAAGAACGCACCAAGTTCGGGTTGATAGCCTCGCGCAGAATGGCCAGCAAGGCATCCGTCACGCCGAATTCCTTGGCATACACAGCCTCATCCTCATCCGTGAAGCCCACCACGATGTTGTCGATGCGGCGGCGCAGGTCATCCAAATCCTCAGCCAAGCAAAGGCAGGCCATGATTTCGGAAGCTGGGGTGATGTTGAAACCATCCTCACGAGCCACACCGTTGCGGTTCAGGCCCACCACGATGCTGCGCAGGGAGCGATCGTTCATGTCCATCACGCGCTTCCACGTCACCTTGTTCTGACTCAGCTTCGTGGTGCGGTAGAAAAGAGCATTATCAATCACGGCGGCCAGCAAGTTGTTGGCAGCGGTGATAGCGGGGAAGTCGCCGTTGAAGCACAGGTTGATGCTGTCGCCAGGCGTGATGCTAGAAGCACCACCACCCGTAGCGCCACCCTTGCGACCAAAGACGGGCCCCATCGAGGGCTCGCGCAAAGCCAAACATGCGCTCTTGCCAATGGCCTTCAACCCCTGTGCCAAACCAATGGACACCGTGGTCTTGCCCTCACCTGCAGGAGTGGGGGTCAGCGCACTCACCAAAATCAGGCGACCCTTGCGCGGTTTCTCACGCAGCGCCTGAATGCTCACCTTGGCCTTGTCCAAACCATAGGGAACCACCAAACGCGCATCCAGACCCAGCAGGTCTGCCATCTCTGCTACGAAACTCTTATTCGCGGTCATGCGTGCATTATATCATAGACTGCAACTTATAGCAAATGCAATCTTCACTATCATTCATGACCTATACGACAATTCACATCCTAGCCAAGCGCGGGGCGCGGCGCACATTGACCGGTGCGACGAGGCCGTGCGAAAGAGCCTCGGCAAACATGCGGGCGGCATCTGCGCTGTGGGAGGAAGCATCGTGCAGCGGGGTTTCGCGGCAGGTACCAGAGGCGCCCGGCGGCGCGGTGCGATACATCTCTAAGCAGGTGAGACCCGAGGGTTCGCGCTCTCCCGTGGGAGTAAGGCGCTGCACCATGGTGTCGGGGTGAAACCAGCTGTGCACCAGAATACCGCGCAGGGTGTTGATGCCGCGCCACACATCAGGGGTGCGGGGGACAACCCGCACCGCGCTGATGCCGCACTGAGCCAAGCTTTCTACATAGGAATGGCCGTGGGGGTCGCGGTGGGCGGCATCATGCGGCAGAAAATGAGCCGCGATGGGGCCATAGCGCTGCTCCCACTCACGAATTTTGCCAGCATAGTGCTCCAGCGGGTACTGATTGGCCGCATAGTGGTTGAGCCAATACACATCTTTGCCCCAATGCTGGAGAAGCCAGATGGCGGTGTGATCGCTCAGCCCCAAATCCCAAGCCGCGTAGAGGGGCTCTTGCGGGTTGTACTCAAAAGCGGCCCCGATGCGCCCCTGCTCGCGCAGCAAAGCCATCTGAGCGCCGTAGATGGCCCCATCGTTACCGGTGGAGAAGGCCTCCTCGGGGGTAGAGGGGTACTCTTGGCACATGGCGGCGCCCATGGTGCGCTGCATGCGGGCATACCATTGTTTTTGGCGGGGGCTCAGCTGCACCCCGCTCACCTGCTCCAGTTTTTCGAAATAGGCTGCGGCAGCGTCATCCCACCCAGGACGCCCAGCAAGCGCATAGTCAGGGTGGTCGAACCAGCTGAAGAAGAAGAAGCGAAAATCGAGCGGGGTGAGCTCGGCTTTGGCCGTATTTTCCATGGCCTGGGTCATCATCTCATAGTTCACACCATAGCGGCCGCCCTCGTGGGTGCTCTCGAGGATGATGGTCCCCTCCGCCGGCACGGTGTTGATGGCACCAGTGCGTATCTCTCTGGCTCGCCACGGCGAATGCACAGAAACATGCGCCAGCTCCGAGACATGCAGCAGCTGCAATGTGCCACCGCGCAGGGTTGTGCCTAGGCGAATGTCGCTCCCGTTGGCAAAAGCCAAGCGGGTGCGAGCATCTGCCACCGGGCGCAGGGCAGCCTTTTTCTGCACACCAGAGCGTTGTTTGAGCAGGGAGCCCAAGCAAGCTAGGGCTTTTTCCTCCCCCGCCGCACCGGGAGGCTCGTAGTCCAAATGCTCCCACGCAAAGCGAATTTTCTCGAGCTTTTGCTCTGCATCGGGCAAGGTTTTGTCGATGATACCGGCGTGGTAATTGGGGGTGAATAGGCAGCGGTCTAGCATCAACATGGCCACGTAAGTGGATATGCCCAACTGGCGAGCTTTGAGCACGGCATTGCGGTTCCACAAATGCTGGTGCAGGCGACTTTGTGCCGCATTCAAACGAAAGCGCTGCATGTGCCCACTTTTGTTCTCAATCCAGTACAAGTGGTTGAGACGCCAGAGGGGGTTATCCAATCGGCCCTGCAAAGAGGGGTGTAAATGAGAGGCTTCCATGGGGGGATAGGCTAGGGTGTTCATTTTACATCGTCATCGCCAAAATCAAAAAGGCCTTGGATGCGCTTGGGTTTGCTCGGCGGGGGAGTGGAGGGCTTATCCGCGTGTTTCAAGCCCGGGAATTTGAACTTGAACAAATCGCCCCAAATCTCCGCATTATCGGTTTCAACCGCTTTCATGAGCGGCTCGGGCTGGGGAGCCTCGGCTGTGGGTGCAGGCGGCGGCTCAGTGGGCGCGGCGGCGGGTGGCGGCTCCTGAGCAGCGGGCGGCTCTCCAATCTTGCGAGCAGACCAGATGCTATCGCCGGCATCTGTTGCGTGCTCGGCGCTAAAGTCGAACTGCATCAACTCGAGAGGTGGCAGACTTGCTTCGTCAATATCGACCGGGCCAAAGTCCACATCCTCGTCTTCCTCAATCTGGGATATATCCCTTGCGCGCGGCAATTTCACAACGGGCAACCACGTTTCATCATCGTCAGGCGTGCTTTCTGGTGCCGCCCCAGCAGACGCATCCCCCGCCCGCAGCGAATCAAATTGCGCTGCGGCAGGGCTAGGTTTGGATTGACTGCGGGCAGATTCGCGGAGCACACGCAGCACCAAGCTGTAGTCCCCTTCACTGTCGCGCAAGCGCTGGGTGATGGCTTTGAGGGCCGCACGCGCTTCTGGCACCTCGGGGTGGCAACCATACTCATAGAGTGCGTTGACCAAGCAATACGTCAGAGCATTGCCGTAGTCCACCTGCTCTGGGTGCACCCCTTGGAGCGTATCCAAAAAGCCCGTATCCACCGCCAAGCGCATCAGCATTTCACGCGGGCTTACATTGATGGGAGAATCATCATCGTTGTAATCAAAGGGCTGTTTGACAATGAGCTCCAAATGGTGGCGAATAGCCTGCATACGCCCAGTGTCCATACTCTCTTCCGTGCGGTTTTGGTCGCCCCATGGTTTAAAGTCCTCCAATGGCTGCATGGCTTTTGCCATCAGCTCGGCGTTGTCTGCCATTTGGCGCTGGTAAATATAGGCACCCCTTGTACACTGCACCACATACGGTCCCGACACGCGAGCATAATGCGCAAAAAACTCACCCGGCATCAGGCGGCACACATCCCCCGACTTGGCTGGATTTTTGTACACGGTGATATTGCCAAACACCTCATCATGGTCGGCGGGCAAGATGGAATTGTACAACAAATCGACGTTGGCCACCTCGTCATCCATCTCCAAGTCTTCTACCGTCTCCATTTTGTCTCGCATCTGCAAGAGCGGCTCCAAGGGGTTGTCGATGATTTGCCAGTCATTCACTCGGTACGGGGTCTTGCCAGAGCGGCCACCATACTCCACGCCCTTCCAGCTTATCTTGCCATCTTTGAAAAGCGGGCGTGTGGCGGGGAACATGCGGAGGCGGCTCAAAAACTCCAAGGCTTTCCCCACCTCCTGCGGGGCGTTCGTATCCATCTCGAACTTGCCGTATGGTACCACCGTGGGGTAGGCTACCGCGCGCCCCGTATGCAGCGGCAGGCCTTGGTAGTTGGGTTCATCCAGCTTCTCCATGCCCGGCATCTTGCGGTCTATCATCAGCATGCTTGCGTGGGGGCCATTGGCCGCCAGATGCCCGTATTGACGCAGGTGCGGATGGCGGTTCAGAATGTCAGACATCTCAAACACAGCCATGCGCAGACGCAGCACATCGCTGATGTCTTCCACATCTTCCACGCTTTCGATATCTGGCATATCTTCCTCGTCCTCGGGGTTGCCTTTCTTGTCTGGTTGAATCAGCGGGCGCATGAATGCCGCCAAGCGGACTTTTTCATGATCACCCAAGCCGACCCACCCCCGCTGCGGATTGTACAGGAAATTGAACCAGCGCTGGGGCGAACTGCGCAGCACATCTTCGCCGCACAGCAGCTGCATCCACCCCTGCTCCATCTGCATCACTGGGTCTTTGCCCAAGGACATGTCGAACAATTGCCGCATCTTTTCATCTTGCTTCTCGAGGAAGAATGGTTGCTCGCGGAGGCTTTCCATCGCTGGTGCCAACTGGCGCAGCTTGGCGGAGGCCTTGCGGTTCACCCACATCATGAGCGTGCGGTCGAATACACCACGCGTGACGGAGCGTCGCTCGTGGCGCTGGAATTGGTGAGTGGGCTTTTCCTCATTCACAAGGGGAGCCATCGGCGTGAGCTGCAACCACAACCGCACAGAATCTGGTAGCTCCAGCTCCTTCGGATTGGCCAGCAAATAGCACGTGGTGTACACGGACATTTTGTTGGCCAAGGTGGCAGAGCGGCTGCGGCTCCAGCGCACTTGCGACATGGTGTTGGGGTCGGGGAAATACTTTTCCATGGCTTCTTTCATCAGCGGGAAATCATGTTCCACGCGGTTCAAAAAGCTTTCCAGCTCCTTTGCATCCACTTGCTTAGATTTGAGCATGCGCTCCCAGAAGACGCGGGTGCGGCTTTGCAAGTAGGAAACGGGAGACACCACGGTGAAATGATTCACTTCATAGCGCCCATTGCCCGCATCTGCCGCGGAAAACAACGGCGTGACACCATCGTCCTTCCCATGTGCCCCGGGGTGGAAATGATAATGATCACGGTTCACAAACAAGCCCGGCTGCAAAAAGGCTGCGCGCTCATCCATCAGTTTCAGCATGTCGCGCGAGGCATGACTCATGATTTGGTCGTGCCCCACAAAGGGGTTTTGGCGGCCCAGCCAATCACCAGCAACACCTGAGTAGCGCTTGTAGTGATGGAGGGCGTATTCCTCGGGGTAGAAATGATACATACTAAACTTTTGGAGGTAGGTTTGGGCGTTGGTCACATAATCGTTGACGGCCTGTTGCCTCGTACTGTGCCAGGGAGATTGCGTACCATCTGGGCGGATGGCGGCCCACAAGGTCTCCCCCTGCGCCCCGGTGTCTTGCAGCAAGCGGTCGCCGAACATCTGCCGAGTCAGGGTGTAGATGCGGTTATTCTCTGCGCAGAAGGCATCAAATTGCTCTTGCGAGGTACCCTGCGCCAATTCCTCCAGCGGATAATCAGGAATTTTGTCTGGGTCGCACGGCAGCTCGCGCATGAGCAAGTGATTGCAGGCTTGAAGCGGGGTCATGCCGCGCGAGATGGCTGTGTAGTAATCATTGCTCAGGGGCAACAACTCCGCAAGCATGCGTACGTTTGCTCGCGTGCCCACGCACACGCGGTAAATATCGACCAAATCAGGGTGTTGTATCCAATTACGCCACGAGGGCACGCCCTTTATCTTGTAGCTGGGCAGCGAGGTCTCGCCAGGTACGCTTGTCTGGAACAACCACATGGGCACTTCGGGCAGACTGTGCAAGTTCTTCTGAATGTCCTGCAAAACAGCTTGCTCGACTTCTGATAAAACCTTTTCTTGGTCTTCCCCGCGGCGAATGCGAAGCACCGCCCCAATCACACGGCCAAGGTAGTGTTGCCGCGCCTCCTCGGCATGCTGTTTCATCTCTTGAATAGGCATGCGAGACGCGCCCAAAGAATCGGTGGAGAGGGTGTGCAGCGCCATCAAGTGAGAGATGCTGCGCACATCCTCCACGCGATCTCGCAGCATCCATGTGCGCTCCACTTCCGCATGCGGGGCATACAAACCCTCGCGGCGGATGCGACGCGGCACGGGGTGTACTGGTGCCCGCAAAATCTCATTCAAATACAGCGCCAAGCGTCTTTGCGAGGGGCTCTCCACGCCAAACACCTCCCAATCCGGCTTGGGTAGGTGGGTAGCGGCATCGTCGTAGTGCGCTTTTTTCCACATATCGCGCCACAGTTCCACCAGCTGGCTCTGGTAGTCGGCATCCATGTTTTGCTGCAACCGGAAAATGCCATGTGTGTGGGGTTCTGGGGCATCTGTGGCAGGGGGAGCCGCATCTTCCTGCTTGTTCTTGAGCTCATCCAAGGGAGGAAGCTTCAGGAAATCGCACAAGAAACTGCGATCCTTGAACTCTGTGAAATAATCATAATTGAGCAAGCTGAGCGCGCGGGCTGCGCGGTCCAAGAAGCCCATGCCGCCCCAACTGGAGCTGCCGGCCAGCGCTAATCGCAGCAACTCACCTTGCTTATCAATATCGCGTTCCTCGGCGATTCTCTTGCGGTCTGCCTCCGAAATCCCCCAAGGGATGAGCGCCTCGCAATTATTTTTCACTAGAGACTCAGCTGAATTAAAATCGCGCAAAGCCACATGGCCCACACCCAGCAAGATGTAGGGGAGCTCCGCCAAAGCCGCGCGGATGTTCATGTTGACATCCCAAATACTGTCGCCAAATTGCTTCCAGTCAATATTCCCCGAAGCGTTGTGGCACTTCATGATGGCATCTTGCGTGAGATAGTTGGCGGCTTGCCCCGCCTTCTCTGCCGTAAGCTCGCGCAATAGCTCGAAGGCCAGAGCATTTGATATCCTAGCCCCGTGCATCGTGTACTGCCTGATACCGCCGCCGCGTTTGCGTAGGGCGCGGGATACCGCTGAGGCCAACTTGTTGCCGCCCACGCTCGAAAGCATCCCCTCCACATGTCGCTGGGCCAGCATGCCCAGCGCCCCCGCCGTCAGCGCCACATCAGGGTGTACCTCGGGGGCGCGGACGCGCACATCCATGACATTCTCGCCAATATCGCTGACGGTGTGCACCGCCCCCACGATGGGATAGCGAATGTAGGAGAGAATGGCATCTGGCACGGCGTAGTTGATATCCACCAGCACCTGCCCAAACAACCCTGAATGCTGCGGCCCCAGCAGGGGGTCGAGCTCGTTTTGAGCCATGCGGCGCAACTCATCGAACACGATGCTGTACTTATCCACCTGTTCGGCAGTGGCTTGCACCTTTTTCCCAAACTTGCCATCGCCACGCCCGATGAGGCGCAAGTATGAGGCACTTGTTTGCGCCGCAGCCTGCGCAAAGCCAATCGGCGTCATCACGCCGCCGCGGCGCATGGCTTTCAGCATCGACTCCCATATATTTCGCTCTGTTTGGCTCCGCGTGGGTTGCCACAAGCTGCGAACGATATGCAGCACCTCGTTCCTTTCTTGGCGGGTGAGCTGCCCCAAATTTTTCACGGATTCTAACAAATGAGGGATGTTATTCACCGTTGTATCCAGCCCTTTCACACCATCTTCCCACGCGGTGAGGCTCACCAACCCGGCATACACCTGCTTGGCCAAGGGCAAATACTTGCGCCGCTTTGCAGAGCCATCCTCAAATGCCTTGGTGGCCAGCCCGCGCACATTGTCTGCGCGGTAGGCATCCAAATCCTGCAAATAAGGGGTCAAATCATACTCGCGGCGTCCCTCAATGCCCACTCTGTAAGCCAATTCGTAGGCGCCTTCACCCGCTTGGCGAAGTTTCTTCTCGCTTTCGCGCACAGACAGGGCCATGAAGACATCTTCATCCGTGTCTGCCACCTCCAAACGCCGTGCAAGGCGCTCGCGGTAAATGGGCCACGCGCGCTGCACTTCATGGCGCTTCACACCCAGATGATCTGCCGCCCAAGAGCGATTGATGGCAGACAGGATTTGGTAATCCTCTTCTTCCTGCGTGAGTTTTTCGGCATCGCCCATGAGTTTTTTGCGGAGGCGCTCGGGGACGGTGCTCACATCCCCCGTCAACACTTGTTTCCAGAAGGCTTCGCGCGCGGCTTTTTGTTCGGTATTTAAAAAGGGGGTGTTGAGCTGTTGGGGCGAAAGATTCCACTTGGGGTCGCGGAAATAGCGCTCCATTTCATCATCAGAAAAACCATAGCCCACCACATCGCCAAACACTTCTTCCTCCCTTAGCGGTCTTTCTTCGGGGGCGATGACATCCACAGGGTCTACCCCCAAATCAAGCACAGGCTGCTGCGGTGTTTCCTCCACAGCCGACTCATCTGCAGTCCCCGTCTCGGCGGGCAAGACGGGAGCCACCGCAGGTGCTTGGGGCGGAGATTCGGGTGGCGCATCGGGCGCGGGTGCTAAGGGTGCCGCAACGGGGGGCTCCTGGGTGGGGTCTTGGGGCAGGCTCGCCGCGTTTTCATCAGCCAGCATGGGGGCCTCCTTGGTCGTGTGTGTATGTGTTGTATTCATCATCATTCGTATTGGGTGTTAAAACTAATCCATTGCTCATCGCGGCGGTCTAAGCTCTCCAGCCATTCGGCCGCGGCTTCATTGCCAGACTCTGCCAGCAGGGGTAATCCACTCATCTGCAAGCGCCGCAAACGCAACGCCGCCATTTCATCCCCAGGGCAACCAAATGCTCCGGCGTGGTACAAATCCCACAGTTTGCGGCTCATGAGTTGGCGGTCTTCCCATCGCACGCTTTGGGCTTGCTCCATGCGCTGCAATAACTGGGCTCGGTACTGCTGCGGCAGGGGCGCCGTGCAAACATCCAGTTTCAGATTCAGCTGCTGCGCAGGGTCGGCCTCGCTCTCATCAATCTTGCGCAGCCATTCGTTGTACTCCCTATGCTTGGGCTCATGAGCCTCCGCTTGGGCAGCGCCATACTGTTCATCACTAATCAGCCCAGCCCGCTTGGCTTGCATCCACTCGGTGGCGGGGGTGGGCAACCCTAGCAGCGCGCGCTCGTGCAGAGTCGCAGCCAAATCGCGGCGAGCCTGCTGGCGCGCCACCTCCACATGGTGTTTCAGCTGGTCGGCCTCCTCGCGGCGCAGCGGGAGCTGCCTACGCCCACCCCGCAGATAATCCCCGAGCGTCTGCACGGGAGCCTGCTGCAATTTCTGCTGCCAGTGCTGCAACTGCGCGCGGCTTTCCACCGCCTTTTCTTCTGCTGCAGCTCGGGCCTCGGGCACAAAGATACCGCGCCCCTGTTGAATCCAGCGGCGGGCGCCCTCGGCATCGCCGGCTTGCACCGCCGCCTCTACCTGCTGCCGCCACTGCCCACGGGCTTTGTCGATGCTCGCCAACTCGCGGTCTCGCCAAGCGCGTATACTGGCCTCTCTCGTGTGTGCCGCCGCCATCTGGCGCGCATTCTCGCGCAAGGGGACGGGGAGCTCGGCTATGGCCGCAGCCACACGCGGCTCACTCGCGGCCTGCCACGCATAATCCCAATCTTCTGGGTCTGTGTCTTGCAATTCTTGGAGAGTTTCCTGCTCAATCGAGCGCAGTGTCTCGGAAAAAGCAGCAAGCTGCCCCGTTGCGGCAACCTCTGCTCGTTGCTGCATGATGTGAGTGCCACCCTGCACCATAGCAACGATCCCCTGAGCAGCGCTGCGAGCGCTGCCCTCCCAATCTGTGAGCCCTTGCAGTGAAATGTGCGGTTGCTCCGCGCCGTTTCTCAGCATGCCCCATTCGCGTATTCTTATTGACATGCCAACAGCATGGAGCATGCCAAGCCATTCGTCAACAAAGCCACAGCCGCCGCAAATCATGCACCCCGACAGAGCTCAAAAAACACCCTCTTTTGCCCCTAATTCCTGCGCAAACACGCTTATGAGATTGACAAAAGCACGCGGCGGGTATATAGTAGCGCGCGTATGAGCACACCCGCGAAAAGCTACAAAGATACCATTTTCCTGCCGGACACCACGTTCCCCATGCGTGGTGATCTCACTACTAAGGAGCCGGTGCGTTTAGAGAAATGGGAGAACGAAAAGCTTTACGAGCGAATTACTGCGCGCCGCAAGGCGCAGGGAGCTCCCCGATTCATTTTGCACGACGGCCCCCCCTTTGCCAATGGTGATGTGCACATGGGCACCGCTCTGAACAAGGTACTCAAAGACTTGATTGTCAAGAGCAAAACCATGGCTGGCTACTACGCCCCCTTCATCCCGGGGTGGGACTGCCACGGCCTGCCGATTGAAGCCAAGGTGGTGAAGGAATTCCAAGGCTTGGCTCCGGCTGAAATCCGCCGCCGCTGCACCGAGTTCGCTCTGGGCTACATTGACCAGCAGCGCGTTTCTTTCCGCCGCCTCGGTGTGTTCGGCGATTGGTTCAACCCCTACATCACCATGCTTCCTGAGTACGAGGCATGGATTTTGCGCGTGTTTGCCAAGCTGGTCGAAAGCGGCGCCGTGTACCAATCCATGAAGCCTGTGCAGTGGAGCTACGCCCACCACACCGCGCTGGCTGAAGCGGAAGTGGAATACATGGAGGACACCTCCACCGCCATCTACGTCGGCTTCCGCATGGATGGCGCCATCAACGGAGTAGATGATTGCGAAATGGTCATCTGGACCACCACTCCCTGGACCCTGCCCAGCAACTTGGCCATCGCCCTGAACCCTGAGTTCACCTACGTCGTTGGCCGCTACAGCAAGGATGGCGACAGCCGCCGCTTCGTCATCGTGCGCGAGCTCATTGAAACCTTCACCGCCAAGACAGGCTGGGTGCTGGAGCAAGAGCTCACCACCTTCAAGGGCAGCGAACTGGAAAAACGCACAGCTCGCCATCCCTTCTTGGACCGCGAATCCCTCATCATCAACGCAGCATACGTCACCACAGATGCTGGTACGGGTGCTGTACACATCGCCCCGGGACATGGTGCAGATGACTATGTAGCAGGTATGGCCTATGGCTTGCCCGTGCTCTCCCCCGTGGATGACGATGGCAACTACACCGCCGAGTGTGGTCTGCCCCACTTGGTGGGCAAGCATGTATTCCAGTGCAACGAGGATATCATCACCCTGCTCAGCGCCGACAACCGCTTGCTGGGTCGCGAGGAGTTCACCCACCAGTACCCGCACTGCTGGCGCTCCAAGACCCCCATCATCTTCCGCGCCGTCAAGCAGTTCTTCATCAGCATGGAGAAGCTTCGCCCCGTGGCTCTCGAGCAAATTGACAAGACCGAGTGGATGCCCGCTTGGGGTCGCAACCGCATCTACAGCACGGTTGAGGCTCGCCCCGACTGGTGCATCTCTCGCCAGCGCACATGGGGTGTACCCCTGCCCGTCTTCTTCGATGCCGAAGACAAGCCCGTGCTCACGGCTGAAATCGTCAACAAGGTGGCCGACTTGGTAGCCGAACACGGCACCAATATCTGGTTCGAGCTGACCAGCGAACAGCTGTGCGACAAACTGGGCCTGCCCGCTGGGCTACGCAAGGGCAAAGACACCCTCGACGTATGGATTGACTCGGGCTGCTCCCACGTCTCTGTGCTGGAAACACACCCCGAGCTCGCAGCCCCCTGCGACGTGTATTTGGAAGCCACAGACCAGCACCGTGGCTGGTTCCAGAGCTCGCTGATGCTCTCCTGCGCATGGCGCGGCACTGCCCCCTACAAGAAGGTTCTCACCCACGCTTTCGTGGTCAACCAAGACCGCTCCAAGCTCTCCAAGAGTGCCCAGGGCACCTACCAGAAACCCACCAACGCCAAGTACTTCTATGAGAAGTACGGCGCAGACATCGTGCGTCTGTGGGTCAGCAGCGTCGACTGGCAGAACGAAGTGCCTTTCGGCGAGGATTTATTCAAGCAAATCACCGATCCCTACCGCCGCCTGCGCAACACGCTGCGTATTCTGCTGGCCAACCTCAAGGGCTATGATGGCAGCCGCCCCGCCCAGCTGGCCCCCACCGATGCTTGGATTCTGGAGCGCACCAACACCCTCATCCGCGACGTACGCGCCGCTTACGAGGGCTACGAGTTCCGCAAGGTGTTCATGGCCATCAACCAGTTCTGCACCAACGACCTGTCCGCGCTCTATATCGACATGACCAAGGACAGCCTGTACTGCGATGCAGCGGACTCCCCGCACCGCCTGAGCAAGCAGTTTGCCATCTCTCGCGTGTTCGATACGCTGGTGAAACTGCTGGCTCCCATCTTGGTATACACTTGCGATGAAGCATGGGAACACGCTGGCAACGCTGGCTCTGTGCACGAGCAAGACTTCCCCGAACCCTGCGCCGATTTCGACGCCGGCCTCACGGCTCCCTTTGCTCGCCTGCAGCAAATCAAGAGTGTCATCCAAGTCGCCATTGAGGCTCAGATTAAGGCCAAGGCCTTCAACAAGAACAACGAAGCCGTGGTCTCCCTCACCATCCCGGCAGACGAAGACGCCACGGTGGCTTCCCTGCTGGCTGATACGGAGTTTGCCAAGGAGTTCTTCATCATCTCTGATTTGCGCCTGCAAACAGGTGCTGAGCTGGCAGCCACGGCCGAAAAGACATCTCACGTCATGTGCCCGCGCTGCCGCCGCTACGAGCCAGCTGTGAATGATGAATGCCTCTGCGCCCGCTGCGCGGCCGTGATGGGCTAATAACTCAATCAACCCCACACAAACCCTCACCTTAACCCGCCCCGCCGCTCGCCCCACGCGCGCGGCGGGGCTTTGCAAGCCATGAAACGCCTCACCATCTTCCTCATCCTGCTCATCATCTGTTTGTACTTGCTGGACCAAGCAAGCAAATGGTACATCGTATTCAACTACGCACTCCCCACGCCCTACTATTTGGACTGCACGCCCATCATCACGGGCAGCTCCATCATGAACTTCAGCATCTTGCGCTTGCACAACACAGGTGTGGCCTTTGGCATGGGCAACGGCACCGCTTGGGCACCCTTCCTTTTCCTCGGCGTGCAGGTCGTGGCGCTCACCTTGCTCATCATCGGCTACCGCCGCAACTTCTTCTGCACCAAAACACTCAAGTTCGCTTGGGCCTTCATCATGGCGGGCGTCCTCGGCAACATGACAGACCGCCTCACCCAAGGCTTCTTCCTGCCTGGCGCAGAAAAGCTCTCCTTCCTACAAAACTTGATCAATGGCTATGTGGTGGACTTCTTGGACTGCTCCTTCCCCTTCATCCCCACAGAAACCTTCCCCAATGGCTACCATTGGCCTGCCTTCAATGTGGCCGATTCCTGCGTCTGCATAGCCGCAGGCCTGTTCCTGATAGCCAGCTTCCTGCCGCAGCCCCCCAAGGAGGACAAAGCCCAAGCAGCCAGCTAATTTTCAACCCACTCCGTTCTCCCTATGTCTCGCCTAGGCTCCACCTTGTGTGCGCTTCTTCTTGCAGCCCTCCCGGCCATGGCCGGCTTTGACAAGCCCTTGCAACACGTCAAGCTTGCCTACGGGCAAAATGAGGCGGTAGTCGTCTTCCAGAGCAAAGGTGCCGCTATCACCAAGGTCAAAGCACTCTGCGATTGCACCACCACCGCCGTTGCGGGAACCAAGCTCACGGCAAAGGTTGACACCTCCAAATTTGACCAACCCGTTGATAAGCAAATTGATGTCACAACGGCCGACGGCAAAAAAACGCGTCTCACCATGCGTTTCGACGTGCCCCAAGCCATCATTTTGAGCTCCCGCAGCTTGGTATGGAAACGCGGCGCAGCCCCCACCCCGCAGGTGCTGCGCATCACCCTCCCCAAAGGCTCTCCCGTGCAAGATGTGACAGAAGCCGCCATCTCTGGTGAGGATTTTTCTTTCACCCCCCAAAAGGGTAAAAATAAAGGTGAATTTTTGGTCACAGTCGCTCCCTTGAGCACCGCTAAAAAAGCGCTCAATCGTCTTATCATCAAGACATCCTCACCTGACCCCCGCTACGAAGGTGTCATCGTTTACCTGCAAGTACGCTGAGATAGAAACGACGATTTTTCCACCCTTTCGAGGCTACCTGTGCCGCCTGTTGCACCGGTAGCCTCTTTGTTTTGCCCGCTCCGTGCGCAAGGCGCAGCGCAAAAAAATCCTACCACTCAACTATTTTTTTGTTGCAAAATCTCGCATGTGCGGATATGATGAGTATTGCAGAAAGGTGCACGCACCACTGCATTCCTGAACCAAAAAAATAGAAAGAGGTACACACCATGCAGACATCCAATGTTGAAACAAACATTATTGTTACAGGCCGCCATATTGAGGTCACAGATGCCATCCGCGAGTTCGCTACCAAGAAAATTCAGGGCATTCATATTGATTACCCCCGAATCGTCGAAGCTCGAGTGGTTGTAGATGTGCAGAAAGACCGTCAAATGGCCGAAATCGTGCTGTTCTGTGCCGATCATATCACCATCCAGGCCTCCACCGTAGCGCCCGATTTGTATGCCGCTATCGATGAGACCGTCACCAAGATTATGCGCCGCATGAGAAAGCACAAGACGCGTCTCATGAAGCACTTCCGTCCGCACCGCTCCAAGAGCATCCGCAAGCTGGATGAAAAGGTGTATGAGGAAGACGTACTCGACTTTGATGTAGACATTGATGCCCCTGAAGATCCCAAACCCGTGCGCATCTCTCGCGAGGGCTACGACCTCAAGACCATGTACAAGGAAGATGCCATCATGGAGTTGGAAATCTCTGGCAAGCCCTTTGTCCTCTACCGCAATGCTCGCCGCAACGTGCTGCAGATTGTGTACCGCATCCGCCCGGGTGAATACTCCATCATTGAACTCGGCAACGAGCTCAAGGCCTGATGGCTGCGCGTATCACTCCTAATTTCAACAGAAAGCCGCCCCTGCACCACGCAGGAGCGGCTTTTCTGTATTGTTGCAGGGCAAGTAAAAAGCGGGAAGTTGCCATAGCAACTTCCCGCCCAAATGAGCTTTGAAGAGTGGTTATTTGCGCTTCAACTTGGGCGCAGAGGATTTCGAGTTGTTCAGCAGCACAGCGGTGAACTTAGCCTTTTGGGCGGCCTTGCGCTTAGCAGCGTTGGCGCGGCTTACCACAATGATGATAATCAGCAGCACGATACCACCAATCACACCATACTGCACGGGGCCGGGGTTATCCAACCCCAAAGCTTCCATGAGCGTGCGCTCAGCCAGCGGCTTGGCAGGCTTCTTCGGCGCAGCAGGTGCGGGTGTGGTAGCGGTAGCTGCAGGTGTAGCCTCTGCAGCAGCTGCTTCAGCCTGCTGCTTGCGGCGCTGAGCAGCGCGAGCACCGGGCTCGCTACCCAATGCCGTGATGCGCGGCGCAACGTCAACGGGCGTATCAGAATCAGACTCAGCAGAAGTCTCGGCAGCAGCCACTGCGGGACCACCAGTGCCACGGCGCGAGGCTTCATCGGCATACAGTTCCTTCACAGCAGTACCCACCGTGGCAGAGCCAAGGGCCGTCTTGCCGCCTGTAGCATCCAGCACAGCCAAGGTAGAGCGGTCCTCCTTGGGCATCTTGGCATACAAAGACAAGCGGGTGAATTGCTTCTTCTTGTCGGCCGTCACCTCGCGGAAGAGGTATGTGCCATCGCTCAGCTGCAAAGCCTCGGCATTCTTCATACCAAACTTGGCAGCAGCCTCGCTCTTGACTTGTTTCCACTTGGGGCTATCCACCTTGTCGCCCGCCAAAACCTTGGCATCGGCCAAGCCGTCCTTACGGGAAGCGGGCTCCACATACGTCACCGTGATGCAGATAGCCTCATCCGTCTTATTGGCAAAATCTATGGCGACTTTGCGACCATTCAAACGCCATGTACGGCGCACTGAGTAGTCAGAAAGCACCTCGTAATCGTAATCTTTCGTAAAGCTGTCGGCCTGGGTGCGAGTAAGAGGCAAACGCAGGTCAGACAACTCGAGCGCCTGAGCAAAAGGCGCAATGGCCACAGAGGCGACCATGAGTATTTTGGCTAAAAGCTTCATTTCTCTTTTTTACTGTTGTTTAAGGGCGGCGCATTCTATCACACCGCATACAACATAGCAAGCGCAATATCGCCGAATTAAGTTTGTTAGTGAATTATTAAAATTTATCTAGACAGAAGCCACATCTCTTGATACCATTCTACTGTAAACTAACAAAACACCATTATGTCTCAAATTCCTCCTCCCGTTGGAACACCTGTTCCCCCCGCCGCGCCCTCCAAAGCTCTAGCCATTTGGGCTTTGGTGATTGGTCTCTTGTGCTGCGCTCCTGCTGGCATCGTCATGGGTATCATCGGCCTGAATAAGTACCCCGCAGGCAGCAGCGGTCGCACCATTTGCATTGTTGCGATTGTCTTGAGCGCCATCGGCCTCGTCGCCAACATCGCCTACTACGCAGCCAATCCCGATTTGTACGGGAACCTGTAAGTCAAATCTGGCTTAACAGGCCAGCAAGCATGCAATGAAGGCTTTCTTCATTCTTTTAGCTGGGGGGCTATGCGTCTGCGTAGCCCTCTTGCTTTTGCCTACCACGGCGCAAGGGCTGCCCGAATGCCACATTCACCGCCTCACGGGCTTACTGTGCCCCGGCTGCGGACTCACGCGCGCCCTGCGTGCTCTGCTGCGCGGAGAATGGTGGCTTTCCCTGCACAACAATCCTTTGGTCATCCCTGGATTCGTGTGGCTGGCTGCCATGTGTTGTCTCAAAGATCACAAAACGCAGCAACACGTACTTTGGTGGGGCATGGCCGTGGCGATGTTGTTCACGCTGCTGCGCAATATCCCCCACCCATTCTTTGATATCCTGCGGCCACTGCCCTAAAAAAGAACCGCGCGTACCCATCAAGGAACGCGCGGTCAAAATGATTGGCTAACTTTGCAGCCGAGGCTTAGCTTGCCATGATCACGGCACCCGTGAGCACGAAGATGGCAATGATAATCCAGAGGATGACAAGGCCCTTGCCCTCAGCAGCAGCGCCCGTGCCCTGCAAGTGGTTGTACTTGCCACGGATGCGGCCCTTCTTCATGAAGCCATCGTAGTTCTTCTGCAGCAAGGTGGCTTCCACCTGGCGCATCATGTCCAGCAACACGCCCACCAAAATGAGCAGAGAAGTACCACCGAAGAACTGAGTCACCACCATGGGCAGCGTGCCCCATACGGAAAGCAAGCAGGGCAAGAAGTAGATGAGCGTCAGGAACAGAGAACCTGCGAAGGTGAGGCGAGACATCGTCTGGTCCAAGAAGGCAGCCGTGGGGGCGCCAGGACGCACGCCGGGTATGTAGCCACCCGTGCGCTTCAAGTCCTCAGAAATCTGCTGCGGCTGGAACATCGTAGCCACCCAGAAGTACGAGAAGAAGTAAATCATGGCAGCAGAGATGATGTAGTACCAGATGTCATTCACGGAGAGACAGGCGGCCACAACAGAGTGCACCATGCTGTCGGCGGAGAAAATCTGAGCCACAAGCAGCTGGGGCAGAGCCAAGATAGCTGTTGCGAAGATAACGGGCATCACACCAGAGTAGTTCAACTTGAGGGGCAGATACTGGGTGCCACCCTGTGCAATCTTGCCACGGCCAATCACGCGCTTGGCATACTGCACGGGAATGCGGCGCTGAGCCTGTGTCACCGTCACCACCAAGGCCACCACGAGCACCATGAAGGCAATCAATGCCACCATGCCCAAGGAACCAAGAGGATTGATTTCGGTGCCGTTCATCACGCAGGTCTTCCAAGCAATGGAGAATGCACCGGGGAGAGCGTGGATGATGTTCACAGAAATGATGAGAGACACACCATTGCCCACACCGCGCTCGGTGATTTGGTCACCAATCCACATGAGGAACATGGTCCCTGTCACGATGATGAAAATCGTGGAAATCGTGAACACCCAACCAGGGTTCATCACCAAATCATGCAGACCAGACAAACCAATCATCTCAGGGTTGCGCAGAGACTGCGTGAGCAGGTAGCCCTGCACAATGGCGATGATGATGGCGATGAGACGCGTGTAGCGGGTCATCTTCTGGCGACCGCCTTCCTCGCGGAGCATCTTCTGCCACGAGGGAATCACAGCACCCATGAGCTGGGTCATAATGGAGGCGGAGATGTAGGGCATGATACCCAAAGCAAAAATACCGCACTGCTGCAAACCACCACCAGAGAAAATGGTGAGAATGGCACCAAGAGCAGCCAAGGGGCTATCGCTGTCTTGGCTGGCTTTGGCCATGTAGTCAGAGAGCGCTTGCACGTCCACGCCCGGCAAGGGCAAATGCACGCCCAAACGGACAATGACAATCATGGCGAGAGTAAAGAGGATGCGGCTGCGGAGCTCCGGCACCTTCATGCTATTGGCAAATGCAGATATCATGTTACCTAGGGTTGTGTGAAAAAAGGAATCTTGCAGTGGCGTGTGCGCCTGAGTGAGGCATCCCGCACGGGGCATCTTGTGCTGGGGTCTCGGGCCTGAGGCAAGCGCGCTTGGTTCGGGACGGGCGACAGCTCTCATGAGCTCTCCCCTTTCCCACACAGGCGCCGGGTGGCACTGCACCACCCGGCTCTGTGTTGAGATTGTTACTGATGGAATTGTTCTCCCCTCGCGGGGAAACAATCATCAGGCATTGGCGCTCAGCACCGTAAGGGTGCCACCAACGGCGGCAATCTTCTCAGCAACGCTCTTGCTGGCGAAGTCGACCGTCACGTTGAGAGCCTTGGTCAGCGTGCCGTTGCCCAGGAGCTTGACGGCATCGCAGTCGCCCTTCACGAGACCAGCTGCGCGCAGCTCGTTCTCGGTAACCGTAGCGCCGGCTTCAAAGAAAGCCTCGAGCTGGCACAGGTTGATGATGGCGATGTTGGACTGGAAGCGGGCGTTGTTGAAGCCCTTCTTGGGCAGACGGCGATGAAGGGGCATCTGGCCACCTTCGAAGCCGGGGCGGATGGAGCCGCCAGAGCGAGCCTTCTGGCCCTTGTTGCCCTTGCCGCAGGTCTTACCCAGACCGGAGCTTTCACCGCACCCGAGGCGCTTCTTGCGATGCTTGGCGCCGGGATTGGGCTGAAGTGTGTGAAGTGTCAACATGATGTTTAATCTATGTTTTAAGGGTTAATCTCAGATGGAGGCGTCCTTCTTCTTCTTGCCGCGAGCGGAGAGAACCTGATCAGCCGTGCGCATGGTGAGCATGGCCTGCATGGTTGCCTTCACCACGTTAGCGGCGTTGGAGGAGCCCAAGGACTTGGCGATGACGTTGTTGACGCCAGCAGCTTCAAGCACGGCACGCACCTTGGCACCAGCCACAAGACCTGTACCGGGGGTTGCGGGCTTGAGAACGATCTTGGCGCCACCGAATTCGCTGTAAGTCTCGTGGGGAATGGTCTCGTTGACCACCACCACATTCTTCATAGCGCGCTTTGCAGCATCGGTACCCTTGCGGATAGCGTCGGACACTTCGTTGGCCTTGCCGAAGCCATAGCCAACCTTGCCCTTCTGGTCGCCCACCACGATGAGAGCGGAGAAGGAGAAGCGGCGACCACCCTTGACCACCTTGGCGCAACGATTCACGTACACCACTTTCTCCATCAGCTGAGGACCTTCCTCAACGGGAGCTTCGCTGCGGCGACCGCCTTCGCGACGGGGACCACGGGGACCACGGCCACCATCACGGCGAGGGGCGCGGGGACCACGCTGAGGTGCAGCGGCAGGAGCCTGAGTTGTCTCTGTGGCCTGAGCCTTCGTTTCTTCTGTGTTCATTGTGATATGACCTTTCTTCTTTAGAATTTCAGACCAGCTTCGCGGGCGGCGTCAGCCAGAGACTTCACCTTCCCGTGATAGAGGAAACCACCGCGGTCAAACACGACGTCGGTGATACCGGCGGCCAGGGCACGCTCAGCAATCAGGGCACCCACCTTGGCGGCGGATTCCACGTTTGCTTTCTTCATGTCCACGTTCTTCGTGCAAGCGGAGCAGATGGTAACACCCTTGGTGTCATCGATCACCTGTGCATACACGTGCTGATTGGAGAAATTAACGGCCAGACGAGGGCGTTCAGGCGTACCGGAGAGCTTCTTGCGGATACGCGCATGAATACGGCTGCGGATGGCTTTGCGATTGATAGTGCTCATATTCTTGTAAACTTTCTAAGGGTTTGATGAGATGATTACTTGCCAACGCTCTTGCCTTCCTTGCGGCGGATGTATTCACCAACGTAGTGAATACCCTTACCCTTGTAGGGCTCAGGCGGATAGTAGCCACGAACCTCTGCGGCAAACTGGCCAACAATCTGCTTGTCGATACCTTCCACCTTCACCTTGGTGTTGTCGGTCACCGTAACGGTCACACCGGCAGGAATGGGGTGAAGAATGGGGTGAGACTTGCCCAGAGCCAAGTCCAAAGCCTGGCCCTTAACGGCAGCCTTGAAACCCACACCCACAATCTCCAGCTCCTTCACGAAGCCCTTGGAGACACCCTCAACCATGTTGGCGAGGAGGGAGCGGTTGGTGCCGTGCAGAGCACGAAGCTTGCGGGTTTCATCAGCGCGACTCACGGTGAGCACAGCGCCGTCCACAACTGCGGTGATACCCTCGGGCATCGTCCAGCTAAGTTCACCCTTGCCACCCTTCACGGTCACGTCGGCACCATTGATGGTGACGGTCACGCCAGCGGGAACAGCGATAGTTTTCTTACCTACTCGAGACATATTGTTCTAATAAGGTTAGGGGTTGATACTTACCAAACGAGCGCGATGAGCTCGCCACCGATCTTGAGCTTGCGGGCCTTGGCGCCCGTCATCATACCGGAGGAGGTGGACACAATGGAGATACCCAAGCCGTTCATCACGGTCGGAATCTCTTCGGAATGCACGTACAGGCGGCGGCCCGGCTTGGAGCAGCGCTTGACGTCCGTAATAACAGGCTTGCCGGCGGGCGTGAACTTGGTCTTCACATAGATGGCCTTGTCCTTGCCTTCACCCTTCACCTCGAAAGACCAGATGTAGCCTTCCTCCTGAAGGATGCGAGCAACTGCAGCCTTGATGTTGGAATAGGGAGCAGAGCATGCCTCGTTGCGGGCATTACCAGCGTTCTTGACGCGGGTAAGGAAATCTGCGATAGGATCACTTAATACTGCCATGGTCGTAAATGGTGTTAGGCGTTTTCTTCAGTCTTCTTGGTGGGCTTGCGGAAGGGAATACCCAGCTCAGCAAGCAGGTCACGACCTTCTTCATCCGTGGGAGCAGATGTCACAAAGATGATGTCGAAACCGATATTGCGCTTAATCTGATCCAGCTCAATTTCAGGGAAGATGGACTGGTCAGGGATACCGATGGCGTAGTTACCGCGGCCGTCGAAGGACTTGGTGGGCAAACCACGGAAGTCGCGAATGTTGGGGGCGGTAATGTTGATGAAACGATCCAAGAACTCCCACATACGGGTGGAACGCAGCGTCACGCGGGCGCCGAGGACTTCACCCTCGCGGAGTTTGAAGTTAGCCACGCTCTTGCGGGCGTAGGTCATGGAAGGCTTCTGGCCGGTGATTTTGGCGATTTCAGCGACAGCATCCTCAACAGCCTGCTTGCGGTCGGGGTGCTTGCCCATGCACGTGGTCACCACAATCTTTTCAAGACGGGGAATCTGGTGCACGTTGGTGTACTGATGCTTCGCCTGGAGGGCCGGAACGACCTTCTCCTTATAGTATGTAAGCAATGATGGTGTGCTCATAATTTTAGCGGGTCAGCTCTATTGTTAATATATTGATGATTGATGGCTTAAGCGCGGAGTTGGGGGCGTTAGCCCTTAGCTCACTTTCTTCACATTGGAGATGTGGATGGGGCCGTCAACCTCCTTGATGCCGCCTTCGGGGTCAGATTCGGTGGGCTTGGTAGCCTTCTTGATGGTGCGAGCACCCTCAACAACAACCGTCTGCTTCTTAGCGTTCACGGAGAGAACGACACCACGCTTGCCCTTGTTCTTGCCAGCGATAACTTCGACGTTATCACCTTTCTTCACGTGGGTCTTCATCGTGTTGTGTTACTTGTTTACGAGTTCGAGCCACACTACACCTGTAGTGCGGGGCGCATAATTTACACTGTCATACGCCCAACGTCAAGCATAATTTCGCGTTAGTTGTACTTTTCTTGCAAATTTTGGGCATCATCGCGCAAAAAAGATGGCTTTTCGGGTGCGAATGAAGCGGGCGATGAAACAAATGGAAGCAAGGAAGATGGTGGCAATAAAACTCACCCAAGCGCCAGCCGCCCCCATGGGAGGCAGCACCCAATCGGTGCAAATGAACACGTAGGCAAGTGGCAATCCTACAAGCCAATAGCTCACGATGTTGACCCATGTAATGACTCGGGTGTCGTGGCAACCACGCAGCAAGCCCGAGACGATGGCCTGCACAGCATCCACCAACTGGTAAATGGCACAATAAATCAGCAACACCATGACCAGCTCGGCCACTATCTCCGCACTCTCCATCTTGCCGACCATCTTGCCTACGATTTCGTGGCGCCAGTGCAGCATCAGCGCCACCAGAATCCCCACAACGGCGAAAGTGAAGATGAACGCGGTACGCACGAGGGCATCGAAACGCTTTTTCTGGCCAGCGCCAGCAAAATAAGCAGAGCGTATGGACACGGCTACGCCCAAGCTAAGGGGCAAGGTAAACATGAGGCGAGAGATGTTCATCGCAACCTGCTGAGCACCCATGACTGCGCTTCCCAAGGGGGTGATGAGCAACATGACGACGCCGAAAAAGCCCATCTCGCACATGGTGGCAACACCCAGCGGAAATCCCAGACGGAAGATTTGTTTCACAGTCGCAGAGCAAGAGTGGCGCCAAGCTAATATCGCACGCGCGTGTGCACGGTGCGAGGGCATGGCATACAAGATACCAAACAAGGAGAGGAAAATGAACCAGTGAACAATAGTCGTAGCTAAGCCACACCCTGCCCCACCCATGGCTGGGATGGGCCCCCACCCCAGCACAAACAGGTGGTTGAGTGGGATATTGATGAGCAGCGCCACCAAAAACACCACCATACCTGGCCATGTCTGACGATAGCCCTCAAAACACCCCAGAACCACACGCTGCATGATACTGGCGGGCACATTGAGGATAACCAAATACAGGTACATGCGGGCGGTAGAAACCATAGCCTCGTCATCAGACACCAAGCCGAAGATGCAACTAGCCAGCAGCAGAAGCACCAATTCTACCAGCATGAGCCACAGCGACAGATTCTTGGCATTGCACAGCAAGGCACACACCCTGCTCTCTTGAGATGCCCCACGCAAACGCGCCACCATGGGGCTGACAATGGTGACAATAGCCCCAACAGACATCATGATAGGTGCTATGATAGCCACCCCCAGCGACACGGCAGCCAAATCCGTCAACCCCGCCTTGGCTGCCACAATCGTATCCGTCACCGCCATGCCAATACGCGTGAGATTGGCGATGTAGAGTGGCATGGTCAGCACGATAAGCTTCCACCATTCCGTGGGGTTCAGCCAATTCTTCCAAGCAGTTTTTTCGTTCATCATAGCATCAAAAAAAGAGAAAAATCAGGAAAAACATTTGCGACGCGTGCGCGCAAAACGAATGAGGAACAGGATAGCCACCAAGGTAAGTGCCACGATGAAACTCACCCAAGCTCCGGCGGGGCCCATGGCCGGCACCAAGTAATCCGTGCGCACCAAAAGGTATGCCAGCGGGAAGCCCACCAGCCAATAACACACCATATTAATCCACGTGATGATGCGCGTATCATGGCAACCACGCAACACCCCCGAGAAAAGGGCCTGCGTGGCATCGGGCAGTTGGTAAATCGCGCAAAATAAAATCAATTTTTGCGCCAAGTCAATCACCACTTCTGAATCGGTGTAAAGTGCTACGATATCTCTGCGCAGCAGGATACTCATCACCATCACGAGAATCACCAGCACATAGGTGACGACAACCGCGGTGCGAACCATGGCATCAAATGCCGCCTTGCGCTGCGCACCCACATGATACGCCGCGCGGATGGAAGCTGCAATCCCCAGGCTGAGAGGAAGCATAAAAATAACGCCCGACACGTTGATGGCTACCTGTTGCGCGCTCACCATCAGCTCACCCAGCGGCGCGATAATCAGCATCGCCACGCAGAAAAAGCCCAATTCGCACAAGGAGGCCACGCCGATGGGCAAGCCCAAATGAAAAATGCGCCCGCACCACTTCCACTCCGGGCGGCGATAGGCCATCATCTGTCTGGCATGCTGGCGGTGCTGCCCAGATACAAACATCAGCAGCACCAATCCTGCCAGCATCACCCAATGAATAATCGCTGTAGCCAAGCCACATCCCGCACCACCGAGCGCAGGCATACCCCATTTCCCTAATACCAATACATAGTTGAGCGGCACGTTCAACAGCAAACCACCCAACGATAATACCATGGCCGGGCGGGTCTGCCCATACCCCTCAAAATACCCACCCACGGCTCTCAGCAGCACACTGGCTGGTACACCCAGTATCATATACCATACATACTGCGCCGCCTTCTCGGCCAACACCGGGTCATTCGTCACCAACGGAAAGATGTATAGCCCGCCGTACAGAGCACCAGCCTCCACCACCATCAATATAAGCGCCAGCACCTTGGCATTGTTCAGCAACAGGCCAATTTGGCGCTCCGTCCCTGCCCCGCGCATGCGCGAAACCATGGGCCCTACTATCGTAAGAACGGCCCCTACTGCGACCATGATGGGAGCACAAACAGATGTACCAAGAGCCACTGCTGCCAATTCCACTGGACCTGCTACACCAGCCACGATGGTATCAATCACCCCCATGCCTATGTGCATCAAATTGGCTATGTACAGAGGCAGCATGAGAGCTAACAAACGGCGCAGCTCAACCATATCCACCCACTTGCGCAGGAGGCTTGTCTTGCCCTGCTTTTCTTCGGTCACTTCCATCGCCCCATCTTCACAAACAAAAACCTCTCCCTGTGAGGAGAGGTTTTGCTTTTCACATCTGGAACGGGATTCGAACCCGTGTTGCGCGCGTGAAAGGCGCGAGTCCTAGGCCTCTAGACGATCCAGACTTTTTTTACTCTGCCGCAGCAGCGCAAGGAGAAATTAACACATTCATTCTCGTTTTGCAAGACAAATTTTAAAGAAATTTGCATTTTTTTGCATTTTGTTTCGCTGAAAGCAGAAACCCGCCCCATGCAGGATGCACGGGACGGGTCAAAGTTACCATTGAACCTCAGACGAGATTAGGGGTTAGCCAAACCGTCGTCGGGGAAGAGACTGGGAGCGGAGCTGCCAGCCGTGGGGCTGTCGCCAGTACCGCGGTCGCGGAGGCGGGTGGGCTTGCCAGTCGGGTCAATCTTCTCAGCCGTGACGAACACCATCAGGTTCTTGCGAACGTGGGATTCAGCATTGCTGCGGAAGAGACGACCGATGAGGGGCAGGTCACCGAATACGGGCACCTTGTCTTCCACCTTCTGCACGGTATCTTCAATCATACCACCGATGGCGATGGTGTGGCCGTCATAGATGCAGGGGTTGGAGTTCACATAGCGACGGCTGAAGATGGGCATGTCGATACGGTTTTCCGTGAGGACGATGTGCTCAATCTTGGTCTTGTTAGCCACACCAGCGGTGATGGGGGAGCCGTAGTTCACGAAGCCTTCGAAGTTCACAACCTTGATTTCAAAGTGGTTGAACTTGATGATATCGCTGTTCTCCAACTCGGGGTCAACTCGGAAGCGCATCACGATACCCACTTCTTCCACACCCCATTCGGAGGGGTTAGCCGGAGAAGCAATCGGCATGCTGGAGTTGTTCCAGTCGTCGTTGTTATTATTATTGTTGTTATTGTTGTTGGAGGAGCCGATTTCAGGAGCGTCGTAAGCGGTGGGGTAGATGAAGCGGCGAATCACTTCAATCTTGGCGCAATCGTCGTCACCCTTCTGGTCGCTTGCCAGCGGATCAGGATCGGGAGTCCATTCCAAGGTACCGGGGCGAGCCACCAAGCTGGGAGCAGACATCACGTCCACACCCTTCTTCTGGGAAAGGCCGCGCATGATCATCTGGAAGGAACCAGAGTCATAGATACCAGAGAGGGAGAGGATACCAGGAGCGGGAGAGGTGCTGGTGTTGGCGGCAGCGGAACCAGAGGAAACCAAGGAGTCCATGCTGTTGCCAGAGAGAGCACCCGTACCAGAGCGGAGGCCACCTGTCACAAGACCGTTGGTGATGGTGTCGCTGTCGGAAGAAAGAGCGCTACCAGCAGACACGGGCCAGGAACCAGTACCACTAAAGTTGTTGGCGTAGGCAGAGCCACCGCTTGTCACGAAGTCGCGATAGGTGCGGTTCGGGGTGGAAGACGTGCCGTTCACACCACCAAGATAGGTGGAACCATTGTTGGACACGGAGAAGGGATTGACCACCCAGTCAAAGCTGAGTTCTTCTTCGTTCGTCTGAGCCACTTCGATGAACTTGGCGCTCACCTTCACCATCTGCGGCAGACGGCGACGGTAATCGTTCACCACTTCTTCCACGATGTCAAGGTTGTCAGCCGTGTTTTCCACCGTCAGGAGGTTCAGGCTGGAGGAGTACTGAGCAGAGGCACCCTTGGGGAACTTCACGCCAAGGCGATGAAGAGCGGCCTGAGCATCAATCAGCTTGGGAGCGCTAGCACCACCGCCCTCAGAGAATGCATCTTCCTCTTCTTCGTCGCCACCGTCTTCGCCAGCACCGGCGTCAAAGATTTCGCGGGAAATCTTCCACTTGCGCTTGAACATCTTCTCGGAGCCACCGCTCTGATAGACCACGATAGCATTGTCATCTACGCGATACTGGCAGCCAGACTGAGCGCAAATCATCTGAAGCAATTCCTTGGCAGACACGTTCTGCACCACCAACTTGGTGATACGAGCTTCTTCCACGGGCTCTTCGATGGGCTGGGGTGCTGCACCCTCGCCTTCTTCATCTTCCTCATCGCTAGAAGCAGCCACAGGAGCGGACTTGTGCTTCTTGGGAGCCTCGAACATGAAGTTGATTTGGATACCATTCTTGCGAGCTTCACCGCGGAGGAAGTCAAGTGCATCTTCCACAGGAGCGTCTTCGAAGGTGATGGAGGAAATCTGCATCTTGCTCAGATTCTCATCGTTGCGAATCTGCTGCTCAGAAATCGGGGTCGTCACTTCGCCACCACCAAGCTCGATGTCGGGGAGTTCCTGGGGCATAGATTCTTCCCAAAGAGCATCCACTTCGGAGAGGGCCTTGGCGCGGAAAGAATCGCGAGCTGTCTGGTAGTAGGAGGAGCGGCGCTTGCTCACTGCTTCCTGACCACGACGAGCGGCGGAGTTGTAGGGGTCAATCTGGATGACACGGTTGAACTCAGCATAAGCCTCATCAAACTTGCCAAGGTCATAGTAGCCATAGGCAAGGGTAAGGAGACGGTTGACTTCTTCTACGTTCTTGACGTGTTCGGGAGTGAGAGCAGGATTGTTGCGAACGGGGTCACGAAGAACGGAGAGTTCCTTACGGGCACGACGATTGTTGGGGTCGCGGCTCAGGACGTCGAGCAGAAGCTGTTCGGCATCGTCATAGCGGCCAACCTTGGAGTATTCAATGGCGACAGCAATGGAAGCATCACCAATGCTCTTGATGATGAAGTCCTGGAACTTCTCGGTTGCAGGTGCCTTGGGAATGCGAGCCCAAGCGGCCTGATACTTCTCGAGAGCTTCCTTGTACTTACCATCAGCGTAAGCAAGACGGCCTTCCTGCAGGAGCTGCTGAGCCTCCAAGGTCATAGCCTTGCGGCGAGCGGCTTCGCGTGCATTAATACCATCCTGAGTAGAGAGCTGACCAGCATACATGGCCGTAGGCCCAACTTCGCTGGTTCCTGCTGCTGTCGAGGTGCTCAAATAGCCAGCTGTTGCGGCCTGCGCAAAGGGGCAGGAGAGAGCAACTGCCATGAGCATCATCGTGCGCTTTGAGTTAATGAGAGGTGCGTGGTTCATGGTAATGTCTAATTTATGTCAGAAAACTGCGTGAATGTAAAGTCTACAATTGAAAAAATTGCGTTTTTTTTAGAGTTTGGTGGTGATAGAGGGGTTATTTCGCTGCTTTGGGGACGATAACCGGGCTTTCTGCGCCTTCAGGGCGCACATTGACGGTGCCTTGAGCATCGATTGATTCGAGCGTGCAGCTAATCTTTTCATCGCCGGGCACCTTGAAGGTATCTTTCAGCATGACGGTGAAAGTACCCTCGGGTTTACCAGCCTTGGGACCAGCTGTGACACGAAGTGTGGCGGAAGCATCATTGATATCGCGCCCCTTCACATTGGGCGTGCCAATATCATTATTCTTGGCGCCAGGGCGCACACGTGTAAGGCCAGGACGGATGATGAATTCTTTCTCACCCGTCAGGGTCTGGTTATCGCGCACACGCAGAGCGGACTCTTCGGACATATTGCCCACGGAGTCGGCGTAGGATGCTTTTTCAAAGCCTACCACGGTGAAGCGCTTGGGGTCAGACTTGGGCCCACCCAAGCCGAAGGTATCGCCGGGCTTCACCTTGATTTTCTTGCCAATGCGCTTGGAGCCGGAGCGGTCTGCGTGAATGGTGATGTGCGTTTCAGTCGGGTTGGGCTCAAATGCAAGCATGCTTTCCACTTCGATAACGGCCTTATCCTCGCTGGTGCTGACCACCTCGAGCTTATGATTCGGCTTGCCAGCTTCAATCAAGGGAGGCAAGCTGTTGGGGTCAGAGGGAGAAGTCTTGGCGCCAAATTCTTCCGCATTGGTGAAACCATCACCATCGCTATCCAAGCTCAAGCCGTCGGCGCGGCCCAGAGCATCAGAGATATGATTGGAGATGAACCAAGCATTGGGCACACCATTGTGCAAGCTCTCGGCCTTGGGGTCGTAGATATCAATTACAGTGGTAATCTTCTTGCTGTCGATGGATACTTGCCACAGCTCGGGGGAGAAGAAGATGGGGGTGAAACGCGGCTTGTTGTTGACGACGGCACCTTCGGGCGCTACGTCCACAATCTTGCGGCTGCGTTCTTTCTCGCTCTTAGCTTGCTCAGCTTCTGCCGTCAGGGCAGCGGCCTTGGTGCCAGCGGCATCCAAATCCGTCGCGGGGACGGAGACTTTGTTGCTGACCATGGTGTATGCGCCAAGGCCGCCAGCGGCGAGACCGAGCACGATACCCACGATGAGAGCGTTTCTTCCGGAATTGGATTGATCTGCCATACTCAGATATTCTTTGTTAAAATTTTACTTACCTTTGGAGGGGTTAAAGTAGAGCACCTGAATGTTGAGGTGCACACGAGCTATTTCATCAGGGTTACCCGTCTTGCGCACAGCAATGATGCGCTCGGCAGGTGCTGCGGGCTGGGCTTCGCCACCCAAATCATCCCCCTGAGCCACAGGAGCAGCGGGTTCTTGGTAGGCATCGCGTGCAGGAAGCGAAGCAGCAGATTCAACGGCCACACCTGTCACGATGAGGAAGAAGTCCTTATCTTCCATCAGCGCATTCATCACGCGCGGCAGCGTGCTAAGCTTGTCGTCCGTCTGGCCATCAGTATCCACACCACGCTTGGCATTGAATGCCACTTGGAAGCTCAGCGGGAAATAGGCAGCACCCTTCCCCTTGCGGGCATTGGTGGCCTCCTCGGGCAGCGGCGCGCAGTACACCTTATCCAAGGCAGGGGCACCAGAATCGATGATGGCCTCAGCCACACGCTGCACAGCCTTGAGCTGGAAGCTGCGGTAGGGCACTTCAGACTCTGTGGCAGCGGCATTCTTGAACGAAGCCATGCCCAAATCCATAGCGGGAGCAGAGAGTGTGCAACCGGCAGCGTTGGCCTTGTTTTGCACCTCGGCAATCGTTGCACGAACCTGATTCTGGAAATCAACAGGGGAAAGCACCTTACCATCACCATAGCAATAGGATGCGTACTTACCAATCTCCGCCTGCATGTCGGCGCTGATTTTATCTACGTCCTTGCAGGCAGCTACAATAGCCTTGCGGTTGGTTGCTGTGGGGGGCAAATCCGCCTCATTGTAGTCCTGGAACTTGGTTTCAATCTTTTTAAGCTCAGCTTGAGTCTTAGAGAACTGCGTAGAGCGGTCGTAGCCCACATATGCCAGCCCGGCAAAGCCCAAGGCAAACAGCGTGGAAATCAAAACAACTCGCTTATTTTCAAGTATATTCATGAGAAATTACAAGAGGTTGAGAGTTTACTTATTGTCACCGTTCAGTTCGGGAATCGCAATGGGCGTCTTGAGCGGCATGACCATCATGAATTTCTCCACGTAGTCCGGAATCTGCATTTTACCCTTGGAGGCCTTGCTGTCAATAAACTGGAAGTAATGATTTTGGTCGCGGCGCACCTCGGCATTCTGGTATGAGAAGAGGGAGTCTGCACTGCGTTCATCAAAGTTCTTATCGACGAGGTCGTAGAGAGCTTGGCGCTGCTCAATGCTGCGTTCATCGCCCGGCTTCTTGGCGGTATAGCCACTCACATAGATAGCTGTCACCATGGGAGACTTACCACGCTTGCGCTGATCCACAGCATCGGGGGCACGGTTGATGGAAGAATCTGAGCTACCACTGCGGCTCTTATTCATATCGATGAGGCGCGTACCCTTCGTATCCGTCGTGCCAGCAAGGGAGGTGGAAGATACCTCATAGTTGATGAGAGGAGCAAACTCCGTGAACCAGAACTTCACAGAAGCGCTACGCTCAGAGAGCTGCTTGAGCACATCGGCGTAGGCATTACGCATCGCATAGAGCTTGGAGAATTCCTTCACCTTGTTCATGGAGCGATCGTAGCGCCCGCGAGCGCTTTCAATGCTATCGTTGATAGAATCCACATCCTGTTCCACTGCGGCCACGCGCTTGTAGACAGCTTCAGCTTCCGTAGCAGCCTTATCCGCAGTGTAAGCATAGAAACCAGCGCCAGCCAACGCAATAATCCCCGCAGCAACCACCTTGGGAATCATCTGCATTTCAGCGCGGTCCTTGCCTACGCTTGTCGGCACAAGGTCAATGTTGAACTCACCCACCTTGGCGCCAGAAACAGCTGCGCCAGCCACGGCACCCAAGCAAAGATAATCCTGATTCAAAGCTTCTTCATCCACCTTGCTACCGATGGAGAAAGCATTGAGCGGATTCATGTACTCCACAGGAATGTTGAGCGAGGACTGCAAGAATTCCAAAGCACCCTGCAAACGAGCACCACCACCGCAAATGTAAGCCTTGACAGGAGCATTCCCCTTGTACTGGGCGCGGTAGTGGTTGATGGTGCGGTGCACTTCGGAGCCCAGACGGCTCATCGCATTGCGGATAGCAGAAGCCAAGGCGGCCTGCGATTCGGGCATGGATTCGGTGTGACCATTGCCCAAGTCCACAATCCCCTGCTCCAGCTTCACACGCTCAGCTTCGCGGAAGCTCAAATTGAATTCGCGCGCGATGGTGTTGGTCACAAATGAGCCGGCAGCTGTGACAGAGCGAGTGAAGAAACGCCCAGCCTCAGCAAAGATGATATCCGTCGTCTTGGCGCCAATGTCCAACAGCATCACAGGAGCTTCTTCCTCAGGATAGCTCACACGGAAAGCGTTGTAGAGAGAGGTAATGGAGCAATCCACGCTGCGGGTGCGCAGGGTGTTGCTTTCTACTTGGCCGTTGAGATTATCCAACACGTCCTTCTTGATAGCCACCAAGAGCACTTCGCGCTCACCCTCGCCGCGATCGGCAAGTTCTTGATAGGAGTAGATGATGTCTTCCAAGGGGAAAGGAATGTGCTGCTGAGCTTCGTAACCCACCTGCTCAGAAATATCATCCATATCCAAAGCAGGCAGCTTGATGAAGCGCATAAACACTTGCTGCCCCGAAACCACATTGCGAACATCGCTACCCTTTACCTTAAGCTCGCTCACGAGCTCTCCGATAGCGTTGCTCACATAGTCCATTCTCATACCCTCCTCAACAGGGTCGAGCAAAATCTCCCTGCGAGCATAGCGAGAAAGAGCAAAGCCCTTCCCCGCCGGGGTAAATACGCCCATGGTGACGCTCTGAGCGCCAATTTCCAAGGCGACGGTTGTCTTATATTCAGCCATGGCTAATCAGTAATAAGTTAAAAAATCAAAGAGAAAAGTTTAGCGGCGGCGGTTGCGCTTGTTCTTGGAGCGCTTCTTGCCGGTGGAGCTGCTGTCCTCATCAACTTCTACGCCAGCAGAATCACCAGTTGTGCTGCTATCCGTCGTGGAGGTCGTGTCGGCGGGCTCAGAATCAGCTACCGTGGTCGTCGTGCTGGTGGTGGTATCTGCAGCAGGCATCGTGGGCGCACCCAAAGCCGTGGTAGCAGAAGCAGCACCAGCCACAACCATCGGGTTCATCTCAGGATACAAAGAACCGAAAGCAAAAGCATAGGGAGTCTCTGCTACAGACTTGAGCGCAATACCCTTATCCTTCGTAGAGCGGCCCCACCACTTGCCAGTCAGGTTCCACTCGCGCTCGAGCTTCTTGTCCAACACATGAGCCTGCGGGTGCTTATCCTTATCAGCGTTCATGCAGTTCGAGCCATTGAATGTAGCCTCAACAGCGTAGGCTGCAAGGGTATCAGCCAACTCACCCTTGGCATGCTCGTTGATTTTCCATGCATCAGAGGGAGAAATAAACACCCCAGCATAAATCTTGTTCTTGCGAATCCCTTTCTTCTTACCCTCGGTGGGCACGGGGATGTTCGCATAGTTCAACTCCTTGGTGAGCAGGAGAGCCTCAGGCTCCTTTGCATTGGCATCCTGATGCTTAAAGAGCAAGTGCAGCTTCACCGTCAGCGAAGGAATGTAGTGCACAGGCAGAGGATTGCCGTTTTCATCCTTCTTCTTGCAATAACCTTCCACCTCCAGCGGGATGTTCACCACATGCCAGCCACCGGTCTTGTGCTGCTGCATGATACTCTCTGCACCCACACCGTGATTACCCAAGAAGCCCGTTTTATGCACCGTTACAGGCTTACCAGGCTGCTGCTCCACTGTCACCTGCACAGCGGTAGCATCACGAGCAGTTGCAAACGGCACACCAAACAACGCGGCAACAACTAAAGACAGAAAGAAGTTTTTCATGATAGAAACGTCAGATTTGTGGTATACTTATACACAATTCACCCCCGCTTGGCGAGAAGAATCTTGCGAAAAGAAGCTTTTTTTGGACGAAACGCGCGTATATCGCAATAGAAAGGCACACAGCAACCCGATTTTCACCAGAAAATCACGTCATTCCCCTTGTTCCTATTCTGTATCTTGTGATATATAAACGCGAGCCCCATGAACACACTTGCTACTTACATCCACCACATCGACCCCGTCCTGTTAGACATTCCTGGCACCCCTTTAGCCATTCGCTGGTACGGCTTGGCGTATGTGGGGGGCTTCATCCTTGGCTACATGGTCTTGCTCTGGCTTTCTAAGCGCCGCCTCTATAGCGTAGCCCCCGAGAAATTGGGCGATTTCATCACCACCGTGTGTATCTTTGGCGTGCTCATGGGCGGCCGCTTGGGCGAGTTTTTCTTCTACTGGCTCCCCGAGCATGGATGGAGTGGGTTCTGCAACGACCCCCTGTGGGTTTTACGCGTATGGGAGGGTGGCATGGCCTCACACGGCGGCATCATCGCGGTGCTGCTGGTCGCCATCTGGTATAGCCACAAAAACAAGCTGAGCATCCCCTCAGTGGCAGATGGCCTGGCCATCGTCTGCACCATCGGCATCTTCTTTGGCCGCGTGGCCAACTTCATCAACGGCGAATTGTACGGGCGCATCACGGCTGCCTCCAACCCCATCGCCATGAAGTTCCCCCAAGAGTTCTTCTCCCTCCCCTCCACCACCCAAATCCAAGCCAAGGTCGCCCTCGACCACACCATGGGTGCCCCCATCGAAACCTTTGCCATGCAAGATGCCGCCGGAGCCCCTACCGAAAGCTTCTTCGACGTCATGATGCGCCTGAACCGCGAGAACGAAGCCTTCCGCGAAACCTTGGGGCAATTCCTCTCCCCCCGCTACCCTTCCCAGCTCTTTGAAGCATTGGGCGAGGGCCTCATCATCTTCATCGTGCTCATCGCCCTGCGTCTCGGGTGGAAGAACGCCCCCGCCGGCATCTTCTCCGCGCTCTTCTGCTTCATGTACGCCATCGCCCGCATTTCTACCGAGTGCTTCCGCGAGCCCGATACCGACACTTGGCACGGCATCACCCGTGGCCAATACCTCTCTTTTGCCATCATTGCTCTGGGCATCGCCTTCCTCATTCCGGCCCTCAGACAGCAAAAATTGCAAAAAAATTAAAAAAAATCAAAAAAAAGCTTGCAATAATCGTCAGATTCATGTAAAGTCTCGGCGCACGCTTCCCGATAAGGGAGCTTGCAAAGAATGGGTAGGTTCCCGAGCGGTCAAAGGGGGCAGACTGTAAATCTGCTATCGTACGATTTCGATGGTTCGAATCCATCCCTGCCCAGTTCACATGCGGAGGTAGCTCAGTTGGTAGAGCAACACCTTGACATGGTGGAGGTCGTAGGTTCGAGTCCTATCCCCCGTATCATTTTAGAAGCCGCTCAACAGAGCGGCTATTTTATTGCTCGCAAGGCGCATTTTCCCACAATTTTGGCTGGAAAAGCAAGTTACTTCTTGACAATTATGGGTAGGGTGCTACCATCATCATGAAATAGCTGATAGCATGAATACCCAGCCCGACATCCGCTACTACTACATCAACTTGGAGCGCGCCACCGAGCGCCGCGAAGAAGCCGAAAAACAAGCTGCCGCCTTTGGCATCAACTTGGAACGCATTGACGCCGTTGCGGGCAAGGATTTGGATATCGCCTCCCTGCCGGCATACGACAGCAAGCGCCGTCTCTCCGAATTTGCAGCAGAACTCTCTCCCAACCAGCATGCATGCATCATGAGCCACCTCAAAGCCCTCCAAACCTTTGTGGATTCGGGCGCTACATACGGCATCATCATGGAAGACGACCTGCAGCTGCACCCTCAATTCAACGAAGGTATTGCATGGCTTATTGAGCGCACCTCTGGCTGGAAAGCCCTGAAACTTTGGACGGGCGACGGCAAGATTTACCCCCTGCACAAGCCCATCAAGGACTGCCCGTGGCAAATCGTGTTCCCCAAGAAGTTGCCGTGGGTTGCCGTGGGCAACATCTACACACGCGAAGGCGCCATCGGCGTACTCAACGGATTCAAGCGCTACTGGCTGGGCTACGACGCCCAGTGGGCATGGGCCACCCTCATCACCGAAAACATCCCCTGCTGCGGCATTTCCCCCAGCTTGGTGGTTTCATCCGACCCCAAAAACGAGAAATCCACCATTGACGCCGAAGCCAACTCGCGCGTCGCGGCTTTTGCCAAGCAAAAGAAGGAGCAAACTTGGAAGCAATACATCTTCCACCGCCTCTGCGTATGGACCATGGCCTGTGGCAAGCTGCGCATGCGAGCCCGCATGAAATCCCTGTTGAAGTTCAAATAATTTCCAACCATGCCCGCCCCGTGCGCACAACTACCTGTACAGGACTTGCCCCCCATGCAGGGCAAGCCCGCTAAGCTGCACCCCATCGCATTCGCATCCGATGGGCGCGGGGGTCTCATGCTCGGCATCGCACTTTATTCCCTGCTGAACACCATCGCCAAGCCATCAGATTTGCGCATCATCATCGTCGATGCAGGGCTGGAGGAGCAAGACACCACCCGCATGCGCGACCTTTGCCGCACATGGGGTGCGAGCATCCAATTCATCAGCGTGGATGACCGACTGGACGACATGCCCAGCTCCAAATCATTCCCCAAAGCCGCATGGGGACGCGTCTTGCTGCCAGATTTCTTGCCTGACGACGACACCGCGCTCTACACGGACATCGACGTCCTCTTCAGCGAGGACATCACCCCCCTGCTCTCATATGAGTTGGGAGAAGACATCGCCGCAGCGGTGTACGAGCACCCCACCTACTTCAACTCTGGTGTCATGCTGCTCAACCTGAAGCAAATGCGCAAAGAAAACACCCAGCAGACCCTCATCAAGTGCATGGTGGAGCACCGCGGCAAGTTTAAGTATTTCGACCAAGACTGCCTCAACACCGTCATGTACGGCAGAGTGCGGGCTCTGCACCCGCGCTGGAACTGGAATGAACTGCAACCGCGCAAGCTCTTCAAGCGCTATCGCTACTGGGGCTGCATTTCCTTCTTAGATGCTCTGCGCACCTGCCTGAAACCCTCCATCCGGCATTTTGCCTGCCGCCCCAAGATTACCGAATACAGCTACCGCTGGGATCACGAGCTCTACCGCCGCATTTGGTTGCAATCTCCCTGGAAAGATGTGCCCCAGCCTGGTGAACGAAGCCTGGGCACACGCCTGCGCCGTATCTTGTACGGCATTTTGGATGCCGCCCAACGCCGCCGCATGCGCCGCATCATCGCCAACGATGACATCAACCCCTACCCGCAAGTCGATTGCAATTGGACCCCCCAAGAGGACTAAAAACACGCCAAACTTATGCCTGACAACATCGCCAACCTTGCTTCCTACGTTGAAAAATTCTCTGATCTTCGTCTACTGTGCGTAGGCGACATGATGCTGGACACCTTTGTCTACGGCAAAGCGGGGCGTCTTTCCCCCGAAGCACCCGTCCCCGTGCTGCAAAAACAGAGAGAAAATAGCATGCCGGGCGGTGTGGGCAACGTAGTGACCAACCTCTGCACCCTGGGCTGCCAAACTAGTCTCATCAGCGTGGTGGGCCAAGATGCCGAGGGCGATTTGCTGTGCCGCACCTTGGCACAGCAAGGCTCCAACGTGCGTCTTCTGCTGCAACAAGAGAACTACTGCACCACCGTTAAAACCCGCTTTGTGGCAGGTGGCCACCACCTCTTGCGTGTCGACCGCGAGGAAAAGCTGCACCTGCCGGACGATGCGCTGGCCTCTCTGCTGAAACAAGTGGAAGCCCACATCCGCAACATCGACCTCGTGCTCTTGTCGGACTACGGCAAGGGGCTCTTTGATGAGCGGTTCACCCCTGCTATCATCCGCATCTGCAATCAACACGGTTGCAAAGTCATCGTCGACCCCAAGCGTATCGACTACACCATCTACCAAGGGGCAACCGTCGTCAAGCCCAACCTGAAAGAGTTCCAAGGGGTTACGGGGCGTACATTCGACCCCCGCGCCGCAGATTTCCAGCAAGAAGCCGTGGCAGCTGGGCGCGATGTATGCCGCCGCTACGGCGTGCAGAATCTGCTCGTCACCCTCAGCGAGCACGGCATGATTTACATACCGGGCGATGCGAGCGAACAACCCGTCTGGATTCCCACCGAAGCACAAGAAGTGTTCGATGTTTCTGGCGCGGGTGATACCTCGCTGGCAGCTCTGGGGGCATCTCTTGCCGCTGGCGCTCCCATGCAAGCCGCCATGCGCATCGCCAACGCAGCTTCCGGCATTGTCGTGGGCAAGTTCGGTACCGCCAGCGTCACAGGCGCAGAGCTCAGCCAAAAACTGGGGCAAAAGCACAATTCTGGCTTGGTGACAGCAGAGGAGGCCGTCGAAATCATCGCCAAACTGCGCGCGCAGGGCAAAATCATCGGTTTCACCAACGGGTGTTTTGATTTGCTGCACCCTGGTCACCTGCAATCCTTCCGCAATGCCCGCAACCTGTGCGATGTCCTCTTTGTCGGCCTCAACAGCGATGACTCCGTGCGCCGTCTGAAGGGACCCAGCCGCCCCGTCAACAACCAAGAATCCCGCGCCGCCATGCTCACAGGGTTGAAAGCGGTGGACTATGTGGTCATCTTCGACGAAGACTCCGCCCTGCCCCTTCTGCAAAAACTGCGCCCCGACGTGATTGCCAAGGAAGGCTACCCGCTGGAGAAATGGCGCGGTGGGCAGTTTGTCGTCTCCTACGGTGGGCGAGCCGTAGAACTTCCTCGTGTGGAAGGCTTCTCCTCCACCTCTATCATCAACAAACTCAACAAATAACCATGAGTAAAGAATGGATTTCCCAAGAGTTGCACAGCGTGGCAGAAAGCTTCCACGCTCTGGCAGAGCTTGCCCCCACCATCGCTGAGATAGCAGAACGCTGCGCGGCGGCCCTGCAAGCAGGCGGCAAGGTCATCTTCTGTGGCAACGGTGGCTCGGCCGCGGATTCTCAGCATTTGGCAGCCGAGTTTGTGGGGCGCTACAAACTGGAGCGCCCGGCGCTCAACTCTATCGCCCTCACCGTCGACACCTCCATCCTCACCGCCGTAGGCAACGACTACGGGTATGATGAAGTGTTCCGCCGCCAAGTAGAAGGCATTGGCAAAGCGGGGGATGTGCTCATCGGGCTTTCCACCAGTGGCAACAGCCGCAATGTGGTGCTGGCCTTTGAACAAGCACGCAGCATGGGCATCACCACCGTGGCGCTCACCGGCGCAGGCGGCGGCAAGATGAAAGAAGCGGCAGACATTGCACTGCCCGTCCCGGCGGGGATTACCAACCACATCCAAGAAATGCACATCACCTGCGGGCACCTCATCTGCGAGCTCACCGAAAAAATGCTTTTCCCGACCCTGTAAAACCCTGACACGGCATGAAAAAAATTCTCATCATCAAACTGGGAGCTTTGGGTGATTTCATGATTGCCATAGGCTTCATGCGCACCATCCAAGAAAAGCATCCCGATGCGGAATTTACCCTCATGACAGGGAAGTCGTTTGTTTCCATTGCGAAGCAAATGAACATGTTCTCACACTACATCATTGATAACCGCCAATCTTGGTTCAATCTTCCCTACTTGGCAAGATTGATTAAAGAAACCACCGCGGGCGACTTTGACTGCGTGTATGATATACAAGCCGTCAGCCGCACAGAGAAGAAATACTTTGCTGCCATGCGCTTCTTCGCCCGCAAGTCCTTTGTGTGGTACAACGTGTACCGCTTGACAGAGTGGCACGTCGAAAAGAATGGGCGATTCGGCATGGGGAAAGTGACTGAGAAACCCGGTGTATCATACCGCCAGCTGACAGATCTTTCCTTCCTGCACGGGCCCAACAAGCACTTCGATATCTTGCCCGAGCGCTACGTTTTGCTCATCCCGGGCTGCTCTGCCAAGAATGCGCACAAGCGTTGGCCGGTCAGCTCGTACAACGAGATAGTCAAGCGCCTCGGGGAGCGTGGTATCCGCTCCGTCGTCATCGGCACCAATGCCGAGGCCACAGAAATCAACGCAATCTGCAACTCCAGCGAGTATGCTATCAACATGCTCAACAAGACCGCCCTCTTAGACGTGCCCGATTTGGCACGCAGGGCCTATGTGGTCATGGGCAACGACACAGGCCCCACCCACATGGCATCTTTCTCGGGCGTGCCCACCATTGGTGTCTACTGGAGCAAAGTGCGATTTGGGCATCTCAAAGGCCCCCGCTCCACGAGCATTGTATCCCCAGGTGGTATCGAGGAAATCAGCGTAGACGAGGTGTGGTCTCACATGCTGCCCTTCTTGGAAGAAGCAGGCGTCTAAAAAAGCCTTACTCGCAGCCAAAAGCGATACAAACCGCGCGCATCTGCGCCGCATTCATCAGCGGTTGCAAGCGTGACTGCATGCGCGCGCAATACTCAGGCAGCGTCCACCCGTGCAAAGGCTGGGGGGCTGCCGATTTGAAAGCCCATGAGGGGACTGGCAGCGTCAAATCAATAATCGTACTGGTCATGGGAGCCGTGCGCTGCCACACCGCCACCACCGCATCCGCCAAGGCGGGGTGAGCCTCCAGCGCGCCTAGCAACCACTGGCAGGACAGGTGGTTGGGAATCACCGCCAACTCACCAAGCCAAGCCGCCAACTTCTCGGCAGGCTGCGCATACAGAGCCTCTAAAAGAGGCAGAAAACGCATATCACCCAAGCTCAACAAGGCGTCCAGCACCGTGGCCGGGGTTGTTTCATCTGCCACCAAGTGGCGGATGAGCTCTGCCACCCCGTTAAAACGCTCCAGCTCACTAGGGGTGGCCAATGTCGCCATATACACAGCCGCCTTGCGGCGCAGGGCGGCATCAGGATCGGCCATGGCGCAGGGCACAAACCCGCGCCAGCCGTTGCCCTTGTTGGCTTTCACAAAGCGGGAGAGCTGCACCAAGCTGGTGGCTCTCGCCGCAGGCTCATTTTTTTGCACAAAACAGGCGTACGCCGTCATCAACTCCGAGCGGCGGGATTCATCTCCCCCCGCCATGAGAGCCGCGGCCAGCATCGCGACAGGCCACTGATCAGCCCCCAGCTCGCGGACCCGCACAGGGTCCAGAGCCATGGCGGCCAAACGCTCCAGCTCCGAGAGCATGGAGAAGTGGTCTTGGTGCATCGCCATAGGGCTTAGTTGGCCGAGCCAGGCATGGTCGATGTCGAGGGGAAGGAGAAATCCGCCCCGGTAGCAGGTGCCGCCGAAGGCGCACCGAAGGGGTTAAAGGGCGTAGTCTCGGGGGCTTGGGGCTTGGGAGCGGGAGTCTCCTGCTTGGGAGCATCCACACCCAGCAGCGTCAGGCGCAGCTCGGCAGCCCCTTGGCGTGCAAGCGGGCTATTGGGGCAAGCGGTAGCAATCTGCTTGTAATAGCTGCGGGCACCCTCCACATCTCCCTTCTGCTTAGCCAAATCGCCCAAGCTCATGTAAGCCAAAGCTGTGTAGGGATTCTGGGGCAAGCGGATGATTTGGGACCACTCAGCGGCAGATTTATCATTCTCGCCATTGCGCATGTAGTGTGCAGCCAGAGCGGCGCGGGCGCGGGAGCAAATCAGCGTGTTGGTCGAATGAGCCGCAATCTGCTCAAGGCGGGAGATACCCGTCTGCTGCTTCTCACCATCGGCAGAAAGAAGGGAGAGGCCCTCCATCAACTCAGCTGTGGGCGCAGAGGGAGTGGGTGCATAATCCCCCACCACGGTAGCAAGCTGTGTGGCGTCATACTCATCGGGGGTTGCCACACTACCAAGGGCGGTCACCTTCATGGCGCTCACCATAGCCGCACCAGCATCTTCATCTCGCTGCTGCACATAGGTGGCATAGCAAATGGCAGCACTTGCCACCGCTACCAAGGCCAAACCACCCACAATAAGCTTCTTGTAGTGATTGTTGAGGAAAACCTCGTGCTTGGCCGGGCCAAGTTCAATTTCACCAATAGCTTTAATTTCCTCGGCGGAAAGGGGGGCTGTGTCCTCGTTATTCTTGTAATTCGTGTCCATAGCTTAGGATTTGTAGAGATTGCTCATCATGTGGATGCGGTCCACATCAAAATAGTTGTTGATACCCAAATTGCGGTAGATTTCCAGCGTGGCGCGGGAGCGGTTGAGGGTGTAGAAGTGAATACCATCCACCTCAGCATCCAAGAGCTCACTACACTGGTTGCTGGCGTAGTTGATGCCAATGCGCTCAATGCTGGCCTTGTCGCCACCGGCGCGGAGCATGGCCTTGAGCAAACGCGCAGGGAAGTTCGTGCCGGCAGAGAGCTCTGCCATGCGGTTCATGCTCGAGATGGAAGTCACAGGCATGATACCAGCAATAATGGGCACATCAATCCCCAGCAAGCGGCAGCGGTCGCGGTAGTCGAAAAAGGCGTGATTGTCAAAGAAAAGTTGCGTGCAAATGTAGTCCGCGCCCTCATCCAACTTGGCTTTCAAATAATCCATCTCGCGGATGCGGTTGCGGGTATCGGGGTGCCCCTCGGGGAACCCAGCCACACCAATGATAAGCGGAGAAGCCAAGCCGCGCTTCTCCTCCCACGAGCGAATGAAACGCACCAAATCCGACGCGTGGCGGAAAGCATCTCGGCTGGGGTCATAGGCACGGTTGCGAGGAGGATCGCCGCGCAAAGCCAGCACAGCCCGCGCGCCAGCATTCACATAGCCCTCCAAAATATCCGCCAGCTCTTGCTCCGTATGCCCCACACAGGTGAGGTGCGGCACCGTGGGAATCCCGCTTTCTTGAATATCCTGCACCACCGAGCGAGTGAGCTCGCGCGAGCCACCGCCTGCGCCGTATGTCACGCTCACAAAGCTGGGTCGAAACGCCCGCAACTTCATCACCGTATCATACAAGGCGGATGCGCCCTCCTGCGTTTTCGGCGGGAAGAACTCGAAAGAAAAGCTTGGCGTGTGGCCAAACAAAGCTGGCTTGGCGTGAGACATCAGGGAACGGGGGTAAGAGACGCATCAATCACAGGCAAACCGCCATCATTGGACTCGCCCTGCTCGGCAGGCAGTGCCGGCAAGCCAGCACCTTGGGCCCCAGATCCACCACGCAGTTCTGCACTGCTGGGGAAAGGGGACTCGATGATTTCATCGCCCACGGCGGGTTGCAGAGTAGCCTCGGAAGACACAGCAGAAATCACTTTGCCCAAATCTGCCACTTTCAGCGTGGCGCTGTACTGCCCAGACTCGCTATCCAGCGCATCAATCACAGCCTCACACACAATGCGGCCATCGCGGCGCACCGCCACCACAAAACCGGGGTGCAGCGGCATCTCGCTCACGGGCTTAATCATGAGGATATTCCACTCTTGGTCAAAAGCAGCCACCAAGCCCAGGGGCTTGGGAGCGTTGGCTTCCACCTCTGCCTGTTTGGCCAGGGCAGCCTCTTCCTTGCGCTTGGCTGCAGCAATCACGCTGCTTTCCTCTGCCTCGGTGAGGGCTTGTTCACCCTTGCGGGCGCTTTCCTCGGCTGCGGCGCGAGCCTGCGCTACCTCGGGCGTCTCGGCATCGGGTGCAAATTGCTCCATACGCAAGCGGTGGTTATCATTATTGCGCTGATACTCCGTCAATTTCTGCGAGGCTTGGTACTCACCGTATTGGTTCTGCCAACTGGGCACAACCACCATCACCGCATAAAACATGAGGGAGACTGCCAAACAAAGCAAAACTAAAAGAGTAACGCGAAATCCATTCATGGCATGCAGTATAGCAAATGCTGGCGCGCTTTCAAGTCAAGAATCTGTCACAAAGAGTGCATCTTTCGCAGATGTTGCATATCGCTCTGTCATTTTCAGCATCTGCGGCTCATTTTTTAGGACATGCGGGGGATTAAGGCTGTCTTTTCGCTTGCAAAAAGCAGGCAAGCAGTGGTATAAAGAGCGCAGCAATACCATGTTGAACCTGCCAAATTCCATCACGCTGGTGCGCATTCTGCTCGTTCTCGTCTTCACCGTTGTGCTTGCAATGGGCGGAGACGCCCCCATTCACGGCACCAGCCCTATTGATTCCATGCCTTTCGAAGGCTATTTTGTCCACATCTCTGTGGTAGGTTGCATTGCGCTGTGGGCTTTTGTTGCGGGGGCTATCAGCGATTTCTTGGATGGCTATCTGGCACGCAAACTCAATTTGGTCACCAACTTCGGCAAACTGATTGACCCGCTGGCCGATAAAATCCTCGTCTGCGCCGCTTTCGTGTACCTCACCTACATGGGTATGTGCCCCTTCTGGGTCACCATCCTCATCCTCTTCCGTGAGTTTTTGGTGACAGGGCTGCGCCAAGTAGCCGCCACGCAGAACTACGTCATTGCCGCAGATTGGTGCGGCAAGTGGAAGACGGGCATCCAGCTGGCCTACTGCATCGCCTGCCTCGTGCACTTGGCCTACGGTCCCAACCTCTTTGAACCGCTCAGAAGTCTCTCCGTCGGCACCGTTGCCGTCTATTTCCGCGAGACGCTCATGTGGCTCAGCGTCATCCTGACGCTCTGGAGTGGCATCAACTACTGCGTTCAGGGTCGCCACTTCCTGCTCAAGTAAGTGTGGGGCATCAGGCCTGTGTGCTCAAGAAGCGCAAGGCCACGCGGCGGAGTGTTTCGGTAGCATCTGGCATGGGGATACCGAGTGAGAGCAACTTGCCGTTATCCATGGCTGTGTAGCGCGGGCGTTCCTCGCGGAAGAAGGGCACCTCTGCACGCCTTTGCATGCCAACGGGAGGCACCGCAGGCAAATACCCCGCCTCTACCGCCACCGCCAGAGCTTGCAGGGCGCAATCATACCAGCTCACAGGCTCTCCCCCCGCGCAAACGTGCAGCACACCGCTCGCGGGGCTCGCCGCCAAGGCCAACACCACGCGGGCAATATCCTCCGCATCGGTCGGCAGCGATTCCTTATCCGCAATCGCGGCAATGCTTTGCCCCGCCAGGGCCTTCATGAGCGCCTGCTCCACAAAAGCAGGTCTCTGCGGGTTGCCACAAATCCACGATACGCGCGCCACAAGAGCCCCGGGCAATGCCTCCAGCACCTGCATTTCGCCCTCTCGTTTGCTCTCGCCATACACGCTCACAGGCTTGCACTTGGCCGCTTCATTCTTCTTGCCCGCGCGGCGTCCATCCAGCACATAGTCGGTCGATAAATGCACAAAACGCGCTCCCGTGTGCCGGCACGCCAAAGCCATGGCCGCAGGGGCCACCGCATTCACCCAATGCGCCTGCAACGGGTCATCCAAACAGGCCTCCAATCCACTGATAGCCGCAGCATTCACCACCAGCGAAGCATCACTCGCCAGCACGCAGTCGGAAACCGCGCGCGCATCGGCCAGCTCGCACTCAGCATGCAGCGGGGCCTGCACCCGCCACCCCAAGTGCTGTGCCACACGCACCAACACCTGCCCCGTGCGGCCGCTCCCACCGAATATCAGCATCTTCATGCCCACCACACTAGCGTGCACTCGCCCACTTTGCAAGAAAAAAGACAAGCAACCCACCCGCTGCCACACAAAGCCCTGCCGAGAATCCGCCGCATCCCGCCAGCTGCAACAAATTGCGTCTTGACAAATTGGGGGCTGCTGTGAGACACTTCTCGCGTGCTGGATATCTGCTTGCTGGGAACCGGCGGCACCCAACCGCTGATGAATAGGTGGCTCACCTCGCTCATGGTGCGCTACAGTGGTCATGCCGTGCTGATTGATTGCGGCGAGGGCACCCAAATCGCGGCCCAGCGCGCAGGCCTCAGTCTCAAGCCTATCGACAAAATCCTCATCACCCACCTGCATGCAGACCACATCAGCGGCTTGCCTGGGCTGCTGCTGACCATGGGCAACATGGGGCGCACCGAATCCTTGTCCATCATTGGCCCGCGGGGCACAGAGCGGGCAGTCAACGCCCTGCGCACCATCGCCCCCAACCTCCCCTTCGACATCCGCGTGAGCGAACTGGAGACAGAGTCCGAAACCATGTTCTTCTTGGATTGCGACATCCAAGCTTTCGCCGTCTACCACGGCGTCCCCTGCTATGGCTACAGCTTCACCCTGCCACGAGCTGGCAAGTTTGATGCCGCCCGAGCCAAGAGCCAAAACATCCCCTTAGCCTACTGGAGCCGCCTACAAAAGGGTGAAACCATTGCGGATGGCGAGCGCACCTACACCCCCGACATGGTGTTGGGGCCGCCACGCCGCGGGCTCAAGCTCACCTATTGCACCGACACACGCCCCACCCCCGTGATTGTCTCCGCGGCCGCAGAGTCCGATTTATTCATCTGCGAGGGCATGTATGGCGAGGACGAGATGCTCCCCAAGGCCAAGGAGAACAAGCACATGCTCTTTTCCGAAGCCGCCCGCATGGCAGCAGATGCCGGCGGCGTGCGCGAACTATGGCTCACCCACTACAGCCCCTCGCTGCCCAACCCCAAGGCTTTCCGCGATGTCGCCCGCGCCATCTTCCCCAACACCCACACACCGAGAGATGGGTGGAGCAAGACCTTGGCCTTTGATGATGACGCCCAATAAGCCTTAGTGAATGCGGCGCAGCTCGGTGGAACCATCTGTATGGAGCCGCAGCACATGGCGGCTATCCCCTGCCCGGTGGTGCCGCTGCTCATAGCAATATGTCGGGTTACCTTCTGCATCCCAAAAATACTCACGCGCCAGCGAACCGTCGGGCGCATACTCGCACACGCGCTCCGCATAGCCCAACTCCGCATTCATGCACGGCATGCCATCATCCGCATTGTAGCACTCCCACTCAGGCTTCCCCTCAAGGGTCGAACGCACCAAATGCTCGGCACACACACGCCCTCGCCCACGCATCATGCCATCGTCCCCGCACCAGCGGTAGCGCGCATACTGTCCGTCCTGAATCACATCTCGCTGCACAGCCATGGCCCCCACCCGCGGATTGGTCACGGGCTTTCCTTCGGCGTTGAACCACGACGTCCGCTTCGTGTCACCACCATTAGCCGTCACCCTTTTCTCCACCGCCACACCATCGCGGTTCTCCCGCGGCAAGAGGCCGACGTAATTGGTGCGCACCACCTCCCCCTGCGCATCATTGTAAGCAAACTCCACGCGGCTTTCACCGCGAGCATTAACCATGGGCTCCCCCGCCCCATCCAAATACTCTATGCGCACCGGGCGATTTTGCGCGTCGTAGCTGATACGCTCGCGCGCGTACCCGGGCATACGCGGTGCCACATTGCGCCCCGCCGCATCGTATAAGCGAGTCTCCACCAAAAGCCCCTTATCATTATACGTGTAGCGGCGCTCGGCCACCCCCGATGCATCTGGCGCGCGCGCACCCACCGCATTGTAGTTACTTTTGCGCACAATGCGCCCCGCCGCATCATATCCCATCCGTTGCTCAGCCACCTTGCTACCGGGCATAGGGCTTAGCTTGCCATCTCTATTCAAATGCACCAAGCGCTGCAAATGCCCCGCCGCATCATACTCAAAACGCAAATGCTCTCCCCCCGACTCGGCCACCGCTGCGGGTAGCTCAGTAAGCCCTATCGGCACCTCGGCCCGCGCACTGTTGTACAACCCCGCAAAGCAACGGTAATCCTGCAACTCCTCGCGCTTTCCCTCCAGCAAGTGATACACTCCCATCCCCAGCACCCCCACCAAAAGCCCCATGGCTGCCAGAGTCCCCGTATACGCCCACACCAACTCGATGGCGCGCCACCACCCGCGCCGCATCTTGTGCTCATGCTGCTCATCCATGTCGTCAAGACCCCGCCACTTCTCCGCTTGTTCGATAACAAGCAGAAACAAAAAATTGTCATTTTACCGCTTTTTCTCGCACCTTTTTATGCCTGTTTGCACATTTTGTCTTGACCCACACCATCTGATTTGCTAAAATGCGCCCGCAACCACACATCGGCGGGATAGCCAAGTGGCCTAAGGCATCGGTTTGCAAAACCGACATTCGTGGGTTCAAATCCCACTCCCGCCTCTCCAAAACGCAGTAGCAAGGAATCCTTGATACTGCGTTTTTTGTTGCAGAGCCTCGCGCCCCACGTGAGAAAATGATATTTCTACTTGCGGGGGACGAAAAAGAGAATAAAATACCGAAGCATGAAGAGAAAACTTGTCACCGCGCTGTTGATGAGCGTTGCGCTGAGCAGCTGCTGCAGCGTAGTGAACGGAAAAAAACAAACCATTTCCTTCAACAGCGAGCCGAGCGGGGCAAGTGTCATCATCGATGGTGCCGAGCGAGGGAAAACGCCGTTTTCGCTGGAACTGGAGCGGGGCAAAGAGTATGAAGTCACGCTGAAGAAAGAAGGATACAAAGACGCGGCAGCCTACGTGGCCCACACCCCCAGCGGATGGGTGTGTGGCAATCTCATCTTGGGAGCCATTGTGGGCAGCGTTGGCGTGTTGATTGATGCGCACAGAGGAGCGCTCTGGAACTTAGAGCCAGAAACCGTGAATGTGAGCATGGAAAAGCTGCAAACTCACGAAGGTATGCAGAGCAGCACAACGGACCCATTACATTCACAGCGCCAGCGTCACTTTACGCTTGACCTAACGGTAGGCAAAAAATAGAATACGGCAACACAATTTTTATGAAAGTAGGCAACATTATCCTGAATAGTACACTTCTGCTGGCCATTGCCGCAGGGGGTGTATATTTGTACAACCCCGAGCTTTTAGAAAGCTGGTGGCAGCAAGCACAGAGCAGTATTGGCGCGGGTCGCCCCGTGCCAGGCTCATTCATTGACAACAGCGTCAAAGGCGTTGAATGGGCTGAGCCTGAAACCGTGCAAAACAATGTAGAAGAAAGCATCCTCAAAAATCTTTCCTCCACCGCCCCCGCCTCCGTCAAGGCATTTCTCAAAGACCCCAAGAACCGTCTTCTGCTGGCACAGTGGATGATGGCGCAAAACGAATTGGGCTCTGCCGATATGCGCAAGAAGACCGAGGACGACATCGCCAAGCGCATCGAGCGTATCAAGGGCGAAATCGCCAACATTGAAAAAGAACGCCCCGAGGGCGTGGCCCCCGATTCTCGATTGGGTGTGCAGCTCAAGAATAAGCGAGAAGAACTCGGCAAGCTGGAGGCTGAAGCCCTGCACGCACACGCCATTTTGGAAAGCATCAGCATGCCCGGCGCAGGCAAGCTCATGGAGCAAATCGCCAGCAATCTGGACTGGGCCGAGCAGTTCGCTTGGACGGGTGATGCACCGCGTATGGGCACCGCTCTGGCCATTTTGGCAGATGTGGTAGCCAAGGAGCCCGACATCATCTACAACCAAATGGAGCGCGACATCGCCACCGCCGCTGCGCTTGAGTTCGCAAAGTCTGGCTGGCAGCACAATGAGGCGCTGGACCGCGTGAATTACTACCTGAAGAACTGGCGCGCGGGGCGTCTCAACAAGGTGTTTGACACCCTGCCCTTCTGGCAGCGCCGCATGGTTGTGGGCTGCAAGGGCGACAACAACTTTGGTAGCGCCGAGAGCTTGCAATGGAGCTTGGACAACGTGCACTTGCCTGCCGAGCAATTCACTGGCTGCTGCTGGCGCTGCGGTTACAAGCTCTACAACCTGTATGGTCAGAGCATTCACGGCCCTGGCTACAACCAACCCTTTGACGACCACTATGGCCGCAACCGCGCCAAGTTCACCTACGAGGTAGGTGGCGTGTGCGGTAGCCTCTCGCACTTTGGTGCTTTCTCCGCCTTGGCCAATGGCGTACCGGCGCTCACCATGGGCGAACCCGGGCACTGCGCCTATGTCGTGCTGGTGGGAGACAAGTGGGTGCCCTCCTACTCTGTCGACTGGAATCGTGGTTTGCACTGGAATCCCTGGGTAGGCAACTACCGCTTCACCTCTCTGCACTTAGCCAGCAAGCTCTTCTCTGAGGAAGAGGCCTCAAACACCCAGCTTTCCAACGCATACCGCGTGCTGGCTGGCATCTACGCTAAGAGCAACGACGCTAAGGCCCGCGAATGCTTCGACGAAGCCGTGAAGGCTCAGCCCCTCAACTACTCCGCATGGCGCGAATATGCCCGCTACTTGGAGGCCAAAGCCCCCACCAACACCGAGGCATGGAAAAAGCTCAACCGCGACCTCTGCGCCGCCCTGGCTGCAGATTGGCCCGAAATTGCAGCCGACATTCTGCAGCAGTATGTGTACACCCCCATGGCCAAGGCCTTGGGCGAAGCTGCCATGCGCACAGAATGCGTGACCTTCTGGGAAAAAGTCAAGGACATGGGGCCTGCTCGCTGGGATGTTGAAAAGATGTGCAACGAGCAAATCAAGCTCCTGCCTCAAATCAACAAAGCCCCGGCCGACCAGTGCTCTTTCTACGCGGATGTGCTTGGTTCTGTCGCCTCCAAGGCCGCCTACACGCCCATCGTCCTCAGCTGGGGCAACAAGCTTGCCGAAAAGCAGCCCGACGATGTTAAGAAGCAGTTCATGGCGGCTACGGTGAGCGGTATCAGCAAGGGTGAGGGCTTGACCGATGAAGATCGCGACAAGATTCTTGCCCCCGCCATCACCGCAGCTGAGACGATGGAAGACATCTCTACCTTCCAGTCTCTGGGCAAATTGCTTTCGCCCAAGTTCACCGCACCTGCCAACAAAATGCCTGAGCACAAGCCCTATCCTGGCAAGTTGATGTCTCAGGGTGGCTTGATACGCACCAGTTCTTCCTCACACGAGACACCCTGTGGGCACTGGGGCGTACTGGAGTCCGTCGGCGGTCACTTCCACACCCGCAAGGAAGAAAACCCCTGGGTTTCCGTTCTGCTGCCCAAGCAAGCATTCGTCACAGGCGTGGTTATCATCACTACACCTGGCAACATGCAGCGCCTGCACAACATGAAAGTGCAAGTCTCTGAAACTGGCAAGGATGGCGACTGGCAAGATGTGGCCGATTTGGGCCCATGCAAGCAGCGTGTCATCCAAGTGGACTTGGGAGATAAGAAACCCCGCGCCAAGTACGTGCGTATCATGCGCGCTGGCGGACCTGATTTCTTCCACCTCAACGCCATCTATGTGTACGGCGAGCAAGCCGCTTAATCCTACCACCACGAGCAACCTTTACTTCGTATAGCAATGAAAAAAGTACTCATCATCGCGGCCATCATCGTCGCAGCCTGTGCCGTGTACCGAGGCTACTCTCTGCATGAAGCCAAGAAAGCACAAGCCGCAGAAGAAAGCGCCGCCATCCCCACGATGCCTCTGGAAGAGGCTAAGGCCAAAGTCACAGACGATGGCTACATCCTCTTCGCCTATGCCGAGACATGGGATACATACGGCAAAAAAGTAGTACGCAAGCTTATCAAGAGCAAAAAGGTAGCCCAAGCCGCTGGCCAGGCCATCCTTCTGCCCTACGCCATGGACCAAGCGCTCGATGACGATGCCCGCAAGGCTTTCCAAGCGCAGTGGGAGGGCTTCAAAATCCCCAATGCGGACAACTACCCCGCCTTGCTCTTATTCGACCGCAATGGCCGCCACTACTCTACCATCTGTGGTACCTACATGACCAAAGCCAAGCCCACCAAGGTGGCACAGCTCATCAGCGAGCGCATGGCAGCCAAGCGCAAGCAAGATGAATTGATGCGCCAAGCTGCCGAGGCCAAGGGTGTAGACAAAGCCCGCCTCATCGCTCAGGCTTGCAACATCAAAGACATCAACCGCCCCGACAACTACGAAAAGCAACTGCGCGCCGCCGACCCCAACGATGAAAGCGGCACGGTGCGTCAGGTGACATTCAACCCCTGGGGATTCGTGGAGAAGAAGCTCAAGGAAGAGCCGGAAGCTGTGATGACCGAGCTGGACGCCATGCTTGCCGCTCCTTCCTACACCGACGACCAAAAGCAGGTCTTCTGCGCATGCGCCATTGGCACCCTGCGCCGCATTGGTGGCCCCGCCGCCTCCAAGCGCATGAGCGAATATGCCCGCAAGCTTGAATCGTACGGCAAAGACACCGTGCTGGGTCGCTCTGCCGCCATTGCTGAGCGCGAATGGGCCGCCACCCTCTCCTATGAAGAAGGCTGGCAACCAGACGCTCTGCCCAAGGATTTCACGCCAGCAGAATTAGAAGGCAAGCTCCCCATCGCAGAGCCCGGCATCTACACGGTGATATTCAAATACCAGCGTGGTCGCCATGCTCTCTTCGTCAAGGCAGTAGAGCTCTATGATGGCGACACCAAGGTGGCAGAAGATAAGCACAATGGCTCCACTGGAACCAAGGACAACAAGAACACCTATGATTTGAAAGTGGATGCCCCCGTGAAAAATCCGCGCCTGCTCATCACCTTCGACATGAAGGAAAAGCGCGACTCCTACGGCACCATCTCTATCGTGAAACAAAAATAATGCCTACCAAGGCACGCCATAACCGAGCAGCCGCTCTTGTGCTGTTTTTCACACTCCCCCTAGTTCTGCTGGGGGGAGTGTATTATTACGGCTACCGCGAGCGGCCACACGAGCCCGTGCAGCCCGTCCCCTTCTCACATGCTACCCATGCAGATGCGGCCAAAGCAGCCATCCCCTGCGTAGCATGCCACCGCGGTGCTGAAAATGCGGCCGGAGCAGGCATGCCAGCAGACAGCAGCTGCATGCAATGCCACCTGCACGTCTTGCCTACGGATGCGCGCCTCGCTCCACTCCACGCGGCTGCCAACCCACATGCCGCAAGCTACACGGGCGAAGCGCTGCGCTGGGTGCGCTCTGCCCCCCTGCCCGCCCACGTCCACTTTCACCACGGGCAGCACACCCGCGCGGGTATCACCTGTGCTCAATGCCACC
>JAZTYM010000035.1:0-19234 GCA_045637025.1 Akkermansia sp. | reverse complement strand
CTAAGACCGCTTGGCCTCCGACTTACAACACCCCCACGCAGACCCCCAACTGGGCCCACGCCTTGCGGCAGCGCACAAGCAACAACACCGGCAACATGGTGGCCGGTATCATGATGAGCTCTGCTGGTGTCCAAGAACAGTACATGGTCTGAAAAGTTTATTTCCCCCGCAGGAGGCGGGATAGGCGTTTCCAGTAGTAGGCGGCATTGAGCCCACTCCCCCCGCGCAAGATGCTTTGCAACACAGCGGCGTCTTTGCGGCGCAATTCCTGCTGCAACACATCCTGCATCTGCAGCGGCTGCATGATGTGGCGTATGCGCTCGGCCACTGCCTTCTGCACGCTGTGCGGCGCCATGGAGCGTATGCGCTTGAGCGAGTGGTTGATGAAATGCGCCAACAATGCACGCCCATCTGCCCCTTTCTCGCCGTACAAACGCACCAAGAACTCTGCCCCGCTCAGCATCTCGGGCACGCGCTCGCTGCGCTGGGCAGACAAGCTCCCCTCCGCAGCGCGGTAGTAGTAGCCATTCTCCGGCAGCTTGACCACCGCCTTGCACCACGGGTAGACGCAGTAGTGGAAAATCGTGTCCTCGCCATACTGGATACCGGGCGGAAAGGTGGCGCCAGACTGCTGCAAAACGCTGTGCTTGTACAAGCGTGCGCACATCTGGGCGGGCAGGCTTGCCAAATCATGGGCCGTGGGCGGTGCCAGCAGCTGCTCTGCTGTGGCAATAGGGTGCGGGTGCTCATCTCCCGCGCCAGAAAAACGCGTCCACCCCGTCACCACGCAATCGGCGCCTGTGCGCTCCGCGGTCTCGACCAGCGTCTTCAGGTAGGTGGGAGAAACCACGTCGTCTGAGTCCACAAAGGTGACATATTGGCCCCGCACATGCTGCAAGGCGGCATTGCGAGCCGCGCTCGCGCCTGCGTTGGCTTGGTGCCACACCCGCACGCGCGAATCAGCTGCCGCTAGTGCGTCCAACATCTCCCCGCTGCCATCCCGCGAACCATCGTTCACACACAGCAACTCAACCGCCTCTACGCCTGATGCCAACACACTCTGCACCGCTTCCTGCAAGAAAGCGGTCGCATTGTACACAGGCATCACAACGCTGAGTATAGGTTGCTGCATTGTTCGTTGTCGCTCAGAGTTAAGGCATTAAGACCGTCTAAAAACGCGCAACTCACGCACGCTGAGTAGATAACAGTCTCTCAAGGCTAGTATATCTCATTTATCCCGCAACAATCAAGCCAAAATTGGCAAAAAGAGGCAAAAAAACAATCCCCGTGTGCAGGCTCATGCCACACACGGGGAGAGAAGATGAAGCAAAAGGGGGTTACTTCTTGATGCGGTCGTTTTCGCCGGGTCCCCAAGAGGGGAGGAAATCGGGGATGCGGTGGCCGGAGCCGGGGCAATCCACGGGCACGCGGTACTGCTCGCGCGCGGCGTGATACTTGGCGGTGAGCTCCTGCATCACCCCAGCATAGGCGGGGTCTTGGGAGACATTGCGCAGCTGCTGCGGGTCTTTTTCATTGTCGATGAGCAGCCATTCATTCTCAGGCTTGCGGACACCGGTTTTGCGCTCCTCGTCGGTGGGAGTCCAGATGCGGGCGAAGGTGTAGCGGGCGGTGCGGATGCCATCGTGGCGGGGAGCATTGTGCTCACCAGGCTGCTCATAGAAGGCATAGTAGAGCGGGCGGTCGGCAAAGCGGGAGTCCTCACCCGTGGCGAGCAAGGGGACCAGAGAAGTACCCTCCATGGTACGGGTATTTTCGGGGGTATCAGCTTGGGCCAGCTGGAGGAGAGTGGGAGCGTAGTCGATATTCTGCACCATAGCTTGGCTGCGCTTACCAGCAGGGATTTTGCCCTTCCAACGCATGATGAGCGGCATGCGCATAGATTCCTCGAAAATCCAGCGTTTGTCGTAGAGGCCGTGCTCACCCAGATAGAAACTTTGGTCGCCCACGTACACCACCAGCGTGTTTTCCGAGAGACCGGCGTTGTCCAAGTACTCCAGCAGGGAGGAGATGGATTCATCCAACGAGAGGATGCAGCCGAGGTAGTCTTCCATGTACCAGCGCCAGCGCTGCTCGGTCATATCCTGCTGGGTCTTGTACTTACCCGCGCGCATGTTGGCTACAAACTCATCTGTGCGGGCATTGTAGAACTGGCGGTACACACCCTGCAAGCCGGGTTCAATCCAATCCATGCTCCAGCCCAGATTGGTCTTGGGGGCAAAGCGGGGTTGGTGTTTCTCGATATCAAAATCGGCGGGCACCTGCCCTGCAAACTCGCCGTTCTTGAGCTTGTTGCGCAGCTGCCACTTGGGCACGATGTCCTTCATCACATCAAAGGGGATGCGGGAGTAGACGAGGTGGTTATCGTTCCAGTTGCAGAGGTCCCAGCCGACGCTTTGGCGGTTGTGGCGCAAGAACTCGGGGCGGTTGCTCCAGTCATCGTGCAGGGTGGCGGGGGGAGTCATCTTTGCCACATGCTTCTTGATGATGTCCAAATGGCGCACAGCGGGCAACCAGTTGCGGTGGGGGGCTTTGTGGCCCACCACGAGGGCAAAGGGCTTGCTGCGGTCGCGGCTCTCCATCCAAGTGATGGCCATGTTGGTGACCACATCGGTCACGTAGCCGCGCATGCGGTTGCTGCGGGTGCTATTGTTGGGGCCGGCGGAGAGGAAGGTGGAGTTCAGGTAATCCCCCTGGCTGGGGAACACCTGCCAGGAGTCGAAGCCTGTGGGGCGAGAAATCAAATGCCACTTGCCCACAATACCCGTCTGGTAGCCTGCTTTTTGCAGCATCTTGGGGTAGGTAGGCTGGTCGCCGTTGAAAGCGGGTCCACCGTAGTTGTACAAGAAGCCGTTGTTGTGCGAGTGGCGTCCTGTGAGCATGCACGCGCGAGACGGACCACACAGAGAGTTGGCGCAGTACGCGCGGTCGAACACCATGCCCTCGTTCGCCAAACGGCGGAAACCAGGCAGGGGCACCGGGCTGTCCTTCTCGCAAGTGCCCAAGGCATTGGTGCCGTGGTCATCCGAGATGATGAAGAGAATATTAGGTCGCTCATCCGCCGCCAGAGCAGCGCTGAGAACCCCCATGAACATTGCCGCAGCGGCGGCGAGTGTGCGTGAGATGGCCATACACCACTACTCCTACCACATCCCGGCTGAGATGTCAAACAAATGAAGCCACATGTGCGCCCTTATCCCTTGACAAGTAAGTCATGTTTCTATACATTGGGAGGCATGAAAGCTCTTACTCGCCAATGGTTGAGCCGGGCACTATGGGGCGCGCTCATCCTCACTGGGATGCTGCTTCTCGCCGCCGCAGGTGGGGCCCTATACCTGTGGGGTTGGCAATGGCGAGGCGAGCTCGATTTTCATGAGAGCTGGACAGCCGAGGAACGCGCCGCTCTCACAGCGTTCGAACACTACCTGCGCGACCAACAGGAGGAAGAGGAATATGCCACGCTGCTTCAGCTGGCTCCTGTGGCCACGCGCGTCCAACAGGATGGCAGTGGCACAACCGAAACCAGCGAAGAACTCTACCCCCGCTGGAAACTGCGCCTCATCGCCGCTATGCGCACCCGGGAATGGGCAGGCCCCGCGGTGGAGAAGCTGCGCGCTATGGCTGAGAGTGGCTCGGCGGGGCAAGATGAAACGTACACCTACAACACCTACCGCCAAGTCACCCCCGCCATCTTGGCCGCCCAGACGGGACACACCAAGGCATTGGAGGCGCTCATCAAGCATGGCGCGAATCCCAATACCATCATGTATCATGAGGAAGGGGGAGAAATGCGTGAATCCGAGACCCCGCTCTCCCCATTGTTGACATGCCGCAACGGTTCTTGGGAACAACTGCGCCCAACGGCCGAGTTCCTCATCCAAAACGGGGCAGATATCAATGGCCCGCAACGCCTCCACAGCCTCTGCTGCACGCTAGCTCTTTATGCGCAGACGCCGACTACCGAGCCATGGAATTGGGCTTTGGACAAGGGGATGCGCGTATCAGCCCAAGAGCTGTGCGTGCTGCTGTTCGCGCCCCGCTCCCTCACGATTCTGGAGCGCATTTTACGTGAAAAGAAAGCGAGCATCAACGCAGAAGGCCAGAGATCAACCCCGCTCCAAGCGCTGATGCGGCACATGGCCCAATCCTTCAGCAAAGCCGACATGGAGCGCTACCAATGCGAAGAAAAACTGGATCTTCTCCTCGCCAGTGGGGCAGACCCCAACCAAGTCCACTCGCAAGGCAAGCTATTGGATGATGCGAGCGAGGATAGCGATTGGCTGTACCAAGATGAGCCCTACGGCGATTTACCGCTGGATATCTACCTGCGCGGCATCGAGTTGTTCGACCACCCGGACATGCAGGAAGTGCAGCAGCGCATCATCTCCAAAATGCGCGCCGCCGGGGCTCGCTCGACCTACCAGCCCCAGAATTAAGCCCACAGGTGCTGCCTGCGGCCAAATTCTCTTATTTGCCACTTGACATGGGCAAAATGGCAGGAGTATGATGCGAGCAAGATGATATTCACATTGGTTATAGGCATGGTGCTGGCATTGGCATTGGGTATGCTGGCCCAACGACTGAAATTATCGCCCTTGGTGGGCTATCTGGTGGCAGGCATGCTGGCGGCGCAACCGTGGTGGGGACAAGAGGTAGATGCGCATGTGGTGGAAGATTTTTCGCACATTGGAGTGGTGCTACTGTTGTTTGGTGTGGGCTTGCAATTTCACATCAAGGACCTGTTGGCGGTGCAAAAAGTGGCCGTACCGGGGGCGTTGGTATGCATGCTCAGCGTATCATTGCTGGGGATGGTGGCATTTCACTACTTGGGGGGCGACCACGTAGCGTGGGTGAATAGCCTCATGTTTGGTTTGTGCGTGTGCGTGAGCAGCACCGTGGTGCTCACCCGCGTGCTGAGTGACAACCGCATCTTGCAATCTCCCGCGGGGCACACAGCGCTCGGTTGGCTGGTGGTGGAGGACATGTTCACCATCATCTTGCTCGTGCTGCTGCCAGCCGTCTTCGGTGGGCAAGAACTGGGGCCCGCGCTGGGGTGGATGGCGCTCAAGCTCACGCTGCTGGTGGTGTGTGTAGCCTATTTGGGGCGCAAGGTCATCTCCAAGATTCTCACCTACATCTCCCGGCATTGCTCGGATGAGCTTTTCACGCTGGCGGTGCTGGTGTGTGCTTTGGGCATAGCGGTGCTCTCGGCCAAGGTGTTCAACGCCTCGATGGAGTTTGGGGCGTTCTTATCGGGCATGGTGGTGGGGCAGAGCAAGTTTGCCAGCCGCGCCGCGAGCGATGCAATGCCCATGCGCGATGCCTTTGCGGTGTTGTTCTTCGTGTCGGTGGGCATGGGGTTCGATGCCATCGGGCTGCTGGAGCATTGGCAGCTTGCCTTGGCCACCCTCGCCATCTGCATGCTGGGCAAGCCCCTCGTTGCCATGGCCATGGTGCGCCTCATGGGCAAACCCATGCGCCTGAGCATGCTAGTGGGCGGCTCCCTCTCCCAGATTGGTGAGTTCTCGTTCATTTTGGCTACCTTGGTGGCTGGTACGTACAAATTGCTGCCCATGGAGGCGGTCAACGTCATCACCGGTGTGGCTATCATCTCCATCACCCTCAATGCGGCGCTCTACCGCTTCGTTCCCCGCGCCATCAGCGCGCTGGAGGAACGCGGCGTGGGGCTCAACCCCGATACCTTGTCCGCCCATCTCCCCCCGACGGAGGACCGCCACCGCATCATCATGGTGGGCTATGGCCCCAGCGGCGAACTGCTGGAGCGCACGCTCACCCGCTTCGACATGGATGTGGTGGTCATCGAAATGAATGTGGACACCGTCACCCGCCTCCAAGCCGCAGGGCTGCATGCGCTGCACGGAGACGCCGCCAACCGCACCATCCTGCGGCTAGCAGGATGCGAAAAGGCGCGTGCCATCGCCATCACCTCCTCCGCAGCCCCGGCGGCGGCCATTGCCGCAGCCGCGCATAGCCTGAATCCTGATATCCGCGTCATTGCCCACACCAACTACATCCGCAACGCGCAGGCGCTCATCAGCTCCGGAGCTACGGCGGTATTCTCGGGCGAGGCAGAAGTGGCACTAGCCATGACCAGCCATGTTCTCCGCACCCTGGGAGCCACAGAAGAGCAAGTTGCCCGCGAGCGCCATGCCAACCGCAAGGAACTCTTCGACAAAGCAGCCGCGGCTGCCGCGGCCAGCCACAAATAAGCCCAACTGGCCCCCGACCAAGCGAATATTTGCATCAAAACACGAGAACATGCGCATCAAACGAACCCTACAAGCCATTCTGCTGGGCCTCTGTGCTGTGGCGGGGCAAAGCCAAGCCGACGAGACCCTCTGGGCGGCAGGCGTGACGCAGGAAAGCGGGTGGAACGACACCAACAAAGCCAGCGCGGCCGATAGCGAGTTCTGCTGGGGCATAGCTGCTGCCAATTTGCTTGCATGGTGGCAAGAGCAACACCGCTCAGAAGTCCCCCCAGGCACCCCCACGGGCAAAGAGGTGTGGCAAGTCATCCGCCAGTCGTTCAGCAACGTCGGGAGCGACCCCGACCAAGCCATCCGCTGGTGGTTCAGCGGGCAATACGAGCCTGCGCAACCCGAAAGCTGCGCGCGCATCATCGACCCGCAGACCGGTGCCTACTACAAAGAGCACGAGATGGTTCGCGGGGGCGAGGTAGCAAGCCGCCTGCTCTACTACGGGCGCCGAGACACCGTGAATGCGCACAAGCTGATCCAAGCGCTGCACAGCGGATTCCGCCGGGGTGATGCGTTCTGGATTGGCGTGTGCTATCTCCGCGCCAACGGGCAGTACTACTACCACTCCCTCAATCTCTGGGGGATTGACTGCCGCACCCAGGCAGATGGCACACCCAGCATCACCGCCATTTACATGACGGATTCTGACGACCGGCAGCAGCTCTTGCACCGCATCCCGGTGCGGGAAGACGGCGGCATGCTCATCTTCGACTGCGCCGACCACCCGCTCTACGGGCGCATCGGGCGCATCGCCATCGACACCTTCACGGGCATGCGCCTAACCCCGCAGCCGGTGGGCGAGCCTCACTCCCCCAGCTCCGCAGAATAAGCGTGCTCCGGCACCATCTTGCCCGCAGATGCGGGTGCGAATGCGCGGTTGACCCAGCGCAGCGCTTTCACCTGCCCCGCACCCCCTTGGGATTCGAGGCGGATGCCATGGCACTCCACACCAGGTTGGGGTTGCAACCCCTGGCCGATGAGCATATCCCCCAGCCACACATAGTAGCCACGCTGCACATTGTGCGCGGGCTGCCCCGGATGCCACACGATGCGCAGGGGCTGCTGCGGTGCCGATTGGTCTCCGCAGTACAGCGCCACATTGCCCCACAGAATGCTGCCCTCGCTCACGCGCAATTGCCCGCCCTCCTTGCCATGCCCCACCGTCACACATAGCGCTTGGGAGGCGGGTTGCCAGCCATGCGCAGCAGCATCGCCAAAGGCCGCAAGACACTCCACGCTATACCCACCCTGCGGGGTAAACGCAGCCTGTGCATAGCTGGTCGCTGCCTGCGGAGCAAGCGTTGCTTCCGCGGCGCCTTGCCAAGCGGCACTAGCGGCGGCGCGGGGTAAGCCTGCGGTGCGCCCCGCCAGCCCCATGGCACGAGCCAAGCATCCCGCCATGATAAGCGAGCCCTGCGCGTTGGGGTGCAGGCCATCTACCCCGGGGCGGTTAGACATGGAATCGGGCCAGCTGAAGGGGACCGCGTGGGCGGGGTCCACCATCCCCACATTCACATCCACAAAGCGGAGCAACTTGGCATGCTTGGCGGCATAGGCTTGCACCCATTGCTGCAAGAGCTTGTTGTAGGCCTGCACGGCCAAGTGGCGGTCGGGGGTGTTGTTGTTGCTGTGGTGGCCCCAGCAGGGCACAGACATCACATAGAGCACATCATCTGCCTCCTGCAGCACATCTGCCGCCATGCGCCCCAGATTGCCCCACTCATCCCCAGGGGACCATGTGTATGCCCCCTGGTGACAAGACACCGTGCCGCCCAGCATGCGCTGCATCTTGGCCGCAAAATCTGCCTCGGTGTAGCCTCTGTCGGAGAGCAAATCATTGGTGCCCATCAGGCTGCACCACGTGTTGCAGTTGTAGGTAGCCGCAGAGCTGCGCGTGGAGTGGCCGCCGTAGTTCACACCGCTCATGCCAGCATTGGAACCAGAGATGATATTGTGGGTGCGGCCAGAGGATTGCGCCAAGTGCACGTTGGGGAACGGCACGCCGCCGTAGCTCTCCCCGGCATCGGGGGTCGTCATGCGGGTATAGCCGGGCGTGTACCCGCTGCGCGGGCCCACAATCTCGGCCTCGATACCATTGTCCACCAGCGTCTTGAACAACTGCCAGCGCCAGGTCTGATCATTCACCCCGTGGGTGATAGAATCGCCCATGAACATGACGCGGCGCAGGCTCCCCGCCGCATCTGACCGCTCGCTCATGAAGGGCTGTGTGAAATCCTTGGGCGGCGTGTAGTTGCTGGTGTCCAGCGATGAGGGGGTGTGAATGGACACGGCCGTCACATAGTTCAAATTCACATAGTAACCCTGCACCGCGGTGTTGCGCGCGGCCCTGAGAGCGGGGGCTGAGTACAGCACATGCTGCGCACCTGTGCTATCCGTCGCGGTCATCTCTACCCCCTTTTGGCGGCTGGCTCTCACACGCACCGTCACCGTCCCATCTACCCCCGCGTGCTGACGCAAGGCCGCGTAGGACACCTGCAGCGCAGGCTGCCACACCTTCCCTACCCAAAAACCGGTCAGATACGGCTGGCGCGTGCCGGTGGCTTGGCGCGTATCGGCATTGTCCGCTATGCCATAATCCGCAAAATCGGCATCCCACCCAATCAGCTGGCTGCCGCTCTTATAGTCATTGGAGTTGATATAGCTGAGCATCGAATCCATGTTGATGCGCAGCTCCAACTCCGTATCAGCTGGAGACTGCACGGCAAAATAGCCCTTGCCATCATAGATAACCTTGTGCTCGGCATCGCACCATGGGGTGGATAAATCCTTGTACTCGGGCGCGGCACTAGCTATCTGGGCGCTGCCTGCTGCAATCATCAGTAACGTTTTCAGCTTTCTCATGGCTATTTAGTAGGGATTCTACCATATCCTAGCACACGACGCGCTCGAGCGTCAAGTCCCATGCCCGGCGCGGCAGCTTCATTTTTCGTTTTTTTGGGTAAAAAACCCGAACTTTGGGCTTGCATCCGCATTTGATTTTGCTAGGATGCTAGCATATCGCATTTTCTGCCCCCATGAAAAAGACTCTTTTCCTTGCAAGCCTTCTGGCCAGCAGCTTCTACACCACCCAAGCTGCGACTTATACCGACCTGACCAACAAATGGTGCGACGAGGAGAACAATGTCATCTATGATGGCAAGGGCTATTTTGCCGTGCAGTCTCACTCTGACACATCTATTGATTTGACCATCAGTCTGGACTCCCTTGTCAGCTATGTCAACTCCAATGACTACAAGACCGGGGGCTACATGTTGCTGTGGGATTCGGAGTATGACTATGGCATGGCTGATAATGCAGACATGTCCTTGGACACAGGCTCCCGCGAGCCCTATATCACTGGCTATTGGAACGGCGGCGCGTGGAACGCCGACCCCTCGAAGAATGGCTACATGGGCATCAGCTACAGCACTCTTTCCTCGTATGCTACTGATGGTTACATCACGCTCAACATCACGAACTCTTCCACCACCGGTGTTACCATCACCACCCAGACCTCCTCGGGTTCGACTGAACTTTACCGAGCTGGCGATCTCAGAACGGGTAACAACAAAACGGTCAGTGGCTACCATGTAAACTTGAACTACGTGACCGCGGTAACGCTAAACACAGTCTCCACGCTAGACACAGGTTCCTATGTGCCCCCGGTGGATTACTCAGAGCCCTTTGTGAGCACCCGCACAGACGGCACCACGATTGGGCGTGTCACCTTCTTGGGCGACTCCATCACCCACGGCGTCAATGACCAATCCTACCGCTGGCAGTTCTTCAAGATTCTGACCGACAACGGCATTGAAAACGAACTCGTGGGTCCCCGCGAAGGGTATTACAGCGCCCCTGGGCACACGGAAGATGCTGGCAACAGCTACGGTGGCGCGGCGTTCAACAATGTCCACTTGGCACAGGCTTCTGGCCGCACCCACAACATCATCAGCGGCAGCACCTCCTACACGGTCCAAGAAACAGGTAAATCATACGGCAGCGGCGTGAACTATGGTGGGCACTCCACCGCCAGCACCAGCGAACGCTTCGACAGCAACACATGGTTCTGCATGATGGGCACCAACGACTTGTTGTCTGATACGCCCAACTCGGGGCCCAGCACGGCTCAATACGTAGAGCAGATGCAAAAGATGCTGGGTGGTACCGTGGCCTATGATACCGCGAGCGACAGCTACAACTGGACCGCAGGCGAGTACTGGGGCACCATGAGCTCCATCGTGGATGATGTTTACACCGATGGCGACACCTTCTACATGCTCTCCATCACCCCCTGGGGCAACCACTCCAACCACAACCGCGACATGGACCACTATGCCGCCCAAGAGTTCAACCGCAACTTGGAAGCATGGACAGAGGCCTATGCCGCCCAAACCGGCAAGAATGTGGTCTATGTGGATGTGACACGCGGCATGGTCGACCACACGTCCACCAACCGCTTCATGGGGCACGACAGCTTCTTCAACTCCAGCAGCGACCGCCTGCACCCCAACGACCAGGGTTCCCTCATCATGGCTGGCAATCTGGCCCAGGCTATGGGCATCGGTGGTCGCACCGCGGGTCTAGAGCGCTCGGATAAGCACAGCGCTCCCTCTGCATGGAACAGCGCCACCGTGGGCACAGACGGCACCGTGGCCGCTGGCAGCAGCACCACCGTGGCAGAATACATCTTCACCGAGGATGGTGGCTACACCGTGGACTTCTCCGCCGCCTTTGGCGATGGCGCGGCCAACGGTTGGCTCGGTGCTTCATCCAGCATGAGCATCACCATTGGCGATGGCGCCAACAGTGGCACCCTCAACCTGAGCGAAGGCTACATCATGTGGGGCAGCGAAGTGCTCTTCTGCCAAGACACCTCCGCCATGGGCGATAACCTGCGCATCGCATGGCACAATGGCAACGAAAGCGACAACGTGCTTTCCGGCTACTATGTGTGGTTGGGTGATATGCTGATTGGCCAGGGGCTGGCATCCAGCACCACGGGCAGCGCACTCAACGGCATCACCATCTCCGCCAATGGTGCCACAGGCAGCGTGACGGGCCTCACCTGGGCCAACACCGCCTACGCTCCCACCACCACGCTGATGACCAGCACGGAGCACGCCTACACCACCACCCAAACCGCTGGCAACACCGAACTGCTTGTCAACAGTGGCGTGGACTACACAGGGGCTGACTCTACCAATGCCACCCAGGGCCAAATTCTGGTCACCAGCGGAACGACCAAGACCACCTACACGGGCACCCTCACCTCTGACAATGCCGACACCACCCAGACAAAATGGGTCGGCATGGTCGATACCGAGTTCAGCGACGACGTCAACGTACAATTCACCGGCAACATCACCTCCACCATCTTCGGCGCGATGAACAATGGCAGCGGCGCTGGTGCCGGCAAGCTGGTGCTGGATATTGCCGAAGACTCCATCATCGGCGCAGATGGCTTGTATAGAGGTATCACAGCAGCCCTTGCGGGTTCCTACGGCGGTGGCAAGGCCGATGAGTTCAACGTCTTCATCAATGGCGGCACGCTGGGCAACAACGTAGTGGGCGGCTCCGTGAACGGCGCTGGTAGCATCGATTCCGTGCTCATTGCCCTGAACTCCGGCACGATTGATGGCAACATTTACGGCGGCTCCAACAATGATAGTGGCAATACTGGCGACGCTGGCGTGCAAGCCATAGCTAACGCCGTTGTGGGCAAGGCCGACATCATCATCAACGGTGGTGAAGTGACAGGCAACATCATCGCAGGCGGCAGCGCCGGCACCATCGGCAATGTGGAAGTGGTGATTACCGATGGTATCATCGGCGGCGATATCACCAAGGGTGCTGCCACGCGTACCGCAGATGCTAGCACCAACGTGACCGTGATTGGCAACAAGGCCTCCATCGGCGGTAGCATCGAGGCCGACACCGTCACCCTGCGCGACATCGAAGCCTCTGATTCGAGCACAGGCTTTGATAAGTACAGCAACTCTATCACCGCCAAGAAGCTGGTGCTCAGCAATGTACAAACAGCTATCCAAGCCAGCGTCAACGTAGATGAAATCATGGCTGGTGGCTCCGACACCAGCATCATCATGGGCGATACGGCCACCTTGGAAAGCCTGACCCTGGATGCCAACACCACTTTCGGCGCCTTCAAGGCTGCGGAGAACCTCGCCGTTGAGACGAACAATGAGACGACCCTCACCCTCAGCAACCTGACCGTGGGCAAGGGCGCCACGCTCAATGCCAACATCGTGCTGGGTGCCGACTCGACCCTGAGCTTGGAAGGCTGTCTCACCATGGGCAGCACCGTGAGCCTCACCAGCGGCATGACCATCGACCTCTCGGCAGAGTTGCTCTCCCTCATGTACAAGGGCGAGACTATCGACATCTTCGCCAGCGTGGATGAACTCACCTTGGACGGCAACATCATCGCCCCCGACACCACCACCGAGGTGCGATTCAACGTGGACAACCAGCTGCAGGTCTTCGACATGGGCTACAGCAACGTGGGCACCGTGAGCCTGACGCTTGTGCCAGAGCCCACCACAGCTACACTCAGCTTGCTGGCGCTGGCCGCACTCGCAGCACGTCGCCGCCGCAAATAACCCCCGTAGTGAGCATGAAATACCGCAGGTGTGGGCGCAGCGGAGTGATGCTGCCGGAGATTTCGCTGGGCTTGTGGCACAACTTTGGGCACCAAGCGCAGCGAGAGGAGTGCCGCGCCATGATAGGGCGCGCGCTGGAGCTGGGAATTTGCCATTTTGACCTTGCCAACAACTACGGACCGCCCCCCGGGGCCGCAGAAAGCTGCTTTGGCGAGCTCTTGCAGCAAGATTTTGCCGCGCACCGGGATGAGATGTTCATCTCCACCAAGGCGGGGCATCTCATGTGGGATGGTCCGTATGGCGACTGGGGCTCCCGCAAGCACCTGCTGGCTAGTTTGGACCAATCTCTGCGCCGCATGAAGCTGGACTATGTGGATGTGTTCTACTCCCACCGCCCAGACCCCGACACGCCACTGGAAGAGACGGTGGGCGCCCTCATCACCGCCGTGCAAAGCGGGCGTGCTCTGTATGCAGGGCTCTCCAAGTACCCGCCGCACCTTTTCACCCGCGCCTGCACCATGCTACGCGAAGCGGGCGTTCCCTGCCTGCTGCACCAGTTCCGCTACAACATGCTGGACCGCGCCTGCGAGAGCGGGCAGCTCCCTGCCGTGAAGGAGCAGCACACGGGCTGCATCGTATTCTCCCCCTTGGCGCAAGGTATGCTCACTGGCAAATATCGAGATGGCGCCATCCCCACCGTCTCCCGCGCAGCAGATGCTTCCTCCCCCTTCCTCAACGCCGATCAGGTGGCTACCCAAGCCGCCCAGATTGCCAAGCTGCAAGCCATTGCCGATGAGGCGGGGCTCCCCCTCACCCAGTTGGCGCTGCGCTGGCTACTGAGCCGCCAAGAGGTCACGAGTGTGCTCATCGGCGCGCGCACAGTACAGCAGCTCGAGCAATGCGCCGCAGCTGCCGGCCAACCCGCCCTGCCCCCCGAGTTGATGGAGCAGTGCGAGCTGCCCAAAGAACAAGATTAAACAAAGAGGGCACGCCCAGCTGGTGTGCCATTCTTCATGCTTTGCACAGCGGTGGTGGCATCATTGCGCCAGCCCCGCAATTTCTTGGACGATGCAGTCCACATCCACCAAGCGGCCTTTGCCGTTGCAGCCACAGGCCAGCATGCCGTCTTCTGCAGGGCCGATGATGCGGTGCTGGGGGCGAGCCGCCAGCAGGGCCGCGTTGGCCTGGGTGGCGGGGTGATCCCACATGGCGCCGTTCATGGCCGGGAAAATGAGTACGGGTCCGCGGTACGCCAGATAGAGGCTCGTGAGCGCATTGGGCGCAAAGCCCTGCGCCATGCAAGCCATGGTATTGGCGCTAGCTGGCACAATGGCGAGCACATCGGCCCGCTGCGCTAGGTCAATATGCACGGGCACCCAGCTGCCCGTTTCTTCCTCAAAGCTGCTCACCACAGGGTTGCGGGAGAGCGTCATGAGGGTGAGCGGGGTCACAAATTGCAGCGCGGTGGGCGTGCACACGCAGTGCACCTCGTGCCCCAGTTTCACAAGACGACTCGCTACATCTGCCGCCTTGTAGGCAGCAATAGAACCACATACACCCAGAACGATTACCATGGTCTTATCAAAAGAGGGTTGGCAAGCGACCTGCTCGGGAGGGTGGGCAGGCCGCCTGCAATAGAAGTGCATCAGGCTTGAATGGCCTCAGGGTCAATCTCCACAATCATGTTGATTTCCACCGCGACGCCGAGGGGCAGGCTCACCACACCCACAGCCGAGCGAGAGTGTGCAGCCTCGGGGCCAAAGAGCTCCACCAACAGGTCAGATGCGCCGTTGAGCACCTTGGCCTGGTCGGTGAAATCAGGTGTGCAATTCACAAAACCATTCACCGCCACAATCTTACGCAGGGCAGCAAAGCCACCCAATGCACCCTGAATGACCGCCAAGCGGTTCATGATAGCGGCAGCAGCGGCGCGCTGTCCTTCCTCGATGCTCACATCCTTGCCCAGCTTGCCGTAGTAGGCTTCTTCGCCATTCACGGAGATACCACCGGAGAGGTGCAGATAATTGCCCGTGCGGATGCACTGCACATAGGAACCCACAGGCTGCGGCGCAGGATAAAGCTTCAGCCCCTTTTGCTCAAGTACTTGTTCATTCAGTTGCATATAAAAGAATGGATGATTGTTGACGACAAGCAGCATACACCATCTGCTTGCAGCTTGCAAGTAGCAAATCAGGGGCAGTGCACAATGAACAATGGGCAATGGGCCCTTGAGGGAGAGAGAGGGGGGGCAGGTTATTGCTGGTCGTTGTCGCGGCCGAGCATGGTACGCGTCTCCTCGATGGTTTTGCGGTAATAATCGCGGTAATCCATGATGCGGGGCTCGGGGGTGCGGTTGCGGCGGCTCTCAATGTAGCCAGACTGGCGGTCTGTTTGGAACTCGCTGGCATCTGTGGAATAAACGCGCCCCGAGGCCGTGGCTTGGGCACCTTCCAGCGCCGAGCGCGAGCTGTGATCCATGAACGAGTCGGAATGGGAGATGCCGTGGCTTTCGTTCATGAAATCGGGGCGCAAATCGCGGGAGATGGAGCTGGTTTGGAGGCCATCATACGTTTTGCGACCGGCAAAATCTTGGTTGGCACCGGAGAAGGTGATGGAGCGGAGGGAATCTTGGCGTTCCGTGGCGGCAAAAGCACCGGTGATGTACTCTTTGTCGCCGCGGCGGGCAGCATCAATGTCTTTTTGGAAGCGGCTGCGCTTGGAGGAGGTGGCTTGGGGCACACCATCCTTGGTACGCGATTCGGAGAACGAGGCATTGAACTGCGATTCAAAGTGGCTCATGAGGTCTTTTTCGCCCCCGGAGTCGTCCTCCTTCACTTCTTGTCCATTTTCATCGTACACCGTGCGCACGCTCTGGCAGGCCCCCAGCAGCATGCAGCAAGCCAGCGGCATGAGAAGGCGGCACACAAGCGGCCGAACTGGGAGGGAGCCAAGCATCGTATCACAGGGGCTTACCGCTGCGGCAGCCGCGGAACAAGAGATATGATTTAACCTGCGGAGAGGGCACCACGTCGAATGCGGTGTTCCCCTCGCCATCCTGAGCCTGCAAATCGGCCCCCGCGGCCAGCAGAGCATCGACCACAGAGCGGTCCATGCTGGAGAAAAGCGGCGTGCGCCCCTTTTGGTTGGTGGCATGGGGGCTGAGCCCCACGGCCAGCAAGTGCTGCACAAGCGCGGGGGTGGCATAGTGCAGCAGCGTGTTGCCATCGGCATCCACCACATCCACTTGGGCCCCAGAGCTCAAGAGCAGCTGGGCGGTGGCGTCGGCCTCTGCCTGGGGGAGCTTGCCCGCATGGGCGGCGCGCAGCAGCGCCATCAGCGGTGTGGTGCCATCTGCCTGCAAGCCAATATCCACCGCAGCCCCAGCCCCAAGCAACTGCCGGCACATGGCGGCATCTGCCCGCGTGGCGGCGGTGTAGAGTGGGCTCTCGCCCTTGCTATCGGCCAGGGTGGCATGCGCACCGGCATCCAGCAGCATTTGCACCTTCTGGGTGTTGCCCTTGCGCACAGCATCACACAACGGGGTGTAGCGGTGCACCCCGCCTGCGGCGTTGGGGTCTGCCCCGCTGCGCAATAGAGCGCGCGCAACCTCAATCTTGTTGGTCTGCAGCAGCGGGCTGCCGGGATACTCGTTCCCGTTGATAATCTGGTTGCCATGCACATTGGCACCAGCCTGCACAAGCGCTTGTACCATGCTGGCCGAATCAGCCTGCGCCAAGAGAGTCGCGCCATAGTGGCGCACTTGGCATGAGCTCAGGTTCGCCACATCTGCCACCCGCTTCACCTGCGGGGCGGGCACCTCGCGGAATGAGGCCGGGCAGGCGCAGCTGGCCAGCGCACAAGCGGCCAGCAACAAGCCATGGCGGTACAAGTGCTGCTTCATGCTAGCAGTCTACCCCTTGCAGGGCGCTCGCGTCAAGAAAAATTACTATCATTTTGGGATTTTCAACGCGCAATTTCAACATGTTAATTGATTGATTATGCCACACTTTAGCCAGCAAGCGTGCCTCAAATGCAAATCTTACTTTTCATTGGGCAGCTCATGTGGTACAATCAGCGCGCAGGCGTATGAGCAACATCATCACAGAAGGTCAAGGGAACGTGCCGGGGCACCCGGTCATGATTGTCCCCAACCGCACTGATTTGAATGTGGTGCATGCTCTGGAGCAAACGCTGGGCAGCAACAGCATCTGCTGGCTGGTAGAAGAAAGCCACCGCCCAGATGCCGAGGTAGCGCACTACCTGAACAAGCCCGGCACCCGCGGTTTTTTGTGCTCCGCCTCGCGCATGAGCAAGGAGCAGCTGGCCGAGCACATCCGCCAGGCATTGGAGCACCGCATGCATGTGGTGCTGCTCTCTGGGCGCCCTGGGCAGCAGCCTGGCAGCTTGGGGGACGTGCCCTCCGCCATCCTGACCATGCTGGATGATACACCGCTGCCTGCGCTGCCGGTGTATGCTGGCATGTACAACGATGACATCTCCGCCGCCATCACCACCGCAGCCCCCTACGACACGCTGCGCGTGCAATTCATGCCGATGCTCAAGGCGGGTGCCGCCATGGGGGCGCGCATCATGAGTTCGTGGACCGAGGCGGCGGCATCTCAATTTGCCCAACACCCGCTGCTGCAAAAAGCCAACTTGGCGCACACTCTGCTGCACAGCCTGATGAAGCACCAAAACTCGACCATCATCGATGGTGTGGATGATAGTCAGCTGAGTTATGGCAAATTGCTCTTGCTGGCGCTCATCTTGAGCCGCCGCATCCGCAAGCACACCAACACCAGCCGCATGGGCATCATCTTGCCACCGGGCAAGTTGTCCATCATCGCCAATGTGGCATGCCTTCTGGCGGGGGTCACGCCCGTCAACATCAACTACACGGTCAATGCTGCCACCTTCAGCAACCAGCGCGAGCGCGCCGGTATCTCCCGCTTCATCACTGAGCAGCGCTTCATCCTCAAGCAGCAGCAGTTCGCCTGGCCCCGCCAGCGCGATTTGCTCTTCATTGACCGCGAGCTCAATACCCTGAGCGCCAACCGTCTGCGTGCCTTGCGCGCGCTGATGCAAGTACTCTCCCCCGAGCGCATTGCCAAGTGGCTCAACCTCCCCGACAACACCGCACAAGAAGACGCAGGGGTGCTTTTCTCCAACAGCATCGGCTGCGTGGCCAAGGGGGTGGCACACACCAACAGCATGCTCATAGCGGGCGTGTTGCAGCTGCAAAGCAGGTTGCAATTTGCACCCCGCGAGCGCGTCCTCTGCACCGCCCCCCTCTTCACCCCCATTGGGCTTGTGGCGGGGCTGCTGCTCCCCCTCATCTGCGGCTGCGATATGGTGACCTACCCGGACCCCAATGTCCCCAAGCGCATCTGCCAGTTGGCACACAACTACGGCGTGGCGATGGCGTGTTTCACCCCGGCGCAAGTGCAGCACCTGCTGCAACACGCAGTCCCCGCCACCTTTGCCTCCACCCGCTACATGTTGGTGAGCGAGGAAAAACTGCCAGCTGAGCTCGCGCGCCGTGCCAAGGCCGAATTGAATCTCAACCTGCTGGAAGCATATAGCCTGAGCGAAGCCGCCGGCGCGGTGGCCCTGTGTCTCCCGCCCCCCGCAGCGGCCCCGGGCACCCAGCACTGCATCCCCGCCGGCAAGGTGGGCTCTGTGGGCGCGCCCCTGCCTGGCATAGCCGTGCGCATCACCGACACCACGCGCGACGATGTGCTGCTGCCGCCCTCCTCGCTAGGCTGTGTGTGGCTCCAAGGCCCCGCGGTGACAAGTGGCTACTTGGCCAACAAGCCCGACGCCGCCAAGTGCATGCGCGGCAAGTGGTTCCGCACGGATGATGTGGGCATGCTGGATGCTGATGGCATGCTGACCATCTGTGGGCGCCGCGAGCGCTTCTCCAAGATTGACGGCAAGATGGTATCCCATGTGATGGTGGAGGAGGCTCTGCGCAGCGTGCTCAAGACCAACCCGGCAGATGAGCGCCGCCCCTTGGCCATTGTGGGGGTGCCCGGCCCATCAGGGGAGCGTCTCGTCATGCTCTCGACCCTGCACAAGGTGGTCAACGCACACGATGCACTCACCGTGCGCTACGCCCTCACCAACGCCCACTACCCCTCCTACTGGGCACCCGAAAAGATTATCGCTGTATCGGCCATACCCACCCTGCCCAATGGCAAGTTGGACTACGCACGCTGCTACCACGGAGTTTGCCAGACCCTCGGCATCTACCCCAAGTGAGCTCATAGCCATGCCAGATTCCCCCGTCCCTCCCCCTGTGCCGGCCATACCCGCTCCCCC
>JAZTYM010000034.1:0-5087 GCA_045637025.1 Akkermansia sp. | reverse complement strand
TTCTTGCTTTAGCACACGCCGCGGGGGAGTGTAAAGGAAAAAGCTTTGTTAGTGTGGCAGCGTGGTGGCACCGAGGGCGCTGAGCGTTTCGGCAATGATGCGGCGGCCTTGGGCTACATCTTGCGCGTGTTGCATGGCGGTGCTGCGCTCTACGGTGAAGATGGCAGCCAAGCGGGTGTTCATGCTCTCGATAGCCGCTGCGGCTTGGGGAGATTCGCCTGCGCGGGCTCGCAGGAGGGCGATTTTCTCGTATTCCTCGATGCCGTCTCGCAGGCGCTCAAAGCGGATGGAGCTGCGGTTGCCGGGGTACACGAGGAAGCAATCGCCCGTGGGCCAATTGCCAAAATCGGTGCTTTGCAGCGGGTTGCGGTTCCACGAGTTGTAAGCCCAGCGCAAGAAGCCATCGAGCTGGTTGGCGGCGGCAAAGAAGCCCAGCCACTCGGCCTCTGCCGGGGCCGAGGTGGTGAAGGTATTGGGCACACGGGGGTGCAGGCACACGTAGAAGGTGGTAATCTTGCCGGCTGCGTGGCGCTGGCGCAGCATATCGCCTAGGGCGGTGCCGGCGTGGGTGAGCACGGGGGAGATGTTGTAGACCTCTTTGGTGAGGGCAGAGGGCTTATCTACCGCCGATGCGATGCGGAAGGAGGGGGCATTTTCCTGCACCAGGCGCATGGCTTCGCGCACCATGTGGTCGGGGCGTTCATCGATGGCGATGCAGGTTTTGCTCGCCCAGCCTTTTTCTTGCATGTGGCGGTGAAAATCGCGCAGGAAGGGTGCCCAAGCTGCTTCAAACTCGGGCTTGCCAGGGGTGGCGTTCAGGTAGGCCACTTGGCCGCTTGCTTCATCAACATACTGGATTTTGAGGTGCCACGGCAGCATGGAGTAGCAGCTGATTTGCTCGCGAATGCCCACGTCGTCGTGCATGAAATGAATCCACGCATCCAGCACCGTGTAGTCGTAGCGCATCACGCCATCTTTGCCCCGCACCCAGCGTATCATGGAGGGGAACCAATCGTAGGTCTGGCCGTTCCATGCCTCATCCAGCAGGGTACAGGTGATGCATTTTTGCCCCGCCTCGGCCAGACGCTTCATGATGGGGCGCAGCAGCGCAAAATGCTCGGCAGACCAGGGCTCCACATCGTGCCAGCGGGCCACGGCCTGCGGGTGTTGCCACAAATCAAGGTGCATCTTCCACTCGCGGGGCAGGGGGAGGCGATTCGGCGCCACCTGCAGCTCGATTGGCTGCTGCACGGGGGCGCAGCCCGGGGCTGTGGCGGTGATGCTGCCGCGGTACACGCCCGGCGTGGCGTCTTGGGGCACATTCACTTCATACCACACGGCGCGTTGGATGCCCGCAGGGGTGTGGCATTGGGTCTCGTGGCCAATGATATCGGCCGTGTTTGTCTTGCCGGTTTGCACGTAGCGTACCATGCGCACCGTGGCGGGGAGTACCGCCGCGCCCTCCTTGTGCAGCGGGCTGCAGCTCACGCTGATGGTGGCTTCTCCGCCATCTGTGCCGATGACCAGCTGCGCACTGCTGCGCTCTCCGCGCCACGCTTGCATGGTGAGTGCGGCTGCCTGCGCTTGGGGAGCAATGGGAGCGCCTGCGACCACGCGCTGCTCGGTGGCGGGGGCGATGCTCAGCTGCTTGGCCTGCACTGCCGCCACCGCTTGCCGCGGGCTTGCGCTGTCGTAGAGCGGATGCCGGTCTGCCAAATCCTGTGCCACTGCCATGTGCAGCCCCATCCCCGCGGTCAGCGCCGCTATCCCCCATATCTTCTGCGTTATCATGCCTCCAATCTACCATATTTCACCGAGCAAAGCAAAATAAATTTCCTTTTTCCTCTCCAAATGGTAGAGATTTGGGTTGACAGTCTGCTTGTGGGGTGCTAAATTAGAAGCATTCCAAACAATATGATAGAAAGGAACCATGCCATGAGCAATTACACATCCACCACCGAGCACCAAGGAAGCATGCGCTGCGCCACCCAATTTCCGCAGGGCAACGCTGTATTCACCACCGATGTAGGCAGCGCTCTGGGCGGGCTGGGAGAGCAACCCTCCCCCGCGCAGATGCTGGCAGCCGCCGTAGCCTCATGCATGGCGAGCATGATGGCATTCATGGGAGCCCGCCGTGGGCTGCAAACCACGGGCATTCGCATAGCCGCCGGCTACGAGGAGGGCAAAAACGGCATTTCTGCGCTGAACTTCAGCATCACCGTGCCGCACCCCACCACAGCCGCCGAGCGAGCGGTGCTGGAGGCAGCTGTGAAAAATTGCCCCGTGGGTGCCGCCATAGCCCCCAGCGTAGCCAAGAACATTTCATGGACGTGGGCCGATTAAGGAGTCATTGTCCAACTACCCCATCCATCAAACAGAAGAAACCGAAGGCCGCTAACCTGCATAGGTAGCGGCCTTTGCTGTGCGAACTCAAGAGGCGCTTGAGTTCTGGGTATCATCCGTCTTTTGAAGTTTGTCGAGGGCGAGCTCGCGGCACACCCAATCGCCTAGTTCGATAGCGCGCGTCAGCATTTCAAAACTCTCATCGGAGGTGGCCTGAATCTCCTCTCTCGCCGCCATGAAAAACAGCTCGCGCGCTGCCCATGCGCAGCCCTCATCGCTGAGCTCTCGGAAAAACTGCGCGCATTCCTCCGTGCTGTTGGCGTTGGGATCTTCTTTTTCGCTGAAATAGCAGCGCAGCAGGCAGCGTGCCAAGGGGTCTCCCTTAGCCGCGGCGGTGGAGATACATTCATACGCTTTTTGCTTGTCCCCTTCGTAGGCGGTACCCTGCAAAATGGCCCATCCCAGCGCGGTGAGCGCCACCACATCTCCCTTTTGGATATCCTGCTCGATGTCGTCGAGAATGGTACGTTTGTGGTGCATGGCAATGGGATGGTTTGCGGCAGCGCCTTCGCTGAGCAATTGCAGGGCCGTTTGCACATCAATCGCCACGATTTCTCCATCCAAGAAGAACCTAGATAGCCCTATGTTGCCCTTGGGGTTGCCATGCTGGTAGCACTGGTAATAGAGTTGGAAGGCTTGGGCGAAATCTTGCTCCACGCCCTCGCCCTCGTAGTAATAGTCTGCCATCGCGGCCATGGAGCCTGGGTGCCCCTTTGCAGCAGCTTTCTCGAACAAGGATATGGCGATGCTGTTGTCTTTTTCCACACCTTCGCCCAAGCTGTACTGCACACCCAATTCAAATTGAGACAAAGTATCATCCGCATCGGCGCCGCGCTGCAGCCACGCCGCCGCTTGCACAAAATCTTGCTCGACCCCGCGCCCACTCAGCAAACAACACCCGTATTCGTAGAAGCCCTCCACGTTGCCCGCCTCTGCCGCGCGCCGAAAAGCCTGCGCCGACTGCCCATCGTTGCGCAGGGGACAATCTTCTGCCAAGTAGAAAAAGCCCAGCGCTATCATCGCCTCTTCCAAGCCCAAATCGGCCGCATACTCAAGCCACGTTTCCGCCTCATTGAGCAAGTCCAAATCCTCTCCCTGAGACACCAGTACCAGCAGGATGCCTATGCAGTAGGCGGCATGGGCGTGCCCGTGTTCTGCGGCCTCGCTGAGCAACTCGAGCGTGCCGGGTTGGTGCTCCCTCTTCTGCAGCTGCTCGAGCGCCTGGGCAAAGAGGTGATGGGGGGAGCCCTCCGGCAATTCATCAAGGCAGGGGCCAGTATATGTATCAAGAAGCTTTTTCAGATACGTGCGAAAGTAAGGATCAAGTTGTACGCATGTGTTCATCGTGGTGTGTTCCTTTCGAGTTTTTAATGTTAAATCACAGTTATTCTGTTGTGCTGCGGTGGACCTTTTTGGGCATTATGATAAGGTGGATGAGATGTGTCAATACCATATTGAAATTATTTTTTACGCATGTGTCATTTTGATGTAAGGAGCAGTAAAAAGTGAGTTTTGGGCCAGTGTTTGCTCAAAAGGGCGCACCCCTGCAGGCATTTTCTCCGTTGCTATTTCCCCCAACAGGTGCTATCATGGCTCTGTCATGAAACGCTTGCGCAAAATCCTCAAAATAACAGGGCTGATTTACCTCTTGTGCCTTGCCACATTGAGCTTGGCTTGTCTGATTTCATGCCGGTATACGCTCTGTGGCTACAAGCTTGCCACGCATGCCATGGATTATCATGCGGTTGTTTCTTCAGAAATCAAGCGAGACGCGCATCAAATCCTGCTCCCGGTTTATGAGCAAAACGGCAAATACTACGCATTAGCCGAAAGCGTGGTCTTACGTAAATATGTGCCTTTATCGATAAAAATGGATATAGGTGATTCATCCCAATCGGGCAGTGGGTATGAATACCACCACAGCGTGGCAGGCAAGGCGTATTACGAGCTCCAAATAGAAGATGATCAGGTGGGTAAGCGTTGCATCTTTGCGCCCAGCGCGCTTGAGTCACCGCTCGATCTCCACGCAACGCCCGCACCCGCGTTTGTGGGCTTTGTGCCTGTCGCCAATATGGTCCTGACGTGCGAGAAGGATGGCAAAACGCAAATCTTCAACTTTGCCGAAGAGCGCTTTTCATGGCGCGCGCTCTATGCTGTCCCCGCTGCCGGTGTCGCGCTCCTCGCCGTTGATGCCCCCGTTTTCGTCATCAGTTGCACGGTCTATCTGGCGAGGGAGAGCCTTTGATAGACCTCCCCTGCGCCTGCCAAAACATCCCCTTTCCCAAGCCCTGCGAACTCATAGTTTCTCAATATCCCCCATCTTACAAAACGAAAAAACAGCTCTCTCGCACTAAATAATTGACAAACCTCTCGAAAAGTGCTACATAGAACTTGTCATGGCACGCTGACGCCTCTGTTCTTCTTACCTGAGAAGAAGCAAGCGCAACAAAGCGTGCCTTATTTTTTATGCCTCAGCAACCATACTGCCATCCTTTCCTGAGCTATGATGACTTGACTCGCCTGCTCATACAACGCGGCATGCAGGGCGATTTTCATGTCATCAGACAAAGGTTGGAAGATGTAGGATACCAGCGTCTTCAGGCTTATTGGGGTACAACAGCCCAAGGACAGATTCGAACAGATTTTGATACAATATGGGGTCAATACTGCTTTGACCGGCAAAT
>JAZTYM010000033.1:0-36240 GCA_045637025.1 Akkermansia sp. | reverse complement strand
AGTCCGTATATAGAAAATTGCCTCGCTCGGCCGGTTTCGCGCTTGCTGCGCTTTCCTTTCGAGCCGCCCCGTGACGGGGTGCGGGGCAAAGTATACATGAACTCACGCCGAACGTCAAGCTCATTTTTGAAGAAAATTTGATTTTTTTCTCACATTTCTCGTAATTCCCTCAAAATCAATGCTCATATTTTTGCGTTTTTTTGAAGAAAAGCCCGTGCAGCACGTGCGACGGGTGAAAAAAGGTGAAAAGGTGTGGATTTCTGCAAAAAAGGAGCGGGATTCCCTGCTCTGCGCAAGAAATCCCGTCCACAGGCTATGTTGTATGTGTTGAAATTCGTTTGTTACGAGCCAAGGCTGGTAAAAATGCAGGGTTCCGACAACGAGGCGCAACCTATCAGCATGCACCTATCACGCAGTTTCCCTCACCTAACGGCCCATGACTTGTGCACACTCGTGTGTAGAGCCGTATACCCCATACGCGTTTTATAAAGAATACATCGCATCCCAATCCACGCGCTTAATTTTACCTTTCCCAAAGCATTTGGGGCAGACGCCTGTACTAAAACCACCTTTCTTCATTCCGCCGTAACAATATGAACAAGGCTCCCAATAGGTAACATTTGGTTTGCGCTTTCGAGAGTGTCCACCACTGCTAACTTCGGAATCTGAAGGGGAAACATATGAATTCCCTGTTCCTAAATACTCATTTGCCGCAGCCGAAATCAGAGAGCTAACGACAACTCCTGTTAGCTGCCGTCCCCAACTACTTCCGCTATCTGAAGATTGATTTTCTTCGCTATCATTGCGTGCTGGCGTGTGCATAGCTATGTACTCTTCTTGAGTTTTAGGAAGTGTAGCCGATATGGATTCGAATTTTTTATATGTTCCCGTTGCTAAATCTAGCACCATGGGAACGCCACCTACAAGCAAATTGCCAAAAAACAGAGGATCTATGCTTCCCTTAATTTTTCTGTGCAGTGGATAATAACCTGGAGCTTTGAGCTCCAGGTTATATGTTTTAGACCTCTTTAATGTAACTATATTGGGCGTTTTGCCGTAATATACACCATCTACGTAAATTTCAGTGTTCGGTGCATTGGAATGTATTTGTACATTCTGTGTTCTGTTATTCATAATTGTCGTACACGATGAAAACAGCATCATAACGACGCATAAAGCGGGAGCCAATCGAAGTAACATTTCCACAACCGTACAATGAAACAGTATTTTGTGTACCAATCAGCGATTATGCTTTATAATGGGATATCCAGTAACAGCAATTGCGTGATCTCCGTAAACTAACAGTGCCGTGTTAACGTTATGAAGAACTACAACATCTGCCAATCCTACGCAATTGGGTCCCTCATCCTTAATGGCATCCTTAACAGCTTCTTCAATGGTAGGCTTACCAACAGCTACACCAAACAGTGTACACCCTAAAGAGGTACCGCCTAACGCCTCAGACCTATTCACTGTGTATTTTACACCAGAATCTAGAGATGTAGGTGCAACTGTAACAGCCGAGAACGTCTCATCCACACTGGCGCATGAATTAAACAGCAAACTAGCAACGACACAAATGGGTATAAATATCTTTTTCATGTTTTTCTGTAATGGTAAGTTGTGAAATTAGCGACGGTATACGGGATTTCCTGTAGCTGTGTATTTACTTTTGAAGAAATAGCCCAAAATGCCATCGAGCGTTGATCCCTCCCATGTGATAGTTGCATTTGCCAAGCCCATGCATTCGGGTCCTTCTGCTTCGATTGCTTTTTGAACAGCCTTGTACCCGCCCTTTCTGCACCAAGATAAATCCCAGTAGAAGAAAGACTTGCGCATAGATATCTGCCCCACCACTTGCCGTTCTTTGTCCACATAGCAGTTATCTGTACCGTCCATTTTCAAAGGACGAACAGTAATCAGAGAGACATTCCCTATCTGCTTAGTGGCACAGGATGTTAATGATAACATTCCCAAAAGAAATAATGCTGGAATGATGCGTCTTTTCATTTTTCGTAGAATCCATTATTTATACATTGATGCCTGATTAAAACCAGGTGAGTCTATACTACGCTTTCGGAAACCGTAACATGCTACCCCAAATAATTTAAAAATAAAAGCAAATCACATTGATGAATTTCCCGACAAGGTGCACGATATGCGAAGCCTAAAACTTTCTTGTCTCTTTGTTTCTTTTATGCTTGATTTACGGTTTCCGAAACCGCATAAACTATGAGAGAGATAACAGAGTCAGAGATAGCAGCCCTGGAGGTATTGAAAAGCACGGGATTACCGATTTTGGAGGCGGCGCACGTGGCCAGTGCCGCGGTGCGCGCAGGGCGAGGGCGGGTGAAGCGGGCCATGCGTTGCATCGCCACGGGGGAGGAGGAGCTGCGGCGGCAGGAGCGGACGGTGAGCTTTGCCAAGGCGGTGGAGGCGGCGCTGGAGGCGCGGGCGGGGCGGCGAGCGCGCACGCAGAGTGATTTTCGCTATATCACCCGGCGGTTCATGAAGCGCTGCCCGGGCTTGGCAGCGCGGCGGGTGCGCAGCATGACGCCACAGGAGTGCGCGGGGTACATTGAGGCGGCTTTCGACACACCGCGGCAGCGGCAGAAGGCGCGCTTGGTGATGAGCGGGGTATTCAGCACGGCGCGGCGGCGGGGGTGGTGTGGAGAGAATCCTATCTCGCAGGTGGAGGCGCCGCGGGTGGTGGAGCAGCCGATTGCGATTTTGGAGCCAGAGGAGATTAAGCGTTTGTTGAGGGCAGCCAAGGAGTATGAAGGAGGCAAGTGCTTGCCTGCGGTGGGGATGATGCTGTATGCCGGGATACGCCCGCACGAGGTGGCGCGGCTGCACTGGGCGCAGGTGAACCTGAGCGAACGCAGCATTTGCATCCACCCCCAGCACAGCAAGACGGGGGGCGCGCGTTTGGTGACGATTCATCCGCCCTTGGCCAAGCTGTTGCAAGGCCGGCAACAGCCCCCGGAACAGCGCATTTGCCCGCCGCAATGGCCGCAGCATTGGCGGAGGGTGCGCCAGCAAGCGGGTTGGCAACGGCGGCTACACCCCTGGACACCCGATGTGCTGCGCCACACCTTTGCGAGCTACCACTTGAGTCATTTTCGCTCCTACTCTGAGCTACAGCTGGAGATGGGCCACCGGGACAGCGCCCTGCTGCGCACGCGCTATGTGAGCGCGGTGCAAGGCAGGAGAACAGAGGGATTTTGGAAATGAACAATGAACAATGTACAATGAACAATGTACAATGAAGAATTATGCCGCCCGCGCATTTGCGCGGGCGGCAGGGAACTTGTGCTGCGCACGGGAACGGAGGGCGGTGGCCCTCGGGAACGGCGCACGGGGTGCGCGGGAACTTTGCGGCGCTGCCGCAGGGGGAAAGGAGTGCGCGGGCGCAGGGAACTTGTGCTGCGCACGGGAACGGAGGGCGATGGCCCTCGGGAACGGCGCACAGGGTGCGCGGGAACTTTGCGGCGCTGCCGCAGGGGAAAGGGGGAGCCCAATCCCCGTTTATAGGGAGGAGGCGGGAGGGGAGTCTTTTCGGCGAAGCATCAATCGGGTATATCTGGGCTGGTTGACGGCGCGGACGCAGACGCTCCATTCGCGGGGGATGGAGTGAGGGCCGTAGATGGCCGCGAGGAGGGGTGCGGCGATGGCGGCGTTGGTATCGGTGTCGCCGCCGGAGGAGACGATATCCACGAGAGCGGAGCGGAAATCGCGGGCGTGCAGGAGTTGGTAGAAGGCGCTTTGCAGGGCAATGAGCACCCAGCCGATGTGGGCCCCATCGTAATCTGGGCGGCTGGTGGCGGCGCTGCTCAGGGCGGCGATGACGGGGGCGGAGACGCCCTGCTCTGCAGCCCACTGCAAGGTGGCGGTATACACGCCCTGGGGGGTGGCGTCTGGTTGCATGGCGCGGAGCAAGGCATAGGTGTATACCACGTTGCACTCGCCGTTGATGGGGTGCGGGTGGGTGAGAGCCGCGTCTTGGCGCGCGGCGGTGCACCAGTCGAAATCGGGGTGGCTGGCTGCCCACAGGGCGATGGGCATGATGCGCATGAGCGCGCCGTTGCCCTGTGCTTCCCTATCGGGCTGGCCCATGAGCGCCTGTTTGGTGGCGCCGCCCACGTCGGCGGGGTCGGAGGCGAACCACTCTTGATAGCGCGCCATGGCGGCGGCGGGAGACCAGCCCCCCGCATCGAGCAGCGATTGGTGGAGGCACCAGGCCATTTGGGTGTCGTCTGTCACTTCGCCAGCTTGGCGGTCGCGGCAGGTGACGAAGCCCTGCACCATTTTGTCGAGGCCATCGGGGAAGCGGCGGAGGACGTCGCGCTTGTAGTTGAACTCCGCGGGAGCTCCCAGGGCGTCTCCTACCATCAGGGCGGTCCAGAGGGTGCGTGCCATCATATCCATTTCGTTGGTGGTTGTGCTGCTGTTCATCATCATGGTGGTTCTCTCTATATATAGGTGCGATTTTTGGCATCTGGAAAGATTTTCTTTTCACAAACTGCACAACTAACTCATCGGCAACATGTTTGAAGCAAGCTCATTTTTTTGCACATTTGTATAAAAATACTTTCCCCTTGAGGGGAGAAGGGGGAGTTTGGTAAGATAAGAGCATAGCCGCCCCGCTGCTGGGTGCTACGGCCCAATTATGTGGCGATGCCAGCGTCTTTGTGTACCATGTGTTGTCCTACACGCTGTTCTGGCTGGTCTTCTTCTTCCTATACCGCCACCGGGCGTTCTTGCGCGTGTGAGCCAGCACTGCCCCCCTTAATCAAATAGCGTGGGGTAGGATTTGAGCGCCAGGTCTTTGGAGAGGCGGCGGATGGTGTAGCTATCCTCCGCTTGGAGGGCCTCCTCAGCCATGGCTCGGCATTCCTCGTAGTTGAGGTGGCGGATGGCAAAGCGGATGAGCGGGAGGAGATGTGTACCCACGGAGAGTTCGCGCACGCCCAGGCCCACCAAGAGGGGAACGAGGGTGATATCGCCGCCCATTTCGCCGCAGATACCGGTGGGGATGCCCGCCGCGATGGTTTGGCGCATGAGGCGCACCACGCCCGGGTGCGTGGGGCGGAACATGCTGGCCACGCGGTAGTTCACGCGGTCGACGGCGATGGTGTACTGGGTCAGGTCGTTGGTGCCGATGGAGAAGAAATCCACATGGCGGGCGAGGACATCTGACATCATGGCGGCGCTGGGCACCTCTATCATGATACCCACGCGCATTTTTTCATCGTATGCGAGGCCACGGGCGCGCAAGTCGGCACGGCATTCATCAAGCAGGGCGTGCACGTCTCGCACCTCGGTGATACCCGAAACCATGGGGAACATGACGCCCACTTTGCCATGGGCCGAGGCACGCAAAATGGCACAGAGTTGTTCCTTGAACACCTCGGGGCGGCTGAGGGAGACGCGGATGCCACGCCAACCCAAGAAGGGATTGTCTTCTTTTTCTTCCAGCACCTCGAAGGGCAATTTATCGCCGCCGGAATCGAGGGTTCGGAAAATGACTTCATGGGGTGCGCAGCGTTCTACCAATTCGCGGTAGTGCTCATACTGCGTTTCCTCATCTGGCAGGCCGCCATTGCCCAGCAAGAAGAACTCGGTGCGGTAGAGGCCCACCCCCTCTGCCCCGCTGCGGCTGATGGCGCCGTACTCGTGGGCGAACTCCACGTTGGCAGCCAAGCGGATGCGGCGACCATCGGTGGTTTCAGCCGGCAGGTCCTTCATCTCGATGAGGGAGCTGTAGGCTTTTTCCTTCTCGGCCTGCAACTCGCGGTAGTGCTCGAGGGTCTCAGCCGTGGGGTTGATGATTAGCACGCCGCTGTAGCCATCCAAAATGGCGGGGCGCCCCACGCGCGACTCGATGACGAGGTGCGGCACCGCCACAACGGCAGGCAAGCCCAAGGAGCGAGCCAAGATGGCGGTGTGAGACACGGCGGAGCCAGCTTCGGTCACAAAACCGAGCACCGTGTTTTGGTCTAAATCGGCCGTATCGCTGGGGGAAAGATCATAGGCGGCCAGCACGCAGGGCTCGGCACACTCGCCCACACGCGGGGTGGGAACAACGGGTGCCATGTTTTTGAGGACGCGCTGCAGCACATCCCCAATATCTGCCACACGAGAGCGCAGGTAGGGGTCGTCCACATGGCGCATCACCTCCATGAAGTTTTGCACCACAGCATAGTACACAGAATCAATATTCTGCATGCGGCGCGGCACTTCCTTGCGGAGTTTGCTGAGGATGGTGCGATCGCGCAGGAAAAGGAGGTGAGCATCAAAAATGGCGGCCTCGTTGGCACCCGAGAGGTGCTCCACACGGGCTTTCAGAGAGTGCAATTCTTCCTCCGTGCGGGTGAGGGCGGACTCAAAGCGCGCCCACTCGCTCTCAACCTCGGTGGGTAAAATGGTACGGGTGGCAGGCGCCGAGCACCCTTGGGCTTCCACCCGCAACACGCCAATGGCTATACCAGGGGATACTGGCTGGCCCTTCAGGCGTCTCTCAAACCCATCATCAATCTCCATCGTCGGGGGGTGTAGCACACTTGGCTCCGGGCACAGGGGCAAAAACTCAGGCCTCGCCGAACTTGCCAGCCACCAATTCCTCCAATGCGGCTATCGTTTCAGCCTCATCAGCACCATCTGCGGTCACTTTAATCTGAGCGCCACAGCCGACAGCAAGCATCATCAACCCCATAATGCTCTTACCATCCACGGATTCATCGTCCTTTTCGACGGTCACATCAGCCTGAAAGCGGCTGGCAACGCGCACAAATTGTGCGGCCGGTCGAGCGTGAATACCAAGTTTGTTGAGAACGGTGAGAGTTTTCGTAATCATAGGAGGTGGGATACGGGGTGCTTTCTTGTTGCATTATACGCGCCGTGGCGCGGATTGCGAGCTTTTTTTGCCTGAAATGAAAGAATTTGCCGTGTGGTGCTTATTTTTTGCGGCGCAAGAAGCGAGAGGCAAACATTTGCAGCTCGGGGACGCGGAAAATGAAAGCAGCAACGAGGTAAATGCCGCCCGTGAGTACCCCGCCAATGGCCAAAGCCGAGAAGCGAGCAAAGAAGCTCCACGAGGTAAATTGAGTGAAGAAGAGCTCACGCGTCTGCCAGCAAATGACACCCAAGACCACACCAGCTGCTGCAATGCGCAGGAGGCCAGGCAGCAGCACACGCCCCGCCATGCCACCCAAGAGGTGGCGCAGGTAGAGGAAGTAGAAGAGGAAATTGAGCGTGGTGACCACCGATGTGGTGAGCGCAAGCCACGAAGCACCCAAGTGGAACACATGCACAAAGGTGTAATTGAGGGAAAGGGAAATGACGCATGCCACCAAGGCCAAGCACGCCGGTGCCCAGGGTTTTTCCAAGGCCAAGAAGACGGGCTGCAGCACCTTCATGCCAGCATAGCCCAAAAGCCCCAGAGAATAGGCCGCCAAGACTTGGCCGGTGAGGGCAGATGCGGCGGCATCGAAACGCCCGCGTTGGAAGAAGATGCTCACAATCTCTTCCCCCCAAATGCCGAGGAACACGGCGGAGGGCACAGCAAAGAATGCCACAAAACGCATGGCCTGAGCCAAATGCTCTGCGATGCCATTATCCCCCTGCGTGAGAGACATGCGCGACACGGAAGGCAGCACCACCATGCCAACGGCCACGCCAAAGAGGGCAACCGGCAGCTGCCAGAGGTGGAACGCGCTGGATATGGCGGTGACGGCACCTGCGGGCAGGTAGAGAGCAAAGGATGTGTTGATGAAAATGTTGGTCTGGGTAATACCGGCTGCGATGACACCAGGAATCATGAGCAACCACACCTTGCGCACACGAGAATCGGTGAACACGAGGCGCCCAGCCTGCCATGCCAGACCGATATTCCAATGGGGGCGGTACCCCTTGCTGCGCAAGCGGGGAATCTGCACTGCCAACTGGGCAGCCCCGCCCAGCACCACCGCCACGGCAAAGCCATAGAGCGCTTGAGGCCCAAAATTCGGGTCGATGAACCAGCCGATGAGGCAACCGCCTATCACCGTGGTGAGGTTGAAGGCGGCACTGGCCAGATTGGGCAAGCCAAAGATGCCAAAGACGTTGAGCGCACCCATGCTGAGCGCGGAGAGCGAGGCCAGCAAGATGAAGGGCCACATGATGCGGCACAAATCTGCCGCCAAATCAATATAATCCCGCGGTTCGACACGCAAGACAGGCAAAGAAGCATCATGCGCCTGCGGGCGCCCCACAGAGAGCAACACTTGCTCACCCACCTGCAACTTCTGCAAGGCAGATTGACGCACCACCGAGCTGGGTTGCAATAGCTTAGAAGCGGATTCCGGGCCAGAGAAACGCGCAATGAGCAAGCCTTCGGCATCTTGGCGAGTCCCCAAATAAGTGGCGGCATCTCCAGAGGAAGCAGCGGCCTCGGCCGCCACAGGCTCCCACTCCACACGCACTTTGGTGGGGTAGAGTTGCTGCATGCAGACGCCCGCCAGCAGCACACCCGCGGCCACAATGCACACCATGAGCGACACCAATTGCGACACAACCATGTGAGCCATCTTCCACGCGGCATCGGGGCCATCGCCCTTTTCCACCTTGCTCATCACGCTGGTGAAGCTTTGGGAGAGGGCCCCCTCGGCAAACATATCGCGCAGCATGTTGGGCACACGGAAGGCGGTCAGGAAGGCATCCAGCGCGCCCGTCGCCCCGAACAGGGCGGTATACACCACCTCACGAAGCAAGCCTGTGAAGCGGCAGCAGAAAATGGCAGCCGTGGCAATTAAGCTCTTTTTGTGCAGCGAGGCCATGAAAATCAGCGTTCTTTAGCGGGCAAAGGCTCCTTGATTTTTCTGATAACCGACTGAGCCAGTTTCTTATCACCCGACACGAGGTAGGTGCGGGCGAACTCGCGCACGGAGTCTTTGTAAAGCTTGGCATCTGCTGCGTCGAGCTTGGCGCGGTCGGCCTCAGACATGCTTTCGATGGCGCGCACCACATCGCGAAGCAGGCGCGCTGCAGCCAAATCTTCCTTGGCCTTGCGGTGCACAAGAGCCAGATTCACGCGAGCGCGCAGGGTTTGGCCATCCGTCAGGTTGGGGTGAGAAGCCTCCACCATGGAGAGCGACTCTTTCACCCACTTGATGGCGGTCTTGTAATCCTCATTAGCCAAGTGGAAGGCAGCCATTTCCTTGGCAATCATGGGCAAATTGATAGAGCTATCCTTGCCCACGAGCTTGGGATTCTCCTTGATGCGGTCCCAGCAGCGCATGAGCAAAGCCATCTTCTCAGCCCCCTCAGCATGGGTGGCAAGATAGGTCAGGCAGCGCAGCTGCTCTGCTTGGTCAGAATCGTGCTCCAACAGGTAGCGGCAGTCCTCCAAAGCATCGCTCACAGCCCCGCGAGCCTCGTTGGCGCGCGAGCGGATGCGGCAGAGTTTCACCTGCATTTCGGGGGTCATTTCGCCATAGCCCTCGGCAAAAGCCGCCGCAAGAGAAAGCGCCTGAGCGCAGCCCTCGTAGTTGGACAAGCGGAAGCGCAACTCACCCAGCATGGAGTAGCACTGCGGCAAGCGGTGCTCCTTGTCGGGGTTTTCGAGCATGGAATCGCGGCAACGCAACAGCTTGGTTTCCACCTCCTTGAGAGCCTGTTGGGAAAGGTTGGGGTGATCGCGCAGGGTGTTGGACACCTCTTCAAGAATCAAGCGCGACGTAGCGGGGCACAGCGGCCAGCGGGCTTGCTCCAAGATATTGCGCACCATTTGCAGCACGGGTTCTTTCACGGCGCTCACGTCGGCGCGCATCATCTGCAAGGCAGCCGCCTCGGCCGCCAAGGCAGGGTCTGTCAGGCGTGCCAACACGGGGGCGCGGTCCAACTGAGAAATGGCTTGCACCGCATCATCCGTCTTGTGCATTTTGAGGCAGGTCTCAACCGTGCGGCGAATCGAGCGCAGGAGGAGCGCTGTCTGATCCGGCATGCCGATGACTTTGGCTTGGAGCTGGCGGTCCAGGCGCAGCTGCAACTGGTGGTCGCCGTGCTGCAAAGCTGCAATGGCCAAGCGATCCAGACCTTCGACGGGAGCCAGCGACTCCACCTCGGGCAAGATGCGCACGGCCTCCTCCCACTGACCTTTGTCCACCAAGCGGCTCATCAGGAACCAGCGGAACTGGCGTTTGGTGGCTTCGTTGCTAATCCAGCCCAGGCGAGCCTTGGAATTTTCCGCCAACTGGAGGAGTTTGGCCTTATCCCCAGAGAGATCGCCGAGCAGGCGGGCCAAGTTATCGTTGGCTTCCGTGTTGTCCGCCACGACGATGGTTTCACCTTTGAAGAAATGGATAATATCATCCCCCTTGGCGTAGATACCCCACAGGACGAGGGCAGCGGCGGTCAAACCGATAGCGGTGAGGGGGATGGCATGACTCGTGGTCTTGCGGTTGGGTCTGTAACGACGTTGCATGAAATGAGAAGCGCTAAGTGTGTTGCAAAAAAATCAATGAGAAGGGGCGGGAGCAGGCTCCTCTTCTTTTTCCTCATCCTCAGGGGAATGAGCCCCATGGCGCTGGCAACGAGCAAGCTGGTCCTTGGCCTCATGAAGACGGGTTTTATCGTTGGCCGAAAGCTCGATGATTTGGGACCAGACCGCCGCAGCATCTGTCCATTGCTTGAGCTGGGTGAGCGCATAGGCGCGCCCCATCATAGCATACATTTTATCATCGTTTTCGGGGGTGGGAGCGGGCAATTGCTCCACAGCTTGGGCATACGCAGCAGCGGCAGCGGCGGCATCCCCCGCCATATCACATGCCTGGCCCAGCAAAAGGTTCACACGACCAAGAGCTGCGGTATCTTGGGGCATCTTTGACTGGCGCAGCTTGACACAGCGACGCAGGTGAGCAAGTGCCAAATCAGCCTTGCCGAGGGCAATGCAGCAGCGCCCTGCCCCTTCCAAGGGCTGGATGAGCAATTCCTCTCGCGATTTCTGCGCCACGGCTTGGGTAAAGTCTGCCAGAGCGGTTTCATAATCACCGCGGGAGAAGTGCACCCAGCCACGCTGGTCGAACAAGCACAGCCAGAAGGGGCTCTTGGGGTTGATGCGCCCCTCTGCCGCGCCTTCGGCACGGTACAGGAGAGCCATGGCTTTATCCTGCTTGCCGCGGTTTTGCTCCAGACGAGCCAAATCGCGCAGCGCGACCACCAAGAACGCGGCATCGTTGGGAGAATCGCCCAAGCGGCTCACGCCATCGCGCAAGAGTCGCTCGGCCAAATCGGCCTCTCCTTTTTCCAGCAGAGCGGCACCGTAGCACACCGCAGCACTTGCCGCGGCGGGAGATTGAGAAATATCTACCCCTTGCAGCGCTTTTTCAAAATACTGAAGGGCCTGCTCGTTCTGCCCCTTGGCGCGGCAGATATTGCCCAAGTAAGCCAGCACATGCGAGCGGATTTCTTTGCCGGGCTCGCCCAAATCTTCCATCTCCTGCTGGAGTTGGTTGAGGAGCGCGGCTTCTTTTTCGCCCGCGACAGATGCCAAGAGCTCTACCATTTCCGCGTACATGGTCACGCGAGAAGCCACTGCGCCAGCGGTTTTGAAACGCTCTGCAGCACCGCGGTAGTAGGCCAAGGCCTCATCGCGCAAGCCAAGAGCGGCTGCATGGCGCGCTACCATAGCCTCGCGGCGGGCCCACACTTCGGTCATCCCCACGCGCTTGAACAACTGCTGAGCCAAGGGCAAAGCGGCTTCGACACGGCCACGCTCGGCCATGGTGGAAACCAACAGCCACTCCGCTTCATCTCGCACGGCGGGCTCGCGAATCCACGACAACTCGCGCTCGTAGTTGACCACCATTTCATCCAGATGCGCATCGCTCATAGACTCCACCTGCATGAAATGGTGCAAATTTTCTACGGCAATGGCGTTGACCTTTTCTTTTACCTCGCCAGAGGCGGTGGCATCACCATAGCCGCGGCCATACCCCACCTGATAGGTGGCGAACTCCACCGCAACCAACACGGACAAGCCCAAGCCAATGGCGGCATACTTGACCCACGGACGGATTTCAAATTGTTCATCCTCAGGCAAGTATGTGTCGGTCTGTTGCGGTGTATCTTTCTCCATGATAAGTGGGGGATACCCCTCTCGCGGGGAGAGGGGTGGCGTGTCTTTTTAGGCTGTAATTTGGTCGAGATTGAAAGCAGCGTGCACAACGCGAGCAGCCTGCTCAATGTCGGCAGCTTCCACGGTGGTAGAAATGCGGATTTCAGAGGTGGCAATCATGCCCGTGGCGATGCCTGCCTCGGCCAGCGCGCGGAAGACGCGAGCGGCCACACCCGAATTGGAACGCATGCCCACACCCACAACGGAGAGCTTGGCAAGCCCAGCTTCCGTCTCCAAGGCGGCCTTGGCACCCAGCTGGGGCAGCACATTCTTGAGCGCAGCCTGAGCAGCGCCCAAATCGTTCATATTCATGGTGAAAGACTGACGAGCCATACCATCATGGGCGGTATTAGCCACAATCATATCGATGTTGATCTCAGCATCGGCAAGAGCCGACAGGATGAGCGAGGTGTATGCCACAGGGGCAGTGATGCCAGAAACCGTCACGCGGGCCTGGTTACGTTCGATAGATACCCCACGCACAGCGAGGGACTCCATAGCTCTGTTTTCTTCTTGCACGATGGTACCGGGGTTGTTGTTCATGGAATTGCGGACCTCGAACACGACGCCGAACTTCTTAGCGAACTCGACGGAGCGGGCCTGCATAACTTTGGAGCCGCTGGAAGCCATTTCCAGCATTTCCTCATAAGAAAGCACGGGGATTTTGCATGCATCTTTGACGACGCGGGGGTCGCAAGTGTATACACCATCCACATCCGTGAAAATTTGGCAAAGGTCGGCGCGCACTGCCGCCGCCATGGCAATGGCAGACAAGTCGGAGCCACCGCGACCCAAGGTATGAATAGCGCCCTCGCGGGTGACACCTTGGAAACCGGCGCACACCACGATATTACCATCATTGAGAGCATCCACAACCTTTTGGGGCTCAATAGACTCAATACGACCGCGCGTATGGCTACCATAGGTACAAATACCGGCTTGAGCACCCGTGAAGCTGACAGCCTTGTGCCCCATATCGGTAATAGCCATGACCAGCAGGGCGATGGATTGCTGCTCACCCGTAGCCATGAGCATATCCAACTCACGTTCGGGCGGGTTATCCATCATCTGGTGAGCGAGGCCGATGAGTTTATCCGTCACGCCGCTCATGGCAGAAATGACGGCTACCACCTGGTTGCCCTGCTCTTGCGTCTCGATGAGACGGCGGGCAACATTGCGAATACGGTCGATGGTACCGACGGAGGAACCACCATATTTCTGTACGATTAGTGCCATTGTTTATCAGGAGTTGAGATCTTCTATACGGAATACGACGGGGTGGCGGTCGATGGCATCGTTGGCAGCCAGCTCTCGCAATACATACTTGAGGCGCACCCACTTGCAGGCATGAATCATGAACACCAAGTGGTTCCAGCGCACGCCGTTGGCATCAACCTCACACATGGTAGAAGTCGTACCCGAGATGCCAATATCATACTTGGCCAGCATGGCTGCGATGGTGGCAATCACGCCGTGTTTATCCTGCACGCGGAAGCGCACATAGTAGGGGGTGACAGTTTCAGCCATGGGCAGCACATCCATCTGCTTGGTGTAGGGCTGGAAGCCCGTGTGATACCCAGAGAGGTGGCATTCGCGCATGGCCAACACCACATCGCCAATAACAGCGCTGGCCGTGGGGTTTTTACCCGCGCCGCGGCCATAGAAAATGGTTTCGCCCACCACATCGCCCTTCACGGCAATGGCGTTGAACACGCCATCCACATTGGCGAGCAGGTGCTGCTTGGGCACAAAGCTGGGCTGCACGCGCAGCTCAAGAGAATCGTTTTCCTCATGATGCTTGATGACCACCAGCAGCTTGATGGTGTAACCCAGCTGCTCGGCAAAGCGGAAATCCACGCTCTCCACACGCTCAATGCCATACACCGAAATCTTATCAGCGCTCAGGGGTGTGCCGTAGGCTAACATGGCAAGAATGAGCGCCTTGTGGGCGGCATCCCAGCCATTGATATCGAAGGAGGGGTCAGCCTCAGCAAAGCCGAGAGCTTGGGCTTTTTCCAAAGCATTGCGCATGGTTTCACCCGTCTCGCGCATGGAGGAGAGGATGTAGTTACTCGTGCCGTTGATGATACCAACAATACTCTCCACCTTATTGCAGATGAGAGAGTTCTGCAAACACTGCACAATCGGTATACCACCACCGCAGGAGGCTTCAAAGTACAAGGGAGTACCCTTTTCCGCAGAGAGCTGGAACAGCTCGCTACCGTATTTGGCGAGCACGGCCTTGTTGCCCGTCACGACGGGCTTGCCAGCCAACAACGCAGCCCGAATCAGCTCGTAAGCATCCGTCGTGCCGCCAATCAGCTCGATGATGATATCGATTTCGGGGTCATTGACAAGGTCTCGCCAATCGTTCGTCAGCAGGTCGGCAGGCACCTCAACCTCGCGGGCACGAGCCAAATCGCGCACGGCGATGCGCTTTACTGCAAAAGAAATCTGGGCACGAGCCTCAAGCAAGCTGTAATTGCGGCACAGGGTTTCATATACCCCAGTACCCACGGTTCCCATGCCGGCCAAGCCGAGCTGTAGCGTTTCACCTATCATACGCGCGCAACATTATACAGGCTGCAGCACGAGAACACAAGCCTATTTCTCAGCACAGACGCAATTGGAATCTTGAACGCGAACGAAAGGCGCGCCCAACAGATGCGCGTTTAGGCTTGGACTGTGATGCGCGGAGTGATGATGCAGCGGGCGTATTTACCTGGCGCCACATGGGTGCGAGGCCAGACGATGCAGTCATCCAGCTCGCAATCAGCGGGGATGACCGCGTCCTGCCCCACGACACAATCTTCTCCCACAAAAGCGCCGGGAGCGATGGAAGCATCGCGGTGAATGCGCTGGGAGGATGGCAACTCCAGCAGAGTGTTCAGGTAATCTGCAGGGGTGCCAATTTCGTGCCAGTTGGCCCAGTCAAACACCATACCGCCCATCTTCCCCTGCTCTATCAACTCCTTCCAGATGGGGAAGATAGAGAATTTTTCTTCTGCGGGGAACATGTCGGCCACGCAAGGTTCCATGATGTAGGTACCCGCAAACTGGTGAGTGCCAGGGTCCACTCCCAAGGCGTGACGCATGTCGGTGATACGCCCCGTGGCCGCATCAAAGCCTACATTGCGCTTGCCATCAACACTGCGTAAGGCCATGGTAATCAAATTCCCGCTGCGGCGGTGCTCTGCCAGCAAATCTTCAAGGGGAATATCCGTCAGAATGTCGCCATTGTGCACAATGACAGGCCCCTCTTTCCACAGAGGCATGATTTTTTTGACCCCGCCGCCCGAATCCAGAGGTTCATCCTCGTGGCTAAATGTGACTGGGCAGCCCCTGTACTCGGGATCGGGACAGGGGAAGGCCTTGTCCCACATCATGTCCAGATATGATGTATTGACGATAAACTCATCTGCCCCAGCGCGCATGAAATGATCCATCATGTGCTGGATAAGGGGCTTTTGAAACACGGGCATCAGTGGCTTGGGAAGAATATGGGTCAGGGGAGCCAAGCGCGTACCCAAACCAGCACCAAGAATAAAAACTTGCATAGCGAATGTGTGAAATGAAGAAAAATCAGGCAGCAGGAGTAGCGGCGGCGGCAGACTTGCGACGGCGCATTTTGCGAATCATGCTGCACACAATGGCGATGAGGATAATCAAGCCCACGAGGGCGAGAATAGGCACAAACACCGCGAGGATGGACCCCACCGTTGCCATGAAGTTTTCCCCGGTCGAAACGATACAGTTGCCCACACCACCCGTGGTCGCCGAACTGGCTCCGCGCAGAGTCGTGGTGCCGGCTTGCACCGCGCCAGCAGCCCCAGCGCCCCCCACAATTCCAATCCCCCACTGCAAGTAGGCGGGCAAATCGGGCAGCATGCCACTCATGATGATGGTACCAGCCACCAATGCCAGCGGACCTGTGATGGTATCCAGCAGATTATCAAGCCACGGGACGTAATAGGCCAGCATCTCCACCACGGTGGCGGCACCCAAGCACCAGATGGCGGCATCGGAGCCAATCCACGCCAAACTTTCACTCACATGCACCCCGCAAAAACGCACAGCCAACGCCACCACCAACAAGGGCACAAAAACGCGGAAGCCGCAAGACGCCGCTAGGGAGATACCCATGCACAGCGCGATTGCTACCTTAAATATTTCCATATCCATAAATACTGAACAATCAAGATTACCAAAGATGAGGAAGTTGAAAACGCATGGCACACACACCCATGACCAAATTGGCCACAGCGTGCATGACCAGAGCCGGAGTCAAACGGCGCGTGAGCACCACCAAGGCATACGCCAACGAACCATAAATCACCGCCCCCGCATAGTCCGCGGGATTGTGTACCAGCATGAACGCAAGTGTCGTCACCCCGTAGCCCAGCCAACTGGGCGTGCCGATGGGCACAGTCTGGGGAAAATCGCGGTTTACACACCAACGCATCAGGAAACCGCGCCAGAAAAGCTCTTCCACCAAGGGCACGATGAGCACGGCGCGGGCAAAACGCACCCCGTAAGCCAAGGCAGTAGCCACGCTTCCGTGCCCCAGCACCTGTTCGGGGGCAAATCCACCCTCTGCAGGAATCCAGCCCGCAAAATAGGGCACCAGCCAGCAACCAATGCCGATGAGACCAAAAACAAGCCCCAAACCAGCCGAACGCAGCGACCAATCCCACGCCACATCTCGCCGCACATGAAACAGGTATACCCCGCAGAGCAGAACTTGCAGAGGGTAAATCAAGAGCATGGGCTCTTGGCGCCACCACACCGCATCCGGATGCTCCCATTGCATACCGGATTCGGCAATGAAAAGCAGCAAATTGCAGCCAAGGAACAAGACAAAGGGGTACACACAACTGCGGTACAGCTGCGCATCCCCTGTCATGCCTTTATTCCCGGCTGCGGTCATAGAAAGGAGTGAATCAGGGGCGCAGAGACTCGCAGAAACGAGCCATCTTGTCGCAAGCCTGCTCCAGCAAGGCAAAGCTCGTCGCGTAGCAGCAGCGCAAGTAGCCCTCGCCACAAGCACCAAAGGCCGTACCGGGCACCGCAGCCACCTTGTGCTCTTGCAGCAAGCGCAAAGCAAACTCCTTGGAGGACAAGCCGAAACGACTGATACTGGGGAAGGTGTAGAAGGCACCACCTGGCAGGTGGCAATCCATCCCCATGTCGTTGAAGCGGCCCACGATATAATCACGGCGGGTGTGGTAGCTATCCCTCATTTCGCGCATGGCTGGGGTGCCATTTTGCAGAGCCTCGATACCAGCTTCTTGAGAGGTAATGGTGGGGCAAATCATGGTGTATGAGTGCACCTTCATCAACTGCTCAATCAGCTCTCTGGGGCCACAGGCATAGCCGAGTCGCAAACCAGTCATAGCAAAGGCTTTGGAGAAGCCATGCAGCAAGAGCGTGCGCTCCTTCATACCAGGCAAAGCCGCAATGGAAGTGTGCTCTTCCGAATCATAGCGCAACTCGCTGTAGATTTCATCCGTCAGCACAAACAAATCATGCTTGATGCAGATAGCGGCGATTTCCTCGAGAGTCTTGCGGGGAGCAATGGAACCCGTGGGGTTGGTGGGGAAATTGAGCATCAACACCTTGGTCTTGGGCGTGATGGCTGCCTCCAACTTGGCAGGATTGAGCGCAAACAAATCATCAATGCTCGTCTCCACCGGCTTGGGGATGCCATAGGCCATCATCACTGTGGGGGCGTAGCTCACATAGCAGGGCTCGTGGTAGAGCACCTCGTCCCCGGGATTCAGCAGGCATCGCAAAGCCAAATCGATAGCTTCGCTCACGCCTACTGTGGGCAAAATCTCGCACAATGGGTCGTACTCCACATGGAAAAAGTCCGACACATACTTGCTGACCGCACGGCGAAGACTCTCTAAGCCATAGTTACTTGTATAGGTAGTGTGCCCTTTTTCCAGAGAGGAAATAGCGGCTTCGCGGATGTTCCAAGGGGTGACGAAATCAGGTTCGCCCACGCCCAGAGAAATAATATCCTTGCTGCCGGTAGCCAAATCAAAAAACTCACGGATACCAGAGCGAGGCAAATCCGTCACCTGCTTAGAAAGCATTTTGTTCCAGTTCATCATATCAAATCAAGGAATAACGGTGAGACGCTCATGAGAGGGCTCTGTCGTGAAGAGCAAGCCGTTGTTTTTGTATGTTTTAAGGCGGAAATGAGTAGCGGTTGAGAGCACACCATCCATGCTAGAAAGCTTCTCGCTCACAAAGCGAGCGACGGACATCAAATCCTGAGCCTCTACCAGCACCAACAAATCAAAGCCCCCAGAAATCAAGAAGCAGCTCTTCACCTCATCGAAGCGGGAAATGCGGGTAGCCAAACGGTCGAAACCACCGCCACGCTCAGGAGAGCAGCGTACCTCAATAAAAGCAGAAACGCCCTTATCGTCTTCATTCACAATGGTTTGATACCCAATAATGCGACCTTCTTCCTCGAGGGCGGCTCGCTGGGCGGCGACTTCCGAAACGCACACGCCAAGGCGGTCGGCAATCTGCTGGTCGCTCAGGCGGGCATCCGCTTCCAATAACTTGAGAAGGATATCCGGGGACATAACGCTAGACATATTAGCATGTAGCCCCACCATGTCAAGCGGAATCTGGGTCAATCATCACCACCGCGGCGGATAAAAAAGAAGCGCCCCTCCAAGGGTGCGGCTACAAAAGCTCAATCAGTTGATTTTAGACATTTTACGCAAGCGAAAGCGAACTGGCACAGGTCTTATTTAGACGGCGTTTCAGCCGCAGAACTTGGGCGAGCCTCCGCAGCGGGAGCTGGCTGAGCTGTGGTGGGCTGAGGAGCCTCTGGCGCAGGGTCTTTTTTCTGGTCGTCAGGCTTAGAGTCAGTCTGCTGCTCTTCCTCAGATTCGAACTCAACAATCCCTTCAAAGGCTTTCGGGAAAAAAGCCTTGGCGGGAGCTTCTGCGGCGGCAATCCCCTCGCGAGAGGGCACCACACCCGGCACCCCATCGAAGTTGACGCCGCGGCGGAAAATCTCCTTATCCACCCCAAACACCATGTAGCGGTGCACCTCGTAGTCGAGCTCATCGCTTTCCACCTTGGCTTCCAGCACAGTAAAGGCCGCGCTATACCCAGCTCGTTGCAACATGGCTTGCATGTGCGGGGTGCGGTAGCCACCAGGGTAGCAATAGGTGGAGCATCGGCCATAGAGCTTGCGCAGCTTCTTACCCGACTCGTAGATTTCGCGCACCACTTGCGCGTGGTATTTCTCAGGGTCCGCCTCCCATTGTTTCCAATCTTTGGGGTACAAGTGGTTGCTGGAGTGGCTACCAATCGTCGCGCCATGGCGCATCATCTCGCGAATCATCGCATGCGTCATGGATGAACCGCGTACATTGATGTAGCGGGTGTACAAAAAGAGCGTGAAAGGATACCCATATGCCCGCAACACGGGGTAGGCATCTGTGTACACGCTTTTCCAGCCATCATCGATGGTGATGAGCACACAGCGCGCAGGCAACAAGCGCTTGCCTTGGCGCCATTCCAAGAAATCCTGCATGGAGATGACCGCAAGCCCCGCATCGCGTATGTACTGCATCTGCTGGCAAAATTCTGCCGTGCGCATCAGCATTTCGGTGGGGCGCTTGCTGTTGCTAAAGTTGTGATACCCCAGCACGGCCACGCGGGTTTCATCGCGCGGGACCAGCGGTTGGTCAAAATGAGCAGTCACCCAATCACCATCGGGGGTGCGGCGTCCCAAGCGCGCATAGGTGGGCTTCACCGCAGTGGCGTGATACGGCTCCATCAGTTCCCGCAATTCTTGCGGCGCAGACGTGGGCTCTGGCTCGGGAACCTCCGTAGGCTTCTCTGCTTCTTGCACGATAGCCGCCGGCAAAGACACCGTTTGAGTCTCCTCAGACTGGGGGCATTCGTCCTCTGGCACATACAGCGGGGCAATATGACTTGTATCCACAGACTGTGCTTTCAGCTCACCAATTTTCATGCAAATTGGCACAGCCAGCATCAGTCCCACGGTAGACCATACTGCCAGTTGACGCATCATGACACTTAACGCCCGGGCACCATCTCAAAGGTAAAGCCCTTCAGGTACTCTGTTTCGGGGATATTGAGCAGCACGGGGTGGTCCACACTCTGACCATGAGTAGCAACCATGCGCAACGTGCTGTGACCATCCACCGCAGCGTCGGCAATCGTCTCGCGGAACAGAGATGAGCTCACATGGTGCGAGCAGCAGAAGGTGGAAAGCAAGCCGCCGACGGGCAGCATTTGCATGGCACGCAGGTGAATCTCCTTGTAGCCACGCATAGCCCCGCTGAGGCTCTTCTTGTTGCGGGTAAAGCTGGGCGGGTCCAAGATAATGAGATCCCACTTGGGGTCTGCCCCTTGGCGCACCGCATCGCTCTCGCGTTTCAGGAAATCAAAGGCATTTTCGGCAATGGCCTCCACCTCTACACCGTTCAATTCAGCATTGCGGCGCACAGAAGCAATGGCGTCTTCAGAAATATCCACCGCCGTCACGCTGGCAGCCCCCGCCTTGGCACATGCCAGCGCAAAGCCACCTTGGTTGCAGAAGCAATCCAGCACGCGGCGACCACGCGCCAAGCGAGCCACATCGCGGTAATTCTGCAGCTGGTCAAGGTACAAGCCCGTCTTCTGACCGGTGGCCAAATCCACCATAAACTTGATACCACGGCCAGTTGCTTCGAAGGGAGCAGGCATTTCGCCATAGGCCACATACGTTTCGGGTTCGATACCCTCTGCCAGCAACATGGGCGAATCGTTGCGCACAATGATGCAGCTAGGCTGCAGCAAATCACCCAGAATATCGCCAATCAAGCCCAAGCGCTGGTACATGGCCAGTGTCAGCGTTTGCACCACCAGCACATCGGCGTAGCGGTCGACAATCAACCCCGGCAGGCCATCACTCTCGCTCCATACCAAGCGCACCAAGTTCTCACCGGGCAACCAGCGCTCGCGCAGCACCACCGCTTGGGATATGCGGCGTGCAAAGAAATCGCGGTCCAAGTCTTGCTTGCGGCGGGAGAAGCGGCGGGCCACAATCTGCGAGTGCGGATTGTACATGGCAGAGCCCAAATAGTGGTCGCGCTGATCCTTCAGCAACACCACGTCCCCGGGGGAGGGGTTGCCAAACACTGTGCGCACTTCCGTGCCATACACCCAATCATGTCCATGAAAAATACGAGCCTTGGGAGCAATGATAAGTCCTGCCATAACGAGCCAGACCATACCGCAAACATGCCTTTCAGTCAATGCTAAAAGCACTCAATAGCCTGATTGTTGGTTTGTAAAAGAGCTTATGACGAAGATGAACCGCCTGTTTCGCAGACACAAAAATGAGCCCCACACCCTTGGCGTGGCTTGACACCCCTGCCCCGCGAGGCTACAATGCAGCATGCGCCGCTACAAACTTATTTTACTCCTTTTAACCCTCATCTTACCATTTATTTGCCTCCCGGGGGTCGAGGCAGAAACCATCTCGGGCAAATGCATCGTGGTGAAAGACGGCGATACCATCACCGTGCAAACGCGGGAGGGGGAGCAAATCGACGTGCGTTTCCAAGGCATCGACGCCCCCGAAAATGGGCAGGAATACGGCCCCGAATCCAAAGAAAAGCTCACCGCCCTCATCCTAGGGAAAAAGGTCAAAATTGTGACGAGTGGGAAAGACCTCTACAAGCGCACCTTGGGGAGTGTTTACTTGGGCAAACGCCGCATCGACACCGAGATGGTGGCCAGCGGGTGTGCATGGCACTATGCCTATTTCGCTCCAGACGACACCGAGCTAGCCCGAGCCCAGAGCCAAGCCCAAGCGAAGCGCCAAGGCTTGTGGCAGGAGGCCTCTCCCACGCCCCCTTGGGATTGGCGCAGAGCTAAAAAACATCAGAAAAAGCAACCTAAGAAGCTATCCACCCCGGCAGACGGTGAGTATTGGGTCTCCAAGGCCGGCAAGATTCACAACAAAAGCTGCGAGGCATACGGCAGCTCTCAAAGCGGCACCTACACCAACAAGCCAGAGGGTGTCAACTGCAAGCGCTGCGGGGGCACTATGCGTTAACGCGCATTCCCCTGCCCCGCAGCGTGCAGATAACACTCTGGCCCATGGGCCTGTATCAGCCCCACGGCCTGCATCCACGAATAAATGGTTACAGAGCCAACAAAGCGCATACCGCGGCGTTTCAAATCACGCGAGATGGCATCCGACACAGGAGAGCTCGTCCGTTCCTGATACGGTTCATACAGAGGTTCACCACCCACAAAGCTACCTATATAACCTGCAAAGGAGCCGCATTCTGCCTGAATTTGCAAGAACACGCGGCTGTTGGCAATGGCAGCTTCAATCTTGCCCCGGTGGCGGATGATACCGGGATTTTGCATGAGCGTGGACACTTCTTTTTCATCAAATTGAGCCACCTTTTCCACCTGAAAATCGGCAAAAGCGGCGCGGAAGGCCGCCCGCTTGTTCAACACGCATTCCCACGACAGCCCCGCCACAAAACTTTCCAGCACCAGCATCTCATAGAGGTAAGCATCATCCCGGGACGGCACACCCCACTCTGTATCGTGATAGCGCACGTAGAGTGGGTTGTGCTCGTTCACCCAGCGGCAACGCGATGGTGGCGGGGCATCCTGCATCATCGGCTCAAAGACTCTGCTGCAAAATGCTGCGCACCTCAGCCGTGGTGAGGTCGGGTTTATAGCCGCCACGCAGCAGGAACGTGCCCTCGGCTATGCCATCTAGCATCTCTTCGGTGGCGCCCAGCTCGCGCAAGGTAAGCACCAGGCCGATTTCCTGCATCCAAGCGCGCATACAATCCAAGCCCTCTAGCGCGATTTCTTCATCGCTCTTTTCCCCGGCATTCACCCCCCACACCGCTTGAGCAAAGCGCTTGAACTTAGCCAAGCCCAAGGGCAAAATGAAACGATAGTAGGGCAAGGAAACGGCAGCTAGGGTCATACCATGGGTAGCATCCGTATAGGCGCCTACTGACTGCCCCATCATGTGCACCATCCAATCGGTCGTTTTCCCCTTGGAGATGAGGGTGTTGAGCGCCCAGGTCGCCGACCACATGATATTGCTGCGGGCTTCATAATCCTGCGGGTTGCGAGCAGCCACGCGGCTGGCCGAAATGAGAGAGCGCATGAGCCCCTCTGCCATATAATCGCTGGTGTTATCATCCGTACCAGAGAGATACTGCTCCAAGATATGAGACATGATATCAAAACACCCAGCCGCCATCTGATAGCGAGGCAGCGTGAGGGTGAGCTCCGGGTTGAGAATGGAGAAGCGGGGGAATACACGGTCATCGAACACGCGGCCGATTTTGCGCTTGATGGCATGATTCGTGATGACAGAGCCGCCATTCATCTCGCTGCCCGTGCCAGCCATAGTCAGCACACAACCCACAGGGATGATGGGATTATCCACTGGCTCCATGCGAATGTAATATTTTTCCCACGGGTCGCCCGTGCACCATGCGGCTACGGACACAGCCTTGGCATAATCGCACACGGAACCGCCGCCCACCGCCAAAATGAGGTCGGCTTTGCAATCGCGGGCACGTTGCGCGCCCTCAGCCAATTTTTCCACGGTGGGGTTGGGCATCACCTCAGGGTCTTCGGTGATTTGCTTGCCCGCAGCCTGCAATATGGCCACAATTTGATCATACAAGCCACTTTTTTTGATAGATTGCTTACCATAGGTCAGCAATACGGACGGGCCGTAATGGCAGAGCTCCTCGCCCAGCTTATCCAGCGAAGCGGGGCCAAAATGCAAGCGAGTCGGGTTGGAATAAGTGAAAGTACCGTTCATGATAGGATTCATTCTTACGTGTTCAGATTAAACATGGGAGCCCATGTGAATTGCTGTGTGTACGCAAACTTGAGCTTATGATAAGGACGCTTCTCATATTCAACGCATCCACATACTACTCTCGCTCTCCGTGTGAGTCAAACGCATTTTCAGCCCCCCGCCAAGGAATGTTTGACAAAGTGGCACGGCGGCGCTATGCTGGGGGCATGTACGAAGAGCAAGCCTTGGCCTATTTTCACCGTGGATTCAACTGCGCGCAGTCCGTATTTGCCCCCTTTGCGGAGCCGCTGGGACTGAGCGAGGAGCAGGCCCTGCGACTTGCTTCTGGCTTTGGCGCGGGGATTGGGCGCATGCGGCTCACCTGCGGGGCTTTTTCGGGGCTCACGCTAGTGGCGGGGCATTGCCAAGGTAACCTCAGCGGCAATCCGGAGGAAAAAGAGCGCATTTTTGCACTTGTGCGCCAGCAGGCCGAGCTTTTCACCCAAGAATTCGGCACCCTTTGCTGCCGCGAGCTGCTGCATCTGGATGAACACACGACCGAGGGCGCACGCCCCAGCGAGCGCACCCAAGCATACTACGAGGCGCGTCCCTGCGAGCGCTGCGTTGCGTTCTGCGCCCGCGCAGCCGCAGCCTTGCTGAAGCCCTAGTTTTTCTTCCTGTTTTTGGGTGGCCAGGGGTAGGCGTGGCATCTCACCCCGTAGCCATGAAAAAAGCTAAAGACAACGACTGCACTAGTATTTTCGGGGCTGCAGATGTAGCCACTCCCCTGCCCGACAAGCAAATCCCGGCCCACTCCATGAGGCCAGAAGATGCTTATCAACTCATCAGCGAGGAATTGTTGCTAGACGGCAACGCCCGCCAAAACTTGGCCACCTTCTGCCAGACGTGGGGCGACCGCCAGATTCACAAGCTCATGGATTTGAGCCTGTGCAAAAACATGATCGATAAAGATGAGTACCCCCAGTGCGCAGAAATTGAGCAGCGCTGCGTGCGCATGATTGCCAACCTGTGGCACGCCCCGGCAGATGCCCAGCCCATCGGCTGCTCCACCATCGGCTCCAGCGAGGCCTGCATGCTGGGTGGCATGGCTGCCCTGTGGCGCTGGCGCGCACGCCGTAAAAAAGCCGGCAAACCCACCGATAAACCCAACCTCGTGTGCGGTCCCGTGCAGATTTGCTGGCACAAGTTCTGCCGCTACTGGGATGTAGAAATCCGTGAAGCCACGATGAACCCCGGCCAATACTGCCTCACCGATAAACAAATTGCGGATTTGGTGGATGAAAACACCATCTGCGTGGTGACCACCTTTGGCGTCACCTACACGGGGCAATACGAATTCCCCGAATCCATCTGCAAGGCGCTGGACAAGTTGGCAGCCCAAGGCGGACCGGATGTCGACGTGCACGTGGATGGCGCGAGCGGTGCCTTCCTCGCCCCCTTCACCGCACCGGATATTCCTTTCGACTTCCGACTCCCGCGCGTCAAATCCATCAGCTCCAGCGGCCACAAATATGGCTTAGCCCCGCTGGGGTGTGGCTGGGTGGTCTGGCGAGACACCTCAGAAATGCCCAAAGAACTGACCTTCGCCGTCAACTACCTAGGCGGCAGCGTGCCCACCATTGCCATCAACTTCTCCCGCCCCGCCGGCCAAATCATCGCCCAATACTACAACTTTGTACGCTTGGGCTACGAGGGCTACCGCAGCATTCACCAAGCGGCGTATGATGTTGCGGCTTACTTAGCCAAAGAAGTGGCCAAGCTGGGCGAGTTCGAGTTTATCTGCAGCGGCAACCCGCAAAAGGACATCCCCGCCATCTGCTTCAGCATGAAAAAGGACTACAAGCCCGGCTACAACCTGTATGAGCTTTCCGACCGCCTGCGCATGCGCGGCTGGCTCGTGCCCGCTTTCAGCCTGCCCGCCAATCTGGAGGATGTGGTGGTGATGCGCGTCATGGTGCGCCAAGGCTTCACCATGGACATGGCTGCCCTGCTCTTGGCCGATATGAAGCGTAGCATCGATTTTCTCTCGCGGCACGCACCGGCACGGCACCTCGATGAATCTGAGGCCATGACCTTCAAGCATACCTGATGCCACGCGGCCCGTGGTACCGCCCATGAGAGAACAAGCTGCCCGGGGAAAGGTCTTCCCCCGGGCAGCGGTATGGGTAGCTAGGCTCTACAAAAAAAGCCATCAGGCTGGGATGTCGCGGCCTTTGCGGGCGCGGAGTCCGCGGGGATAGCGAGTCTCCAGCACCTCCTCTCGAAACGGCGCAAAGGCAATCTCGGGATGCTGCGGGTTCTCCCGCAGGCTGGCCAACACCCGGTTGCGCATCTCGACCGCAGCCGCAAAGGACGCCTCCTCGCTGCCATACTGCTTGTCAGAAAAATAGCGGGTGAAATGCACCTGGTGGCGGCAAAGCGTAACACGCCAGCCCTGAAACGACGTAAACTCGTAGGTGAAACGAGTGATATTGCGTATGGATTTCATAACCGCCGCCATTCTAGCGCCAACTTTCGCACTCCGCCACAAAAGATAGGTGAGTAACAACTAACATTGCTTCCCTGTGCCAAGGATTCGCGCTACATTATCGCCGCTATGAAGCACAAACCCATCACATTCCGCTGCACACACCGCCAATGGGAGCGCCTCCTCACCGCCGTCTCCCACAGCCCGGGTGCCGAAACCCGCACCGCCGTCATCTCCGATGCGTTAACCGAGTTCATGGACTACGTTGAACACGGCGAGGGCGCCGGGCTCGATTTGTTCCAACTCGTCACCAAAATCGATACATCGGGTTCTCGCGAGAAGTTTGGCGAACAAGCGTGATTCTGCATGACAAAACTTCCCCCGAAACCGACACTTTTTTTCCTTTTCTTGCAAGGGATGCTGCGGTATATAGTGAAGCCTGCCCCGGCCGTAACATTTCGTTTCGCAGCGGCGGGGCGCATCAACACTACGATACATACAAGAGATGAGTACCTCCTTCCTCCCTGCGCAATATGCGCACCCCTACGAAATTGACCCCAAATACGGCAAGTCTGTGGCCTACTTCTGCATGGAATACGCCATCGACAACGTGTTCAAAATCTACTCCGGTGGCTTGGGCTACTTGGCAGGTTCCCACATGCGCTCTGCTGGTGCTCTGCGCCAGAATCTGGTAGGCGTGGGCATCCTGTGGTCCTACGGATACTACAACCAGATTCGTGCTGAGGACGGCTCCATGGCTGTGCAGTATCGCCGCAAGGACTACGCCTTCTTGGAAGACCACAACATCAAGTTCCTCATCCGCATCTGCGGTGCACCTGTGTGGGTCAAGGCTCTGTACCTGCGCCCCGAGACCTTTGGCACCGCCCCCATGTTCTTCCTGACCACCGACCTGCCGGAGAACGACGACATCAGCCGCTCCATCACCCAGCGTCTGTATGACTCCAACCCCATGACCCGTATCTCCCAGTACATCGTGCTGGGTCAGGGTGGCGCCCGCCTCTTCGAAGAACTCGGCGTAGAGCCCGAAATCTACCACATGAACGAGGCCCACGCCATCGGTGCTGCCTTCAACATGCTGGCCCGCAATGGCGGCAATGTGGATGAGGTTCGCAAGCGCTTCGTCTTCACCACCCACACCCCGGAAGAAGCCGGCAACGAGAAGATGGACATCAACCTCATGGCCAACTTCTCCTTCTTCGACGGCCTCTCCCTGGATCAGGTACGCAGCATGCTCAAGCTCGACCCCAACGAGCAGACCTTCAACTACACACTGGCCGCCCTGCGCCTCTCCCACATGGCCAACGGCGTGTCCGAGCTGCACGGCGAAGTCTCCCGCCAGATGTGGCAGCACTACAGCGATATCTGCCCCATCACCCACGTCACCAACGCCCAGAACCGCGAATACTGGCAGGACCCCGAGCTAGCAGAAGCCTTTGCCACGGGTGACAAAGTCGCTTTCCGCAACCGCAAGCGCGCCCTCAAGAAGGAACTCTTCCGCATCGTGGGTGAGCAGACGGGCCACCTCTTTGACCCAGATTGCCTCACCATCGTGTGGGCACGCCGCTTTGCCGCCTACAAGCGTCCCGCGCTCATCACAGAGAACCCCGTCATGTTCGAGCGCATGTTGCAGCGCACCAACCGCCCCGTGCAGATGATTTGGGCAGGCAAGCCCTACCCCACCGACTTCACGGCTGTGGACATCTTCAACAAGCTCAACAAGCTCAGTGAGAAATACCCCCGCTGCGCCGTGCTCACCGGCTATGAACTTGGCCTGAGCCGAGCCCTCAAGAACGGCTCCGATATCTGGCTGAACAACCCCGTGGTCACCCGCGAAGCTTCCGGCACCTCCGGCATGTCCGCCACCATGAACGGCTCCATCTCCGTGTCCACCAACGACGGCTGGGTACGCGAGTTCGCCAAGGACGGCGAGAACTGCTTCCTCATCCCCGAGGCCAAGCTTGGTCTTGCCCCCGAAGCCCGCGACCGCTCCGACCGCGACAACTTCTACAACGTGCTCGAATCCAAGGTGCTGCCCCTGTACTACGGCGACACCAACGCTTGGACAGACTTTGTCTTCCGCGCCATGGGCGATATCTGCCCCGCATTCGACTCCGACCGCATGGCCGACGAATACTACGTCAAAATGTACAACTGCTGATGCCGCCTGCGGCCAGCTAACCCAAAACGCCCCACGGTGCACAACCGCGGGGCGTTTTGCTGTGCTAGGCACGCACAAATCACATGAACTCAGAGCGCAAACTCGTACATGTGAAACAACTGCCAGCCCACCGACTCGTAGAACAAGCGGATGCTGCCGCACTTGCGGAAGCCTAACTTGGTGTAGGCGGGCTCGGCGGGCAAGTTGTGGTCAATCAAATCCAAGCGCACCGCCTTGTGCCCGGACTCGGCCCCCAGCACCATGGCATGCCGCACCATGGCAGCGCCTATACCGCGGCGCTGGTACGCCGTGGCCACGCCGAGCGTGTGAATCACCGTAAACTCGCCCATGGCAGCTTGTACCTGCCACTCCACCTGCATGTAGCCCTCATTGCAGCGGTCATTCACCACCATGGCGGCGGCAATCTGCCCCTGCATATCGGCCACCCACAGCTCACCAGCTGCCACACTAGCTTGCAAATAAGCCGCATCGGGGTACACCCCCTTTTCCCACAGCGGGTGGTAAGGCTGCTTCTCCAAATCATCCGTCAGCTGCCAGTAAAAGGCCTGCAGTGCCGCCAAATCCCCCTCGGTGGCGCGGCGTATCTTCCATGTACCCGGTGTCTCATTCATGTCTCGCCCTCACTCTAGCACACTTCCCTCCCCGCCTATACAAAAAATCGAGTTTTTCCCTGTCATATCTTGCCACAAGCCTCCATTTTGTGGTAAAATAACATAAATTATATGAGTACCCCCGCATTACACTTTCTTGGCTGGGATAAACCCGCCATCGAGCTCGTCGCCGAGCGCCTGCTGAGCCACCTGACCGACCCTAACACGGCAGCCCAATACCGCCGCGCCACCGTGGTAGTGCCCACCGCCGAAAGTGGGCGTCGTCTGCGCGAATACATGGCCGAAAAAGCGGGCAAAGCCATTCTGATGCCCACCATCACGCTTGTTGATCACTTGATATCCCCCCAGGGCGTCAACATGGCCACGCAGGAGGAAACCCTAGCCGCTTGGCTGCAGGTGCTGAACTCGGGCTCGGGAAATCCTGTGGCGCTTTATGCACCGCTCATCCCCCGCATGCCCAAGCACCACCGCGAACGCTGGGCCGTGGGCGTGGCGCACAAGCTCATGGCGCTTCACTCCCGCTTGGAAAAGGAAGAAATAACGGTCGACCGCGTCACGGGGCTGCTCCAACAGCGAGAAGCGGCGGTAGCCGACTCACTCCAGCGCTTGGGCAAGGACCAAGAGTCCGAGCGCAAGACCCTCACAGCCAGACAAGCCGCGCTTTCGCAAGAACAAGTTCGCTGGCGCAAGCTGGGAGAGATTTTCTCCAAGGTCGATTCCGTGCTGCACCACACCTTCAATCGCACCCCGGGCCATGAGGCACGAGACAGGCTCGTGGAAAACCCACGGCCTATCAAAAACAGCAAGCTGCTCATCTTTGCCTGCGTGCCCGAATTTTCCCCCCAGATGGCCCGCTACCTCCGCAATCTCCACAGCCAAGCCATTTGCCAAGTGGACATATGGGTTCATGCGCCCAATACGCCAGAGTATCTCGCTCGTTTCGATTCCCTTGGCCGCCCGCTCGAAACATACTGGGCTAGCGCAGACTGCCATATCGACATCCCGCAGGCCATCGGCTTTGCGGATGAGGAGCAAACCACGGTGGACAACGCCGCCTCCACCATTCATCTCGTCGACGGGGCAGATGAACTGGCGGCCGAAGCGCTGCGCCTAGCTGGCGGCTTCCATTCTGACCAAGTTGTCATCTCCACGGGCAACCCCAGCTATACCCCAGCCTTGGTAGGCGCCTTCAGCAGCACCACACGAGACACACCATGGCGGCTCTATGCCCCAGAGGGGCGCAACCTGCTCGCCACCGATGTGGGGATTCTCCCCGAGCAACTGGCCAATTACTGTGCCGCCCAGCAAAACCGCTTCGAGCTCGAGGAACACGCGGGCGGCATGGGTGAGATGAACGCCTTCTTGGCGCTCCTCTGCAACCGCGCATTGCAGCACGTTCTGGGGGCTCCGCCAGAGGTGCGAGCCAACCTCCAGCACCACATCGAAAAACTGCGAGAAGCGCTCCTGCCCGCCACCTCCGACACCCTCTGCCAATACCTGAACCCAGCGCAAGAACTGCCAACTAGAGGGTACAGAAACTTGGAATACCTCGCCCGTGAACGCAGCTCGGTGTATTACAAATACGCAGAATCCGTCAAGACGTTCGCAACAGCCTGCTGCCACATCCAAACTCTCCCAGCCCAATTCAAGAGTCTGTTTACTGGGCTGCTGCGGCATTACAATGATGAATTCCTCGGCGCTGCCGTGCAAAAATTCTGCAAAAAATTGGGCAAATACTTGACCCTTGACACGCTGTCGCACTTCCGAGACGCCAGCACCCTGCTAGAAGTCTTGCGCCACGAAGCCCAAAGTGCCGCAGACGGCGTACAAAATAAGAACGCGCGTGCTATGACCGTGGGCAATGTGATGGGGTGGCGCGAGCTCCCCTTCTCCCACGGGGAAAGAACCATCATCGCAGCCATGCACGATGGCTGCATCCCCGAGCCCGTGCAAGAGGATGATTTCCTGCCCGAATCCCTGTGCGATGAACTGGGTATCCGCCATGAGAAGTTCCGCATGGCGCGCGATTCCTACCTCCTCGCCTCCGTACTGAGCAGCCGTACCCCTGGCAGTGTTCATTTCATCCTCACGCGCCAGAATCCCGATGGTTCTGCTGTAGCGCCCTCAGCCCTGCTCCTGCGCTGCCAAAAGGAGCTGTTGCCCCAGCGCGCGCGCTTCCTCTTTGCCGAATCCTCCACCGTGTCGGCCATGCCAGTCATCCCCGTGTGCCCCTTGAAACAAGCAGAAAACAGCTTGCCGGAGGGTGAAAAAATACGCCCAGGCATACTGGAAAGCATAGACTGCATCGCCCGGGGGATAGACAATCCGTTCAAGCGCAGCTCCCGCACATACTCGCCCACCTTGCTGGGAGGCTTCCTCCAATGCCCGCTCAGCTTCTGGCTCAAACACCTCTTTGGGCTCGATGCCGGCAACGCTTACGACGACGAAAAATCGGAGCTGGAGAGCAACGAGTACGGCACCATCATGCACGCCATCCTCGAACACGTCGTGCAAGAACTCCCCTGCGAGGCCAAGCTGCGCGAGCGCTTTCCCCACGCCTCAGACAAATCCCAGCTCATCGCTGCGGTAGAGCAACTCGCCCTCGACACCATGCAGGCAGAATGGAGCAAGGTGTACATGCCCACCCAAACACGACTCACCCAGCCCTTGCCGCTGGAATTGCAGCTGCAAAACATTGAAAAAAGCCTGCATGACTTTGCCTGTCGACACGTGCAAGATTTGCTGGAAGGCTGGGTCAACATCGCCTGCGAAAAAGTGCTCACCCCCACCCTCACCCTCAGCAATGGCGAGACAGTGCAATTCAAAATGACGGCCGACCGCATCGACCGCCACGAAGACGGCCATTGGCGCATCATCGACTACAAAACCTCCACAAACGAGAAAAAGCCCTTCAAACAACACTTTGACGCACTGGAAGAGGGCGAGGCCTCTCCCTTCTGTCGCTTCATGAACACGGCAGATTACACCTTCCCCGTCATCAAAACAGAGTACACCAACAAGAGCGGTAAATACTCAGCAAAATACTACCACTGGAAGGACGTGCAGCTCCTGCTCTACGCCTACGGCCTGCGCCAGCTCAATGCCAAAGACCTGTGCAGCGACTTGCCAGATGAATCTTTGGCCCATGTCATGCCCGATCTCTTCTACTACAACCTGCAAACCAAAACACAAAGAATGCAGTGTTTCCCCCTGATAGAATCTGGCTGCTTGATTTCCATCATAGGCCAAGGCGGGAGCAAGTGGAACTTTGCGCACACCCCCAAAGAGCTGCTAGACAACGCCATGCAGACGGTTGATTCTGCTATCCGCATGATGCAAGACGGCGTGTGTCTTTTCTCGGCGGAGTCGCTCCAGCTCAAGAGCCGCCCCTATTCGCGGCTCACAGGCGAGAGCTGGGATAAAAACGCCCCGCGCTTTGGTGCCATCTCCGCCCAGTGTGACCCCCGCTCCATGTTCAACCTCCCCGAACTCGATATCTAACCCGCTTCCCCCCCCATCATGCCCGAATCCACGCAACACCTGCTTTACCACACAACCAGCACACGCATTTCCGCGTCTGCCGGCACGGGAAAAACCTACCAACTCGTCTCCCGCTACATCGCCTTGCTCATGCTGGGTGTGGCGCCAGAAAAAATCATCGCGCTCACCTTTACCCGCAAAGCCGCAGGCGAGTTCCGCGGGCGTATCCTGCATGCACTGGCAGAGGGCGCTTGCGACCTGCGCGATAAAAAGACCCAGCGCAACCAGCTGGCATCCCGCGTGTGGGATGTCTGGAGCGGGTTCACCCAGCTGTCGGAAAACGAATGTACCCCAGCCGCCAACGATGTGCCCTTGCTCCCCGCCACGGTCGCCATTGTAAAACGCGCCGCCGCCGAAGGCAAATACCCTGAAGACCTGTACGCTCAGGATAAGGAACTGCAGGCCTACTTGAAGCTCCCGCAGCAAAACGCCGCGCAATTTGCCACCCTGCTGCGCAAGGTTGTCATGGCCATGTCCAAGCTCGAGCTCTCCACCATCGACAGTTTCTTCAACTCTCTCGTGGCGGGTAATTGCCTGGAGCTAGGCGTCAACAGTGTGTCGTCTCTCGACCCCGCAGATGAGCAAAAGGTGCGCCGCGACACCGTCCACGACTACTTGGATGCCCGCACCACCGAAGCCCAAAAGCGCAAAGACTTCCTCGACATGTTTGCCGACCTCACCGGTGGCAAGGGTGGCAAGACCATTGAGCGCATCGAAAAGGAGCTTCACTCCTATCTCTCCCTCTACCGCGAAAATCCCAGCGTAGATGCGTGGCAGAACACTTCTTACTTCGCCGCACAGAGCCAAACGCCCTTCAATGTAGCCACCAAGGAGGAGGCTGCCGAATGGCACGCGCAAGCAACCACGCTCCGTTCTCTTCTGCTCAACTATTCTGAATCCGATTTTGACAAGAACGTCTATGCTGGCCTTCTCAAACTGGCTGCAGGGGTGGTACCTATCTCTGCCACTATCAAAAAATGGCTTCCCGAACGCCCCGACGAGCACGAGCGCTTATTCACGCTGCTCGGTAGTCTCTCCCGCGCCTTTGAGCAGCAACTCCCCATGACGCCAGAGCTGCAAACCGCCGCGGAAGAAGCCGAACAGCTCGCGCAGAGCGTTTTCTCCACCAAAGAGGATAGCGATGCACTTACCAAGCTCATCAATAAGCTGGCAAAGGGCAATTACGGGGTCACGGGCGCCACAAAGCGCATCGCCGCCAAGGTTGCGGCCATGGAGCTGGACGGCATATCGGCCATCATCGCCACCGCCTGCTACCTGCGAGACCATCTCCCCGCCAAGTGCCTGTACGATGCCGCCGCGCGCACTCGCGCGCTCTTCTCGCTGCTGCGAGACTACGCAGATGCCTACGAGACGCGCCTCACCGCCACGGGGCAATTCTCCTTCGATGACATCGCGCGCAAAGCTCGCGAACTCATGACCCAAGAGCACGATATTGAGGAGGTAGACGATGCGTCCTACTGCCGCGAACACCTCGCCCTGCGCACCGGCAAAAAATACATCCACTGGATGCTCGATGAGTTCCAAGACACCTCCGACGCGCAGTTTGAAACTCTCGCGCCCGTGCTCCAAATCCTCCTCGGCGAATCGGCAGTGCCCTTCACCACAGAAAGCCCCCGCCCGCTCCCGGCCTCCCTGCGCCCCTACCACAAAGACGCTGCACACTTCGTCGCAGAAGGCAGCCTCTTTGTGGTGGGCGATGATAAGCAGGGCATCTACGGATTCCGCACCGGCGACACGCAAGCTTTCCATAAACTCCACACAGATAGAGAATGGCGCGTGCCCATCCAGCCCGCTCATCTCACCCAGAGCTTCCGCTCGGCTCGCGCCATCATGGGCACAGACGGCTTTGTCAACACCCTCTTTAGCAAGCTTCACCAAGTGGAACTCAACGATGCAGGCGACCACAGCGTGGCGCTAGGGCACTACACCAACCACGAAACTGCAAAAGATGCGGAGGGCTACGTGGAAATGCAAGTCGTGGCTGCAGAAATGGAAAGCGGTGACGATGACGATAAAAACGCCAAGGACCGCGCATACGAGGCCATCAGCGGCATCCTGAAACGCTTGACCCACCAAGACAAAGCCCCCATCAATGGCATGAGCATTGGCATCCTCACCCGCACCAACAGCGAGGCCGAGGCCATAGCCAACCACCTCCGCAACGACATGCCTGATTTGCCCGTCCTGCTAGTCAAAGACACATTGGCCGCCATCGCGTGCCCGCTGGGGGAAATGCTGCACCACCTCTTCCGCTGGCTGAGCCACCCGCACGATCAAACCGCGCTCAGCGTGCTCAAGGCCTCATTCATGAGCTGCTTGTTCGACAAAAAAACAACCACCGACACCTGGGAGCACCTCCGCGACCTGCTGGAGCGGCAAGGCTACGCCGCCCTGCTCGCCCACATTGGGGCACACTTCCCCTTGCAATCCCTGGAGCCCGAACAACAAGCGGCTCACAACCAGCTCATCTCCACCTGGCTGAGCGCCGCACGTGCCTTCGATGCCACAGGCGGCACCCTCCCCGATTGGCTGAACCGCATCTCCACCCTCAGCGCGCAAGGCGTGGCCTCCTCCCGCTATGTGCAAATCATGACCATGCACAAGAGCAAGGGCTTGGAGTTCGATGCCGTCATCCTCCCCTTCCTGTCGGATGATGCCATCGACAGCGAAAGCGATTTGCACTTCTACCGCGCCCCCGGGGGCAACGCCATCCTGCTCGCCCCCGCCAACAAAGACGCCCGCCCTGATTTCTGGCCCGGTGCCTTCGATGAGCTCACCCACACATGGAAGCAGCGCCAAAGCCATGATGAATACAACCTGCTCTATGTTGCCACCACTCGCGCCCGCTTTGCCAACTACATCTTGCTCAATGGCGGCGCACTCGCCGATGCGAACGGAAACGCCAACCAGCGAGCCCGCTCCATCTCGGGCCTCATCCGCCGCGCTTACGAGGGCGACACTGCAGCCTACTCCACCACCGCCCTGCTCGACGAGCCTAGGGGCAACCCGACATGGTACACAGAGCTCGCGCCCAAAGATGCCACTGCCAGCGCTGCAGCTGCCATCCCCGCCCCCTTGGGTGCGGCCGTGCCCCGGCGCCCGCGCATCAGCCCCTCCACCATCGCCAAGGAGGAAGACAAGCAGATTCAGGAACCAGTGGAACCCAGAAATTCCAGCTACGCCGACTACGGCGAGCCCACCGCCGCAGATTTCGGCAAAGCCGTGCACACCGCTTGGGAGGAAATCATCTGGCACAGCGCACCCCGGCCCACCTGGATGCAGGAAAAAAATGATGCCAAGCGCACCCCCGCGCAAAACGTGGTCTACCACGCCCTGCAGCAACCAGAGGTTGCCGCACTCTTCACCTGCGAAGTCGGAGGCCAAGCGGTC
>JAZTYM010000032.1:0-26074 GCA_045637025.1 Akkermansia sp. | reverse complement strand
CGGCAATCTCTCCCCGGCTTGAGGAGGATGATTTTCTGTGCGACATCGCCCCGCGCGAGCTGCCAGCCGGCCATGTGCTGGGGCGCTACCGCATCATCAAGCCCCTGGGCGCGGGTGGATTTGGTGTCACCTACTTGGCGTGGGATGATTTGCTGCAGCGCAAGCTTGTCATCAAAGAGCATTTCCCCGACATGCTGTGCGAGCGCACCAGCTACAAGCTCGACCTCCAACTGCGCGATCCCGACCGCGAAGACACTCACGCTTGGGCTCTCAACAACTTCCGCAAAGAAGCCCGCGTGCTGGCTACCCTGCGCCACCCCTACATCCCCCGCGTATACACTTGGCTCGAGGCGCACAACACTTCCTACTACACCACCGAGTTCATCGAGGGGCCGTCTCTGGCTCACATCGCCGCAGATTGCGCCGCCCACGGCAAGCGCCTGCCGCAAGCGGGGCTCTATGCCACCCTCGTGCGCCTGCTGGACACGCTAGACTACCTGCACGACCACGAGGTGCTGCACCTCGACATCAAACCGGACAACATCCTCATCAACAACCAGGGCTTGCCCAAGCTGATTGACTTTGGCGCCACCAAAGAGGCCAACGGCAACATCATCCCCGGCTCCGTGGTTGAATCCACCGGCTTTAGCCCCGCTGAGCAATTCGCCTACAGCGAGGGACTCGGCCCTTGGAGCGATATCTACGCCCTCGGCGCCACGTTCTACTACGTCATCACCCAAGAATGCCTCCCTGGTGGCCGCAAACGCGAGCTCTTGGACGAAACCCGCCCGCTTGCCTCCCGCAGCGAGCTCACACCGCACTACCACCCCCAATTCTTGGCCTCTATTGACCGCGCCATCCGCCCCGCACCCGATGACCGCTACTGCTCTGCAGCCCATTGGCTTGCAGATTTGCGCCCCTAACGCGGATTTATTGCAACACTCTAATGACTCGAAGCCGGAAAGCCGGCTTCCGTCTTCGGCCTGAGCCCACGCCGTGCCTGGCCCGTCTTCGCGTCAGGCATGCCCCCTTGGCAGGGGGCTATGCCTGCTTGCTTCGCCGCAAGGCGAGAGACCTCCGAACCGCTTATTTACGACGGCGGCGTGCGGCGAGAGCAGCGAGCGCCAGTATGCTGAGCGTCGTTGTGGTTGGCTCAGGGATGGAATCCACGGCAAAGTAGATGCTACCCACATGTGCCACGGCGCTATCGGCCGGGGTCAGGTAGTAGGCGGTCATCTGCGTGCCGTTGTACACGCCGGAGATGGTGATATCCGACAAGGATTCGTAGGTCACTCCAGAGAAGCTGAGCTCGATGAGGTCGATGGTATCGAGGCTGACATCGGCCAGCAAGCTGCTGAAGTCGACCACGAAGCTGCTGCCAGCATTGAGCGTGAGGCTATCGAGCGCGGAGCTCTGCACACCCAGAGCGGTGAAATCGCCGCTCATCTGCACGGTGGAGCTTGTGCCATCCATCGCGGTGAGGGTGCCGGGGTTAATGGTGATAGGCGCACCACCGCCGGCCAGTTCCGCATTGCCGTTGCCCAGCTCGATGGTGCTGCGGGTCAGCGTCACGTTGGGCGTAGCAGCCTCGCGGGCGGCAAAGGTGGCGGCTACTGCCTTGCCGGAGATGCGGCTGCTTTCGGAGATAATCATGTTATCCACCGTCAGGCTGGCACCCTGCGCCAGGGTGATAAGGCTGTTATCGATGCGACCGGGGGCATCATCCGCGCCATCGATGCGGGCCGTACCCTCTGTAGCAGAGATGCTCACCGCACCCTTCACCACGGCTGCGGCAGAAGAGTCCGCACCGGCCGTGCTACCCATGGAGAGAGCAGCCGTGGTCAATACCGCGCCCTTCTCCACTTCCAGGCCACCGCTCACGTTGGCATTGCCGGTGAGCAGAAGCTCACCGTTGCCAGCTACCTTCATCTTGGCGGCCACACCCTCGGCAGAGGAAATATTGCCGCTGATTTCCATGCTGCCGGCTTCTGCGCCGCGCACAGTATCCGTGGCTACACCATCAGCATTGTTCACGTATGTGTACTGAGTGGTGTCGAAGGTGGTGCCCTCGGCGCTGGTCAGCGTCACATTCTCCGCAATGGTGGTCTCCGCAGCGCTCAGGCCCACCGTACCCTTGCCCAGTTGAATATCAACTGAGTTGTTGCTGGTCGTGAGGCCGTTTGCGCCCAAGATGAGCTTGCCACCCTGGGTCAGGTTGAGATTCAAGGCTCCACCAGTGTTCTCGCGGACCTGGCCAATGCCCTGCACGGCCATGATGCCACCATTGATATTGATGGTCGTTACATCATCCCCCAAAGAAGCATTGGCATGCTGCACCAGCAGAGTACCGGCTACGTCTACTGTCGCAGCGGCATTCCACTCTGACAACAGGAAGCTTGCGTTCTTCCAAGGCTGGTTCCCGCCCGTTCCATTATTGTTGCCGGTCACGGTCAGGGTTGCTCCCTGATACACCTGCAAGCCAACTGTACTGCTCGCTTCATAGCTATCACCGGATTGCAACTGACCCAAGGTCATGAAGGTCTCCGCACCATTGGTGTCACCTACATTGACCTGACCGTAAGCCAAATAAAGCTTATTGACCGCAACACTATCACCGGTGAAACTCAGCGTACCTGCCTTCGTGACCTGGTTCGCACCATCGGCCACCTTCACCAGATCCACATCGACATCCCCGCTCAGCACCGTTTCCGAGCCACCCTTCTTGTGGATGGTACCCGTGCCGGTGATATCGTTGCCCAGCGTCATGGCAGCCGTATTGGTCGCATTGAGCAGGAGGGTGGTACCCGCAGCCAGAGAGATGGAGCTCGCTGCATTCATACTCACCGCACCGGTCAGCTCCAGCGTGCCACCGGACACCGTGGTTGCACCCGTGTAGGTGTTGGCGCCGGAGAGCTTCACCTGCGTGTCCTTGATGGTCAACGCCAGTGAGCCATCCGCCCCATCGGTGATGGCGGAAGAGACTGTGATCGGGTTGGTGCCATTGTCCACCAAATCCTTGGCAAAGGTGAGTGTACCATCACCCGTGATGGTACCGGAAATCGTAGTATAATCACCAAAGAGTGAACCGGCAATGGTACCGGTGCCATCTACCGTGATATCTGCATGCAGAGTTGTGTGAGTACCGTGGCCATTACGAAGGTTGATGGTACCCCCTTGCAAGAGGATATCAGTCGCATCAGCAGAGTTGTTGATGCCGGTGCCGTATGCCAGCTCCAGCACACCATCAGCCTTGATGGTGATATCCTTGATGCCGCTCCAATTCTTCTCACTGCCCAGCGTCAGCTTACCGTTGGCCACAATCAATTCATTTGCGGCAAAGGAAGCCCCCTCGCCGCCCATGCCCAAGGTCACCTGGGCACCATTCAGAATGGATACCGTATCAGCGCTCACGGCATTGGTCACATTCACCGTAGCATTGGTGTTGAATACAGCATCCTTGCCTGTGGCAAAGAGCTGGTTGTTGCCAGAATCTTCATCCGGGACAAGATCCCAGTTGGCAGCGCTCCAAGAGTTGTCAGCCGCACCTTCGCCGTCTACTGCACCAGCCACCCAGGTGTACACACTATCATTCGTGTAGGTAAGGAACAAGCCGCTTTCTGTGGCGGAGATGTTCATACCTTCCGTGCCGCCGTAGCTCAATTGAGCGCCCGCCCAGTTGCCCGCAGCCAGCATGTATGTGCCAGACTGCATCGCACCTGTCAGCTTGGAGAAATCAAGTGTCACCGTTGCGCCCGTGCCAGCGCCCACCGTGCCTGCCACCTTCAGCGCGGCGGCATCGGTCATCAGCGTGGCGGCGTCGAAGGCCAACACACCGCCATCCAGCGTGAGCCCACCCAAGAGCACAGAATCAGCCCCACCCGTCAGCACAGAGAGCACCTGCTCCGCACCCAGCGTGTAGCTGCCTGCAAAGGTCAGGCTACCGCCGCTCACGGTGATGTCGCCGCTGGCCGTGGAGGCTGCATTCGTCAGCGCCAGCGTGCCTTCCTGCACCGTCAGGCTGCCCACAGCGGCCACACCGCTGATGGTCTGGCTGCCAGCACCCGTCTTCACCAGGTTCAGCCCGGAAGTGGCCGTCTTCACCACATTACCGGTGAAGGTGTAGTTGCCACCCTCTGCTACGTTAAAGGTCAGGGTACGATGAGCGGCATTCTGAATCCAATTCGAGTCGAAGCTCAGAGCCGCAACTTGGTCGCGCTGCTGCAGGTTGATAGAACCGGAGAAGAGCGTATACTGATTACCACGATTAGCATCCGCGGCGCTATTCAAACCGGCAATGGTTGTGTTATCCGCGTTGATACCTACTGCGTACTCGGCAGAGGAAGAATCTGGCAGCTCGATGTCAATCACGGCATTCTTAGCGATACCTGCATTTTCAATGATGAGGGCCGCCGCACGATAGTTACCATTGTTGGTGCCATCCATGGTGATGGTACCGGCAAAGTTGCCGGCCTCTGCCGTAGCCGAGCCCAATTTCACCAGCGAGAAGTTATCAGCGCTGTGGTTATACTCCAGCACCAGCTGAGAGGTACCACCAGCGTTGCTCGTCTTGAGCGTGCCGATGCTGATAGCGCCACCAAAGTTCGTCTCCTTGATGGTAGCCTTGGCCCCCGTCAGCTCGACGATACCCAGATGCGTGTATTCGGACGGCATAGACCCACCAGAGAACTGCGTGAGCACTGCTTCATTGCCCAGCTTCACCGTGCCGATGTGCTTCTGGGCACCAGATGCGGCCGCAACATTTCGCAGCACAACCGTGCCACCCGTCACGTTCAGCGTGGTGAGGTTGGTTGTGTTCGCAAAGTTTGTCGTGCCACCGCTGATGGTAGCCGTGCCGATGGTGGTATCGCCATTGAAGTTCACCGTACCGCCAGTGATGGTCAATGTGCCGATATTCGTCGTACCCTGCTGAGCCGACGACGATTGAGCCGCTGTATAGCTTCCTTCATCATTCCCCAGAGCAGCGTTAAAGTAGACGCTGCCGCCACTAATGGTCGCGGTGGTCAGGGTATGGGTGTGGCCAGATTCGAAGAACGTACCGTTCGTACCGCTCACCGTCAGCGTATCAATCGTGCTGTCGTTTCTAAAGGCAAGGTAGCCTTGGCCCTTCATCTTCACGGAGCCAAGCGTTGTCACCGCATGGAAGGTATCGCGATACCAAGTGCCCGTACCCGACTGTTCATAGCCACCCAAGTCAACCTCATCCATGAAGCGGAAATAGCCATTACCACTGGCATGCACAAAGGTACCCTCACCCGTGATGGTGCCTTGGAATGCGGTCGTGCCACCATTGATCACGCTCGTCCGGCCCTCCAGAATGATATCCGGGACTACGGTCAGGCCTTCTGCATTCAAATTCACCCCACCAGCCAGGCGCAAAGTGGAGCCCACTTTAGCCGAGGAAAGATTCAGATGACCGCTGGTCACATAGGTTTCACCGGTGAAGTTCTCACCCAAGTTCAGCGTATGATAAGTACCGCCAGTCGTCAGACTCAGCTCCACTTTACCAGCGCCACTGATGTTGGCGGGATTAAACGAGGATTGCACATCGCTCACTTGCAGGGTAACACCTGCACCCACTTCCAGAGCGTTCAGCGCAGCCACCTGGGCACCTGTCAGGCTCTGGGTGAAGACACCCTGCACCCCAGAAGCATCCGTGGCGGCAGTCAACTTCCACTTGGAATCGGCGGCAGATGTGATATCCCCGCTGAGCTGCAGGGCCCCTGTCGTGTTGATCATGGAGCCGACGCCCAATTCCAGACCAGAAGCAGACCAAGTGACACCCTCTGCCACATTGACCGCGAGCAACTGCGCACCATCTGCCAGCACAATCTTGCCAGCAGAGATGTCCTCCGTCACGTTGACATCAAGCATATTGCTGTTGAAGTGGGCATCTGCCCCAGCTGTGTATGCCATGTTGTTGGTGGCATCACCATCTGCCGCGGTGCTGTCCCAGTTGGTGCTGGTGGTATCCCAATCGCCCTTAATGCCCTTGTCCCATGTGAGTGAGGGCACGCTGGTGTAGAATTTGAGGGTACCATCCTCGCCCAGAACGAGACGGGCCTCCTCATCCAGAGATGCACCGCCAAAGGTGAAGTTGGCACTCGTCAGGGAGGTCCAACCTGTCAGCGTACCACCGTTGGTGGTGTCGAAAATGTGGTACACGGTGTTTTCCTGTATCTCACCCAGAGCAATAGTGCCACTGGTGAAGCTGAAGTTGGCTCCTGTGGCCAACGAAATGGTATCTGCCGACTCTCCACCAAAGTTCAAACGCGTCAAATCCAACACACCACCGCTCATCATGAGAGCGCTCGCACCCTCCAACACGGAGACTGAATCCGTATTGAGTACCAATGAGCCGTTCTCCAATGCTACGGAGCCCGTGAAGGCGCTGCTCGTCGCCGTGAGGCTCAGGGTGCCTTCCCCGCGCTTCACAAGCTTTCCTGCGCCACTGAGGGCCGTTTCTGCGGTGATAGTGTAGCCATTGGTATCAATGATAGTGCCCTGAACACCACCCACAAACGAGAGGGCCGCCCCCGTAGCACCAGAGATAGCAAAATCAGCTGTTGCGCGGAGAGTACCCTCACCCAGAGAGACAGTATCATTGGCACCGATACCGCTGAAGCCACTGGAGCCGATGTTGATTTGGGCGCTACCCTCAGTAGCCGTACCCAGCGCAAAGGAATCAGCATTGCCCTTGTTGGAGCTGAAGCGCACACCCTTGAGAGAGGCGGAGCCACTCAGGGCGCGGAAACTGCTGCCAGAATCCCAGCCCATGTGCATGGAGGTTTGTTCGGCCGTCAGCGTACCGCCATTGAGCAACAAATCCATGGAGCCGCTATCACCACCCCAAGTACTACCCCAGTGAGTCAGCAAGAACGAGGTGGTCTCGCCGTCCACATCTTGAGTACCGGTGATGGTGAGGGAAGCCCCGCTGTTGATAGTAACCACAGAATCCGCGCCCTTGCCGCGGGTCGCGCCGCGGAAGGTCTGAGTGGTGATACTACCACCATTGTTGATATTGAGCGTGGCATCACCCACTTCCAACATGCCCGAAATGTTCACCGCACCTGTCACATTGACTGTGCCCAGAGTGGCAGCGTTGTCGCCACCAGCTGCTATCTTGGCCATGGAGAGAGAGGCCAGCTGGGCATGGCCCAAGGTCAGCGTGCCCGTGCCAGCCATGCTCAGAGCGCCACCGCCTGTGATATTGCCGAGGCTCACCGTCGCCTCAGCCGCGGGGGTCACGCTCAGGCTGGAGGCAGAAGCCAGATTGATGTTCTGTATCGAGGCCTCCGCGCTGCCATTGGCGGTCAAGGTAGATGCCCCCGTGAAGGTGAGCGTAGCCCCCTGCATATTAAGCCCCGCATTGAGCACCAACGAGTTGGTAGCAATACTGCCGGAACCCGCCAGCTCAAGGCTTTCATTCACAGTCATGCTGCCCACTGTCACATCCTGATTCAGGGTCACAGAGGTACCCGCCGTGGCGAACACCACACTATCACCGTTGTAGAAGGCTTCGTTGTTGGCGGCATCCGCATCGGGGGTGATATCCCAGTTGGCATCGGCGGTGTTCCACTCGGTGCTGCTGCCACCCACCCAGGTGAGGGTCTGCGCCCCCAGTATGGAGTACGAGAACGTGCCGCTCTCGCCCAAACTCAGCTGCACACGCCCCAGACTTGTCAGGGCAGAGCCATCCACCGTGAAGTTGCTCTTGTCCAGCGTAGCCCAACCGTTGAGCGTGCCGTTGGTGGCATCAAAAATCTGGTAGGTCGTACCCTGTTGCAAGGAGCCCAAAGCGATGGCACCGCCGCTGAAGGTGAAGGTAGCACCTTCCTTGAGCGCGATAGCATTGCTGCTGTCCGCGCCAAAGGCCACATCAGCCAAATCCAGCGTGCCGCTGCTCAAGGTGAAAGAGCCCACCTTCTCCAGCAAGGACTGAGCTACGCCGGCTGCAAAGTTTAGCGCACCGCCTGCGACCTGCAGCGTGCCACCCGTGGTGTCCGCATGCACCGCACCCACAGTCAACTGCCCACCAGTCACCTTGAAGGTACCTCCGGTCAGCTTCAGTGTACCGACGGTAGCAGAATCGCTGTTGAAATTGCTGACACCGGTGGTCTGCGCCAAATTGGTGATGGCTGCAGAAGCGCCGTTGTAGTTCACCGTCGCATTGGCATCCAAGGTCATGCTGCCAAGGCTCACCGTGTCATTGAAGTTCAAAGTGGCTGTATTGTCTGTATCCATACCAGCCAAGTTCACGGCCTTCTGGAATGTGTGGGAGGAGCCACCATTGGTCTTCAGCACACCTTGCGCGCCCGTCACAGTGCCAGCGTAGGTAATAGCCTTACTACTGTTGGCGTGAATCGTGGTAGTGCCCTCCAAGATGAGATCGGCGGTCAGCGTGGTCGCGCCCGTTGCTGAGTTGGTGTTCACACCCGATGCCAGGCGCAGGGTGCTGCCTACCTGTGCCCCAGTCAGGTCAAAACTACCGCTGGTCACATAGGTCTCACCGGTGAAATCTGCCCCCAACTTGAGCAAATGGCCCCAGTTTGAATTCAACCCAACCACGACCTTACCAGAGCCCGTTATATTTTCGGGATTAAATCCATTTTGTTTATCGCTCACCTGCAAGGTAGCACCCTCGCCCACTTCCAAGGCGCTCAGATCCTTTATTTGCTCGCCCGTCAGGCTCTGGGTGAAGGCGGTGGCAGAGCCATCCAACACCCACTTGGAGCCTTCTGCTCCGCTGATTGTGCCGCTCACGCTCAGGTTACCAGAGGTGGTGAGGGTGGTGTTGGCTGCCAGCGTCAGGTTGTTGACGCTCACGCCTTGTGCCACAGAGAGAGTGGCATCGGAGACAAAAGTAGCGCTATCAGCGTTGTAGAATTTTTCGTTGTTGGTGGCATCGGCATCCGCATCGGGGGTGATATCCCAGTTGGCATCGGTGTTGTTCCACTCGGTGCTGCTGCCGCCCACCCAGGTGAGGTCATAGACCTGCTGCGTGTATGCAAACGTACCTGCCGCGCCCAGAGTCAGCTCCACACGGCCCATGTTGGTCATGCTCACCCCGTTCATCTCGAAGTTGGCGGCGGAAAGTGTGGTCCACCCCTCCAGCGTGCCGTTGGTGGCATCAAAAATCTGGTAGGTCGTATCCTGCTGCAAGGTGCCCAGGGCAATGGTGCCACCGCTGAAGGTGAAAGAGGCTCCCTCCTTCATCACAATCGCATCTGCCGAGGTGGAGAAATTGATAGCTGAGATATCCAGCGTACCAGAAATGAGGCTCAACGAATCCACCCCGCCAAGAAGCGCCCTAGCCGCAGTGGTTGACGATTTAAGCACACCGCCATCGATGAGAACATCGCCCCCGGTGAAGGAGACGTTGTTGCTACTGAGGGTGGTTGTACCGCCCGTCAATGCCAAAGTACCACCGCTCATGGTGAAATGATTGGATATGGTCGCTACGCCATCGGTTATGTCTATCTTGCCAGATGCAAGACTCAGAGTACCACCAGTGAACGACGAAGTACCACCCAAATTGAGGATACCACCCTGCACAGACATGGAAGAGGAGGTCTGTGTGGTCTTCGTTTCCGAAGTAAGCACACCAGATTGCAACACACCCTTGCCACTCCAGCCAATGCTGAGATGTTCCTTGACCGTCACGCGGGACAAGTCAAAGACATAGGTACCGGTGTTCGTTAGCGTCATCGTCTTGGCTGTCAGTGTACCCGTGCCGATGAAAGGATTTTGGGAACCAGAGGAAAGGTGGACGCTATCATTCACGACCACATCACCATTGATTTCAAATCTATTCCAACCCCATGAGCTGTTGATGCGATCAATTGTCAGGGACACTCCATCCTCTACCAAAATTTGGCTGAACGAGGCGTGCCATGTTGCAAAGTCAAGAACAGCATTGCCGTTGTTGTTGCGAATGGCGTATGCTGCTGCGTCTGAGTCCCCGGGCTTCAGGAACTGAACGCGGATGCCAGCATTAATCGCAAGGCCTGCCATGGTAGCACTTTCTGCTTGGAAGGTGACGTTTGCATTCGTTCTCACGACGCCCAAGCTGCTACCAGCGCCCGTCACATTGAGCGTACCACCAGTGATAGTATAATCCCCCATGACGGAATTTTCCCCGCTCAGGGTAACATTGCCAGTCGCCTGAGTGACATTGCCCGCAATCTGAGTCGTACCAGCAAAAGTGATGTTGCCATTGGTCAGGTTTGCATCCCCGCTCAGGTTCAAATCAGCGTTGATGATCACATCGCCAGTGCCCGCCTTGGTGAAGTTGCCGCCAGTGATGGTGGCGCCGGGCTGGGTAGCGGTGATGCTGTATGACTTGTTATTATCAAAGCGCAAATCGCCCACCTGCACGCTTTCTGTCAGCGAGATAGCAGTATTTTCAGCAGAATTGTCGAAAATGGCCATGGTGGAGCTGCCCAAGGCAGCATTGGGCCCGAAGGTGGTGGTATTCCAGCTGTAATCAGCCGCGGTACCAGCCCACACATCGTGTGCCACGAGGGTCATGCTGAGCGTGTTGCCGTTGATGGTGAAGGTGGCCAAGTCCGCAGCATAGGGAGCACCTGTGAGGGTGAAATCCTCTGCCGAGAAGGCCGACCAATCTCCACTGGCCAGCACAAAGGTGCCGCCTGAGCGCAGAGCATCCAAATCCGCCACGGAAATGTTTACCATGCCCCCCTCTGCCAGCGTGGGGGCCTGCCCCAAGGCGAGTGATGCTGTGCTGTCGGACAGCACGGCGTTGTCAAACATCAGCGTGCCTCCGGCCATCGTTACCGCGGCATTCAGGGTGGCCTGCCCCAGCACTTCGATGGTCTTGCCTTCGGTCAAGGCAAACGCATTGTTGAGGGTGAGGGTCGTATCGCCCAGTTGCAGAGTGTGCGTGGCATCCCCCGTGGAGAGGCTGACCGCGCCCTGCGTGGCAACGGTGCCCACATTCACCACGCCCTGCAGGGCCATGGGGGCATCCTCCGCCGCCACAAGCTTGAGCGTACCCGTGCCACGGGTATCCTCAATGCGGGTGCCAGCAGCCATGCTCAGGTTGCTGAGGGTCTGCGTGGTCGAGGTGATGTTCATCACAGCATCGCCGGTCATGCTCAGGGCGGTGTCAGCCCCCAGCACAGCATAATCGCTGAGCACCAGTCTGCCGTTGTTCAGGCGGAGCGCATCGGCATGCAGCGCCACCTTCATGTGCACCGTACCTTCGCCGTTCATCACCATGTCGGGGGTAGTGAGACTGCTGTTGATGTTGGTGAAGTTGAAGGTGTAGTCCTCTGTATTGTTGAACACCACACCACTGGCCGCCTGCACACTGCCCTTGAGCAGAATATCGCGGTGGGCTGCGCTGTCATCAAACGTGGCAGGGTTGCTGCCCATGGCGCCGATATTCACCACACCAAAGGTGGTGCTGTCCCAGGTATGATACTCAGCGGTACCGGCCCAGATATTGCCATTCGGGATGGCAGGCTGGGGTGCATCTGTCAGGGTGAGCCACAAGCCGCCATTGCTCAGGCTCAGGGTGCCGGTGTACTCCGCTGCCAAACCTGCCAATCTGAAGCTATCAGCGGTAATGCCATCGGCAAAGTTGCCGGAAAGAAGATAATAACCTTGGTTCAATACCAGAGACTCACTCCCCGTCAGGGTGATGACCTGTGTACCCGCAGACATGCTGATGCTGCCACCCACAGTCAGGGCAGCCGTAGTGCTGCCCAACGCCAGGCTATCGAAGCTGAGGCTACCCCCACCCAAGGTGAGGCTGCCGTTCAGCATGGCGGTGCCGCTCATTTCATCGCCCAGCACACTCAGGCTCTTGCCGGTGGTCAGGTTCAGGTTGCCCATGCTCAGCTGGGCGCCACGGCCCAGGGTCACATCGGCCAAGGCGCTATCAGTCAGCGCGGCAGCCGTCATGTCCAGCGTGCCACCCAGCACCGCCACCGAGGCAGAGCCCACCGTACCGGCAAAAGCTTGCGTGCCAGCACCCGTCTTGGTCAGGTTCACGCCTTGCAGCACCTCGCCATAGAAGGTGTACGAAGTGTTAGCCGCTGTGTTGATGATAAGGTTGCGCGTAGCAGCGTTGGTGATGTTGGCCGTGTTGAAAGCCGTGGTGGCTGTCACCGTACCGGAGAAGAGCTTGGTTTCATTCCCCATGCTCTGTGCGGATACAAGACCTGCAATTTCAGCATTATCAACGTTGATACCCAACGCTTTCTTGAAGTAAGTGCTATTGCTGGCATTCAGGTTCACCACGGCTTGGCCGGCTACCTGAGCACCGGAAAGAATAAGCGCAGCGTGAGCATTGTTACCCTTCAGCACAATGGTACCTGCAAAGTTGCCGACCTCTGCATCCTGGGCACCCAGTTCATACACGGTGGTGTTGGTCATGGGCATGGCAGAGAGCGTCAGGGTAGATGAGCTGATGCCCTCTCCAAGGCTCAGCTTATCAATGCCAATATAGCTGTTCTTGCCCGCGGCGTAATCCTGGAACTCACCCTTGTCCCCCATCAGCACCACTTCACCAATGGCTGTTTTGATGCTGCTGGCTTCATTGTCCTGGATACAGAAGTAAGAATTGTTGCCCAGGAGCACCTGTTGGATGTTCTTGGCAGCGGCATCAGCAGTGGTGGTGTTGGTCAACAAGGCTACGGCACCCGTACCCAACGAGAATGTACCGATTTCCATGGCCGATGAGCTCATGAAATAGCCCTGCTGCACATCTAGCGTGCCCATCTGCAAGGTGCCACCGGCAGGATTCCAGGTGAGAGTGCCCGTGCCGGTCTTGCGAATCGTGCCGGCAGAGGCATCAATATCCTGCGTCCATGTGCCACCGAAGGCCAGCGTCAATTCACCCAGCACCGTGGCCTTGGCCAGTGAGGAGGGCATAGTGTTGAGGGTAGCGGAGGCGCCTTCTTCCACCCGGAAGGTATCCTGCACGTCAATCACACCGGTGAAGGTGTAGCCCGTGCCGCTCACCGTCATGGATTTGGCCGGCAGTGTGCCTTCGGCTATCGTCACGTCCTTGCGGGCAGCTGAATTGTCGAAGGTCACATAGTCCATCAGGCCATACATCAACTCCGTTTCGGAAGAGGCCCCCCAGTTGGCATCTGTCATATTCCAATCACCGCTTGTGGCACCTGTCCAGGTGAGGTCGCGCAAGCCGTTGGTAAAAGCAATCGTAAACGCATTGTTACTCTGCGTGATAGCTACCTGTATCCCCTGGCTGGTGAGGCTGGAAAGATTCTGACCGGAGATAGTGAAATCAGCTTCGGCAAACGTATCGGCATAGCTCACGCTGCCAGTACCGACCACCAAGGTGTATACACCATTGGTAAAATCTCTAAGCTCCAGGTTGAAGGTGACATCTGCTGCAATGTTGACAGTACCGGCATTTTCAATCATACCGCCCAAGGTAATGTTGCCAGCAAGGGTCAGCTCGCCAGCGGCAGACACGACAGCACCTTCGCTCAGGGTATTGTTGGCGCCGGCAAGGATGAGGTGACCGGCGGTCACGCCTGCGGCACCCAGGTCAACATTGCTGCTGAAGGTGCTGGTGCCGCTGCCCATCTGTACGATAGCACCTTGCCCGGAGACAGCGCCGGAGAAAGACATATCAGCGCTGTTGTTGAGCATCAGGATATGGCCATTGGTATTCAGCGAGCCGGCACCGGAAAGACCGCCGATTTGCAGGTTCTCTTCCATCACCAGGGCACCGGCGTTTTGCACTGCGCCGCTGCCCAGTGCAGTGGCGTGCCCCGTGGTCACGGTGGAAGCAGCATCAATCACCGTGCCGCCGGAGTAGGTGTTGGCCCCGGTGAAGGAGACGGAAGTGTTGGCAATGTTGAGCCCCAGCGCGCTGGAACCATCGGAGATGGCGGACTCAATCCTGTAGGCCTTCGCGTTGGTTACAGAAGCGGCATTGGCCAGATTGAGTGTACCACTGCCGGAAATCGTACCCTGAACGTAGGAACCCACATCACCCGCAGAGCCGGAAATAATGGCGCCGTCTTCCACCAGGATGTTGGCCTTGGTGTAGTTCTGCAGCCACCAAGCATTGAGGCCGTCGCCGTTGGCAAGTTGCAATGTAGCACCGGATTTCAGGTGGATTTGCTCGGCCTGCAAGCCGGCACCCCAGGCCACTTGCAGCTTGGCACCACCTTCCACGGTGAGAATACCCTGATTATCGTGGCCACCCCAATTCCATTGCAGGAAGTTCAGCGTACCCTCACGCACAACGTAGTTCTGCAGGCGGGTATTGCCGCCCCCTACAATGCTGATGACACCGCCACCCGTCTGGATGATGGCCGCACCATCGTTCTGGGTGAGGGAAAGGTTCAAACTCGTCTCCGACCCGGCGGCAATGTTGAGGTAGGAATCGGCATTCACCTCCATGCTGCCTGCCAGCAAGCCGCCATTGAGCACGATAGTACCGCCCTCCAGGATGGTGTTGCCGGTGTATTCCGCGCCTGCGCCCTGCACATAAGTGCCCCCAGATTGCACAATAATGTTGCGCACGCTCAGCGCAGCATCGGCAGCGGTGCCATAGCTGCCGCTGGCGATGTGGAGCGTGTGCAGGTTATCAAGGCTCAGTGAGCCCACATGGTCTCCGGTATCCAGTTTCAACGTGCCCTCACCGGTGATGGTGCCGGCGAGTATATCGCCGCTCCTCAGGGTGATGGTACCGGCTTGAATCGTGGTGGTACCCGTCACGCGCAAACCGGAGTTCAACACCACTTCACCGGAGCCATCCTTGTACAGCGTGCCGGCAGTTACCGTACCACCAGCGGACGTGATGGTATAGTCTTTGGAGATGTTGGCAAACGCGGTCTCGGCCACGGTGATGTCCTCTGTGACGCGCACATGGGTGTTGGCGGCGGTATCCTTGAAGAGGGCTATAGAGCTCTCTCCCAATGCGTTGGCTGTGCTGCCGAACTGCGTACTGCTCCACTCATGAGCTGCATCTGAGCCATCCCAGAGCACTGTGCCGGTCTTGGTGCTGATGACGAGTTGCAGATGGCCGGAATCATTGGTATTCCAAGCCGCATCATAGCCTTTCATGCTGATGCCGCCCAGCTTCTCCAACACGGAGGTCCAGTCGCCGGTAGCCAGGGTGTAGGTACCGGCGCCCAGTTGAAGAGCATTGTTCAGGGTGATGGTCTGGGTGACACCATCGGCCACCGCCACGCCACCCAGGGTGAGCACGGTGCTGCTATTGCTGAAGGCAAGGGCATCGATGATGAATTGGCCACCAGCCAGAGTCAAAGTGCCGCTGAAAGCGGAGGTATTATTGACCGTGAAGCTCTTATCGGCCGCCAGTGTGTAATCCAAACCGGACAATGTACCGCCATCCAGCGTGATGTTGCCCAAAGCTGTGCCGGCACCAGCCGCGAAGCTCAGGGTACCACCACCCACGGTGACGTGGCCCACCTGGGCAGTGCCTGTAAAGGCCTGGGTGCCCGCACCCAGTTTCACGATATCCAGCCCGGTGGCCAGTGTATCGGCGCTGTTGCCAAGCACACCGGCATAGGTGTAGGTGGTGCCGGCATCGGTGTTGATGGTCAGGATGCTCTTGCGGGTGGAAGCAGGGTGATTATCGCCCGTGACCACCTGGCTACCTGCCGCGCCGGCAAAGGTGTAGCTGAACGCATTGCCGCTCAGGCCCTTGAGGTTGGCATTGGCGGTATTGATAGCTAGGGAAGCCCTGCCATTCGCGTTGATGCCGTTGAGAGTGATATCCGCATATTGCGCAGCTTGATTATGCGCCAGCTCGATGTAAGCCCCATGGGTGTGCCTGGCTTCTCCTGTATTGCGGTTGAGGATGATGTGACCCTCAAAATCGCTTTCACCCTTGAGCACCAGGCGGGAAGCCGTGCCGGAGCCATCCTCATATTGGTTGGTGGTGGAATCCCACTGCAAGGTGCCGGAGCCGCTGAGCTGTCCCACGCTCCAATAACTGGTACCGGAGCGCTCTGCCAGGGTGAGGGTGGAATCCTGTTCCAGGCGCAGATGTTCGATATTGCGCACCATTCCCTTGCTCTCACCATTGGAGTAGAGCTTGGCATCATCTGCAAAACTGAGTGTGCCCGCAATGGTCACCTGATAGCTGGTATTGAGGGTCAGCTGCGGCGCATCCACATGCACAACAGCACCGGTGCCACCTATCTTAAGTTCCTGGCTGCCTGTTGCTAGGGTGCTGCCTACGGCAAAAATACCATCACCTACCAGGTTGAGCTGCGAGCCACTCCCCAGCACGATATCGCCACCGATTTCGGAAATCTGGCCGGCTACAGTACCGCTCTGCAACACAGTTGCTGTGCCGGCATTGGCAGCCATGACAATGCTCTCTGCATTGGTATAGGTGTTCTTGACCAAATGGTAGGTAGCCAAATCCAGCGTAGTGCCACCGGCCATGTGAACCGTGCCATACATGCCGGAGGCAGATTCATGCCCCAGAATCAGGCTGCCGCCATCGAGGTAGAAGTTCGTGTACGTGTTGGCCGCAGCCAGGGTGAGGGAGCCGGCACCTGTTTTGCGCAGGCTGGGCACCATCATGGGGGCAGAAGCCGTAATCTGCTGACCCTCTGCAGCGTGGAATACGAGTTCACCCGTCCGTTCAGCATCCAGCGGGCCGGTCCATCCGGAGTTGGTGATGCTGCCGCCGGCTCCCACGATGTCACCCTGCACCGTGATGGTGTGCCCGGCAACATCCAGGGTGCCCCCGTTGTTGAGGGTGATGGTGCCGCCCAGCTGCATATCGCGGCCAAAGGTCAGAGTGATATCACCCGCGGCGGAGCTGTCCTTGTGCCCCTGCACGGTGATGTCACCCGCGTAGGTGGCATTGCCGGCCAGCTTTACTGTGCCGCCACTGCTGCCTTGAGCATCAATCAACAAGTCATGAGCATCACTCAGGGTAGAGCCCAACGTCAGGGTTGCACCTTGAGTGGTACCCAGGCGATACAGAGCCCCATCTGCCACGGTCAGCGTGCCCGTGTAGCTCACATCTTCCGATGCGCCCAATGCCAGATTCTTGAGGCCGGCCACACTCAACGATGCATCAGCCAGTTGGTTGAGCAAGAACATACCATCAGATGCGGCATCCAGATTCCCCAGAGCGCTTGCGTTTGGCGTAGCCAAGGCATTGCCATAGCTCAAGGAAAGGGTGGATTGGCCCAGAGCTCCCTCCGCAGCATTCAGGGTGATACCCGCACCGGCAAAGGAGATTGTGCCGCCGAAGTCATTGTCGGCGTTGGTCAGGGTCACGGTGCCAGTCGAGCTAGCATCTGCGCCCAACAGCAGGTTGGTGCTCGCACCCGTGAGCTTGAAATGGACGATGAGTTCACCGCCGCCGCCACCGAGCTTGTATTCGCCGTTGATGGCTGTAAGCTCCTCACCTGCAACACCGTATTCTACAACCTTGCCCGCCTCGGCACCAATGAAGAGCCCCTGGTGGTTGCTCAAATCAAGCTCAGCGGTCAGCTTGTTGGAAAGAGCCAGAGTACCAGTGGAATCCGTATCAATGTAGGAAAGGATATCGGTGGAGTCGGTGAATTCATGAGAAGCGAGCCAACCTTGGCGGCCGATGAGCCAGCGACTCTTGCTCTCATGGCCGAGGCCCTTGAGAGTGGTAGCAATCACGCCGCCCGACACGATTTGCTTGAGGCCCGTGAGCTCGGAGTTATCCCCGGAGAAGGTAATGCTGCCGCCTGTTGTGCCAGCTTTGACGATGAGGTCGCCGCTGCCGCTGATGTTGCCGGTCAAGGTCGTGTTGGCGGTGGTGCCAGTGCTGTATTCCACCAACATGGTGCCGCTAAGCTTCACATCGCCATGCAAGCCGTAGAACGGGGAGTACTGGTAGGTATCCTCCAGCAGAACACCGCCTTCCACATACTCATAGCGGTCTTTCACCCCTTCTCGCATGATAAAGGTACCCCCTTGTGCTACGGTCACGTCACCCGTCAGGCGGGCATGGCTGCCCAGCTCGAAGGTGGCGCCGCTCTTCACCTGCACATTCATGCTGGCATCGGCATAGTGCCAATCGTTCTCGCGCTCCAAGCGCTCAACCGTGTGCCCCACGGCAGAGCCGCGGCCGTGTACGGTGTGAATGCCGGAGAAGACCACCTGCCCGTTGGATACGATGAAGCCACTACCGGCATGATGGCTCATATCGGTGTGGATGCTGTGCAGCATCCAGGTGCCGGCACCTTGGTAGTCAATCACCAGGGCAGCATCCTGCGTATCTGCAAAGGAGCCGAGGAACGTCTGCTCAGCGCTTTGTTTGAAGGTGAGGGTAGCGGTAGAACCTGCTTTGGTATTTGCAATGAGGGCTTCTTCCGTGAGGGCGTTGATGCTGAATCCGGCAGTTTCAACCGTGGTATTGGTGTACCAATCCATGCTGTTGCCGTTCATATCCAGCACACCGCCGCCATTGCCGAAGGTAACATCACGCTGAATCTGGTTGATATCGTTGATGACAACGGTGGCACCGCTGCCCAGCAGCACATTGTAGGCGGCAGCACCGTTCTTCTGTTGCAAGTAGGTGACACCGCTGCCGCCCAGGGTCAGCAGGGCGTTGGTGTTGCCGGTGCCGTCGATGTACAAATCACCCGCGCCATTCTTGCGCCATTCGTACATGTAGTCGGCCGGGTTGTTGAGCTGCAGGTGCACCTCGGCTCCCGCGTTGATGACATAGCCCGCGGAGTTCAGCACATGGCCCTCGCCCTCAGCCGAGGTGATGGTGAAACTGGCGTTTTCCAAATCCCCGCTGTTGAATTCCACATAGCCAATACCTAAATCGATGCTGGAATCCAACACGATGGAGTTGGAGCTTTGCTGAGCCGTGAAGACAAGGTTGCTGCTGAAGAAGAGGTCCACATCGCTCTGCTGGATGTAGGCGTTGGCATCATAGGCGTACCAATTCTGCACGTCTTTCACACCAGACAAATCAGCCCAAGTGTTCAGCCCTTGGCGCATGCCAGTATACTGCCCCAACACGTTACCGGCAGCATCCGTAGCATAGCCATAGTAGGTGAGGGTGGTGTTACCGTTCTTATCCTCGTAAAAATCCCCTGTGTTGGTGATGGCATGCAAATGCACCTCGCCCCCGGCCATATCCGGAGTGACATTGAAACGCTGCAATGTTTCCAGTGTCCACTCCACATTGCCACGGGCCTGCCCCCAGCCGGATGTACCGCCACCGGATTGGTGAGCGGCGATGTATTCATACTGCCCTGTGGCCGCGTTGTAGATGAAGACAGGGCTGCCGGAGTCGCCACCCTCGGTGCCGTGCGGCAGGGGGTCTTGCAGCGTAGCGCCCACACCATCGCCATAGTTGGGAGAAGAGTTGACACTGAAATTGCCATTCCCCCAGTTGGGAGCTGTTTCAATCTGCTTGATGGAACCGATGAGAGAACCGTTGTTGAAGTGGTACTTACCATCCGTCTCGGACCACATGTTCATGGAACCGGCACCCGCGTGGTACTGGTAGTCACCCAGCTTCTCTTCCGGGTTGGTGATGGTGGTCACGGGATTCCAAGCCACATCGGTGAAAATCTTGGTCTGACGCTGCAAACAGTAGTCGTAGATTTCACCGGATTCCGTGGTGGCAACCAGGCGGAACACTACCCCCTCGATAGGACCGTTGTAACCCGAGCGGACCCCCACCGCTGCGTAGTTCACGGCATGTTCGTCTCCCACTACACGCTCCGAGAAGGAGGCATCAATCTCGCCATTGTGTGCCACCGTTGCCAGGAAGTTGGGGGCAATGGCCGCGGCGTAGCCGCCATCGTGCACGCCCATGTAGCTGATCATCCCCTGATTGTTGGCAATGGTGTAGGAGGGCGTGCCATCTGTGTAGTGAATGGTGATTCCCTTGTCCACATGGGTGCGGATGTGGCCCAGCAGGGCATTCACCCCGCTACCAACCACGTAGCGCCCCTTGTTCTGCGCAAAGTCCATGTAGGTCGACATGTACAAGTCGCTGTGCATGGTGCCTGCCTCCACTTCTTGTGAAGTCAGCGTCACAGCCACGACTGTGCCCATTAAACTCAAAATGCGTGTAAGAAAGGGTGTGCGTTTCATACGTTGGTGGTGTGTAGGGGGGGGAGAGGGTACGGAGGACTCGCGCGCGTACGCGAGAGACGCGCGCGTGTCATTTTGCAAACCTATTCTATCATTTTTGGGCCGTATGTCCAGCCCACAGTTGCCGAAAAGACGAGGAAAATGGCCTCTTGGTACACAAAAAACCACACCAGCTCCCCACGCGGAGAACTGGTGTGGCAAAATCAATATCCTCGGGACCAATTAGGCCTCGGGAGCCACGTTGACGCGGCGGCCTTCGCGATCGAAGAACACGCGGCCATCAACAAGGGAGAAGATGGTGTAGTCGCGGCCCATGCCCACGCCCTTACCGGGCTGGAACTTGGTGCCACGCTGACGCACGATGATGTTGCCGGCGATGACGGACTGCCCGGCGAACTTCTTGACGCGGAGGCGCTTGCTGCGGGAATCGCGAGCGTTACGGACGGAACCTTGACCTTTCTTATGTGCCATGACTAGTAAAAATGAATGGGGTTAGTGTTAATAATCAGGCGTTGATAGCGGTGATTTCGACCTTGGTAAGAGCGGCGCGGAAGCCCTTCTTCTTGTGGAAACCCTTGCGGCGCTTGAACTTGAAAGCGACACCCTTGGCGCCACGAGCCTCGGGGTCCAGCACCTTTGCCGTAACTGTAGCACCCTCGAGAACGGGGGTACCCACCTTCGTAGCGTCGCCATCTTCAACCAAGAGCACCTGGTCGAACGTGGTCTCGCCATCCTTCTCCAGCCCAGAGATGCGGTCCACGGTGAGCACGTCACCAACCGTTACCCGGTACTGCTTGCTGCCGGAAGTGAAAACTGCGTATGCCATAATTTTCTAATTTTTGGGGTTGCACCCGCCTGTGCGGGCTGGCACATTATAGGCATAAAGTTGAGTTTGGCAAGAAAAATTTTATAAAAAAATGAAAAATTGGCAAAAAATTTTCAAAAATGAGGAAATTGAGGTCACATCAGCGGAAGAGATGCAGGCCTTGGGGCGCGAATTGGCCGCAGGGCTAGAAGGTGGCGAAGTGATTGGGCTTGTGGGAGATTTGGGTGCGGGCAAGACGCATTTGGTGCAGGGAATTTTGCAAGGTCTGGGGGCCAGCAACCCCGCAGCGAGCCCCACCTTCTCGCTGGTGCACGAGCACACTGACGGGCGCGTGCCTGCGGCGCACTTTGATTTTTACCGCATGAAAAGCCCAGAAGAAGCCTTGGGCATGGGCTGGGATGAGTACTTGGAGAGCGGGATGGTGCTGCTGGTGGAATGGGCAGACCGCTTTGATGGGGAGCTGATGCCAGAGGACACGCAATGGCTGGTGCTCACCCACGCCGACAAAAACACGCGACGCGTGCGCCTGAGCTGAAATTCAAAGCCTTTCCGCTTGCAAGCAAGTATGCTTTCTGGTAGGATGCTGCTACTAAGCCAACACCGCCACACATGATTACGACAGAATACCCCTACGGGAAGGATTTTCCCATCGTCCGCATCGAGACCGCCCTTTGCCGCGCTGAAGTATCGCTCTACGGTGCCCACCTCATCAACTGGACTCCCACCGGGCAAATGCCAGTCATTTTCATGAGCCCCAAGGCCGTTTTCAGCCCAGGCAAGGCACTGCGCGGGGGGATTCCGCTGTGTTGGCCGTGGTTTGGCAAGCACCCGGAGGACGCCACGCAACCTGCACACGGCGTGGCCCGTATCTCCACATGGCAACTGGCTGCCAGCGAGGAGATGGAGGACGGCTGCGTGCGCCTTATGCTAGCTCTGCCCCCCGAACAGGAGCTGATGCCCAGCGGCGCCGTCATGATGGAGATTGGCAGTGAACTGACAATCAGCCTCATCACGCTGGATGTGACGCGCACCATGCCCTTCTCTGCCGCCATGCACACTTACTTTGCGGTGAGCGATTACGAACAGGTAGCCATCACCGGCTTGGAGGAAAGCGATTTCGTAGAATATGCCGATGATGCCGTGCCGCATTGTGAAGACCCGCTCATCCCCGCCGGCCACATCGACCGCATCTACTGCCCTGCGCAGGAAAACCAAGAAATTGCTATTCACGACCCGGCTTGGAGCCGCAGCATCCGCATCTGCCGCGCGGGCTCTGGCTCGTGTGTCGTGTGGAATCCGGGCAAGGAACTGGCTGCCGGCATGGGCGATTTGGGCGCTGAGGCGGCTCGCGGGTTCATCGCTGTGGAGAGCTCCGTAGTGCCCGCAGAAAACATCATGCTGCGCTGTGGCGAAACACACGAGCTGACCACCAACATCCGCGTGGTGCCCATTGATTAAGCCTCTCTATGCGCCGCTTTCTCTCCCGCCGCGCTCTGCGCAACCTGCTGTGGCTGGTGCTCATAAGCACTCTGCTGCTGGGGGTGCTCATCGCAGTGGCGGAGGGGTGGACGCACTCTCTGGCGCAGGGGCGGTGTGGCAAGAGTCCCGCAGATACCCCGCCCCACGCCGTGGGCCTCGTGCTGGGCTGCAGCCCCACTCTTGCCAACGGCCGCACCAACATGTATTTCACCGGGCGCATCCAAGCCGCTGCCGATTTGTGGCACGCGGGGCGGGTGCGCGGCTTCATCGTGTCGGGTGATAACCGCACCCACTCCTACAACGAGCCCGATGCCATGCGCGCCGCCTTGGTCGCAAAAGGTGTGCCAGCAGAGCGTATCGTGTGCGACTACGCGGGGCTCTGCACCTACGACTCTGTCGCGCGGGCGCAGCGCATCTTCGCAGCCGAGCCCCTCATCATCATCAGCCAAGCGGCGCATGTGGAGCGCGCTGTGGCCATAGCCCAGCACTTGGGCATAGCGGCCACGGGGCTGCATGCACCCTTGGTCCCTGTGAACCGCCCCACTTTCCTGAAACAATGGTTGCGCGAGCGCGCGGCGCGCGTGTCCATGGTGTTTGATTTTCTCACCTTCCGCCGGCCCCGGCATTTGGGCCAACCCGAACCTCTTCCCTTCCCCGCATCATCATGATTCATCTCATTGCTCAATGTGCTCGCTGTGGTATCGCTGAATGGGTGTGCTGCCCCGGTGATCAAAGTATGGTCTTCATCGAGGAACTGGAGAGTTGCCCCGCCGCACACTGCTGGTACCATGCGGATGAGCGCGCCGCCGCCAGCTTTGCCCTCGCGCGCGCTGAGGCCACGGGCCGCCCCGTAGCCGTGGTGACAAGCAGCGGAAGCTCTGCCACCTCGCTCACCCCCGTGCTGGTGGCGGCCTACTACACTCGCCGCCCGCTCATCGTCATCACCATCGACTCTGATACCCCCGATGGTGGGCTGGGCTTGCCCGGGCGCATCGAGCACACCGGGCTTTTCGGCATGTATGCCGATACGGTGAACTTCTGCCTCCCCCTCGCTTACCCCGACTGCGCTCAAATCGAAGGGCTGCTGCAAGAGGGATTCCCCCTGCACTTCAATCTCTGCTTGGGGGAAGGTGTGCGCCAAGGGGGCGACTACAGCGATTTATACGTAGGGGAGCGCCCCAAGGCACCGCGTTTCCGGGGCTCGCTTGTGGCGCTGTCGCAAATGCTGCGTTTCCGCGAATGGGAGGGGCTGGTGCTGGTGCTAGGTGCGCTGAATGCAGATGAGCTCAACGCCGTGGCTTGGTTGGCAGACCTGCTGCGTGTGCCCATCTTGGCAGAGCCCGCCAGCAACATGCGCGAGCAAATGCGCCAATATGTGCTCGCCGATGCCAACAACTTGCTGCTCGACAACCCGCCCCCCATCGTGCTGCGCTTTGGCGAGGTGCCCACGGGCGCTTTCTGGCACGCGCTGGAAGATATGCCCAAGGTAGAGGTCTACTCCGTGACCCGCAGCGGCTTTGCAGGCTTGCGCCGCCAGAGCCATGTGTTTGAGGGCGATATCGAGCAAATCATGCAGGCGTTGGGAGATATCCCCCGCCGCCACGACCCCACCGGGTTGCTCACCCTGAGCCGCCGCCGCGCCGCCAATATGGAGGAATTGCTGCTCGCCTACCCCGAGAGTGAGGCCGCCTTGGTACGCGCGTTCTCGCACTACGCCGTCATCTGCGACGAGGTGTGCCTGAGCGGTGCGCGCGTGTCTGAGCTGTGGGGCAGATACGCCCAATCCGAGCGCGAGTTCGGCATGGTGCGTGGTATCAACATGCACAGCACCGATGGCACCGTGTCAGCCTTCATGGGCTACTCTGCCGCCAAACAGAGCGCCTGCTGTCTCGCGGGAGATGTGGCGCTGATGCGCGATTGCGCCGCCTCCACCTTCCTGCCCCAGCTCGAGCCCGGCCTGCGCGTCGTCGCTGTGCTTGCAGCGGATACCACCAGCTCGCCCGAATCGCAAATCCCCTCCTGCAATCTCAAGGACTTGGCACGCCTCTGGAATGCCAAATACATCCCCGTCTACTGCGCAGCGGACTTTGACGCCGTATACGACCTGCAAGAAGATGATTTTGCGCTGGTAGAAATCATGCCCGACCCGCAGCAAACCCTCCTCTTCAACCGCGGGTTGTGAGCAGCTGCCCTTCCCACACGCACCGCCATTCATTCTGCGACACACGCTATGAAAGAACGAGCCTCCAACATGGAACTCCTGCGCGTCGTTTCCATGCTGCTGATTATATTTGGGCATTATTTCGTCTGCGGTATCGGCTTCAAATCGCCTGATTTTGCCACCATGGGGCAAAAATCTGCATGCTTTTGGTTCTCGGGCAATGTGGGGGTGCATCTCTTTGTCCTCATCAGCGGCTATTTCATGGTGAATCTCCCATTTAGCCTGAAGAGACTTGCTAAATTAGCCTGCGTGGTCAGTTTTTATTCTCTGACCTTATTTCTTGCTGTAGAATACGGGATACGGGGAAACAACCATGTTTCCTTATCAGACTGCATTCACTTTCTTTTCCCCATCATGTATACAAAGTACTGGTTTATCAGCACTTATGTACAATTGATGCTTCTCTCCCCTTTCATCAATTACCTCTTCCACGCAGCAGGTGCGCGCCGCTCGCTCTGCTTGGTCGGTATTTGTGCGCTGTGTTGCGTCTACTTCAGGGTGGAGTCCCACCCTCTCCTCTTATTTATCTTTCTCTACAGCCTTGCGGCCTATATTCGCTTGTATGCCAGCTGCATCTACAAAATCCCCGCAAAAATCTACCTCACCAGCTTTGTCTTGATGTATGCGCTGGCCGCAGGCACGCTCTATGGGGTTCATCTTGCAGAGCACCAGTTTCATTGCCCCTACCTGTATCGCTTCGCTCAGTTGTTCATCCTCAGCCCCTATTCCCTTCCCGTCATTTTCATGAGCCTCGTGGGATTCTTGGGATTCCTGCGCCTGCAAATGCCTGCCAACAAGTTCATCAACACCATGGCCAGCACCACCCTAGCTGCCTACCTGATTCATGCGCACCCAGCCGTCAACAGCGTCCTCTGGAAGCTCTTGGGCGCACCCGAGATGCTCAGCTCTCCCTACCTGTATCTACATTGCCTAGGCTGCGTGCTGGGTATTTTCTGCACCTGTGCTGTTATCGAGCTGCTGCGCAATGCCATCATGCAGAAAGCGCTTAACTATCTGATTGATAAGCTAGTATCACCACTCGAGCGTCTGCTTGGCGCATGGGTGACACGCTGTTCTCGCTATTGATTGCTTTTTTGCACGCCCCCCCCCCACACACACGAAAGGCGCAGGATTGCTCCTGCGCCTTTGTGTTTGCGTAAGCTTGGTATGATATGAAGCTTGGATTAACGCTCGAAGAGCTCGCGGATCTTGCTGCCCACAATTTCCACGGGATGCTCGGCCAAAGCGGCACGCTTGGCAAGCAGGTTGGGAGCGCCAGCGGCGGCTTCTTCCAACCACACGCGAGCGAACTCGCCGCTCTCGATGCGCTTGAGGGATTCCTTCATCTTCTCCTTCACTTCCGGTCCCAGAATCTGCGGGCCGTTGTAGTACTCACCGAACTCAGCGGTGTTGGAGATGACGCCATTCATGGCCTGAAT
>JAZTYM010000031.1:0-8401 GCA_045637025.1 Akkermansia sp. | reverse complement strand
TTCGAACCGCGGTTCTATGACTGAGAATCATATGTCCTAACCCCTAGACGATGGGGACATGTAGTACGCGAATCGGGACTCGAACCCGAGACCAATAGATTAAAAGTCTACTGCTCTACCAACTGAGCTATTCGCGCACTGTTGTACTGCGTACTGCAGCGCGCACATGTTACATGCTCGCTGCCCGCTTGTCAAGCATAAATCAAAAACGCTGCCAAATAATTTAGCAAAATTTATGTTTTGCTCACATGGATTCCAAGGATTGAGCAATCGATGGCTTGTTCTGGACGCGCATCGCCTAAGCTTCACCTTTAGCCTGATAAATGGGGATTTTTGAAAGGATAGTCTGGAGTTGAAATTGCCAATCTTACCACGGCGAAGCCACGGGGAACTGCTCATGGTGCATACCCTTCGTCAAATCTTTGGGAATACACCTTGTTTTTTTGTCGCTGCGAGTTATTTTCTTGTCGATACCATGCCGCTTGTGGTAGCATACCCGCTAATATGAGGCCCGTCATTTACCAACTCTTTGTCCGCCATTTTTCCAACACCACAGAGCAGGGCGTTCCTTGGGGCTCGCGCGAACAAAATGGCTGTGGCACTTTCAATGGAGTCAATGATGCGGCCCTGCAGGCCATCGCCCACATGGGCGTGACCCACCTGTGGCTCACCGGCGTGCTGCGCCACGCCACGCAGACCTCCCACCCGGGGTTGCCGGCAGATCCTGCCTGTGTGGTCAAAGGCATCGCGGGCAGCCCCTACGCCGTGACAGATTATTTTGATGTCGATCCTGATATGGCTGTGGATGTAGAGAACCGCATGGCCGAGTTCCGCGCCCTGTTGGCGCGGGTGCGCCGCTGGGGCATGATTCCCATGCTCGACTTTATCCCCAACCACGTCTCCCGCTGCTACGCCTCGCAGGTGAATCCTGCATGCAGCTTCGGCGCACAAGACGACACGGGCGTCTTCTTTGCCCGCGACAACGCATTCTACTACCTCGAACCCTGCCACAGCGATCGCGAACTCCACCTGCCAGATGGCCTCTTTGCCCCCGAAACAGGCTGCGGCCGAGTCACGGGCAACAACGCCGCCACCTGGACCCCCAGCGCCTACGATTGGTACGAAACCGCCAAGCTCAACTACGGCACCGACTACCGCCACGGTGCCGCCGCGGCCATGTGCCTGCCCGGCCCTCTCTCTCCTGCGTCTCATGCACCTCGCACCTGGCGCATCATGGATAGCATCGTGGCCTATTGGCAAGAGCAGGGGGTGGGTGCCTTCCGCTGCGATATGGCCCACATGGTGCCCGTGCCCTTCTGGCGCTGGCTCATTGCCAATTCGCGCCTGCGCGACTCCTCCGTCTTCTTCATGGCCGAGGCCTACAACGACCACATGAAGCTCACCCCCGGCGATGCTCATGCGGATTTGCTGGCCGCGGGCTTCAACGGGGTGTATGATTCCTCCGCCTACCAAGCACTCCGCCAGCTCTACGAACAAAACGCCTGGGCAAACGACCTCGATCGCGTGAACAACTCCTCTGCCGACTTGTTCGCCGGGGGCGTACGCTATTTAGAGAATCACGATGAACCCCGCATGGCTGCCTCCGCCTATTGGGGCGGCGTAGGCGAAAAAATCGCCCCTGCCGCCATGGCCGCTCAATATGCCTCTACCTCCGCCCCCGTCCTCTTCTACAATGGCCAAGAAGTAGCCGAGCGGGCCGACGGCCCTGGTGGCTATGGTGGAGACAATGGCCGCACCAGCATCTTCGACTACACCTGCCTGCCGCGCCTCCAGCAATGGTACAACCATGGCCGCTGCGATGCCGCCAACCTGCCACCCCACTTGGCGGCACTCCGCTCCTTTTCGGCGCGTCTCCTCCCGCTCCTGCAGCTCCCCGCCCTCAGCAAAGGTGGCTTCTACGGCCTCAACTGGGCCAACCAGCACACCCCACACTTCGGCAGGGCTCAGGGCGATACCGTCTCCGGCCACTACCTCTACGCCTTCTTGCGCCACTACCGCAAAGCCAAATCTACCGTCCTCGTCATCTGCAACCTCTCCCCCGATACCCCCGCAGATACCTGCGTCCACATCCCTGCCAACGCCATCGAATGGGCTGGTAAAAAGCCAGGCGCCTACACCTTCCGCAACCTGCTCGAGCCCGCCGCCCCTGAGATGCAGATAGACGCCGCAACCCTGCAAACTCAAGGCTTGCCTGTCTCCCTCTCCCCTGGCTCAGCCCTCTTGCTCGAGTGGGTGTAAATTTGGAGCTTGAAATGGTTGTTTGTTTTCTATAGAATAAGCGCATGCCAAAAGAAAATATGTTACGGGTTGTTCTGAAAGGATTAATGTTGGTATCTGTTGCAATGTGTTGCCAGAATGTAGTTCAGGCTGCTCCCAACACGAAAAAGCAGGATAAGGATAAAAAATCCATTCATGCTGTCGTGAAAGTGGCAGAGGAGAAAGTCCCCGAACTCCAAGCCGCTGCCGATAATGGTGACACGGTGGCCATGCGAAAACTCGGGCATTATTACATGCAGCAAGCAGAAGACGCCAAAGGTTGTGCATATTTCCTGAAAGCGGCCGAGGCGGGTGATGCCGAGGCTCGTGCTTGGTATGCCCAAGCCCTTTACCGCCAGCGCGGATTCTCCCAAGAGGGCGAAAAACTCGCTCTCGAGCAGGCCAAGATTGCGGCCGAAAGCGGCAACGCTATGGGCCTCTACTTCTGTGCTCTCTTCGGCTACGAGGACAAAGAATATGCCTCTGCCTGCTTGGAAGAAGCCGCTAAAAAGGGATTCGCGCCCGCCATGCGTGCCTATGCACATGTCCTGCAGAGCAAGGCTACCCGTGGTCCAGAAAGAGAACGCAAAAAGTTCCTTGCTTGGTATGATAAAGCCATGAAAGCGGGCGATTTAATGGCCGCATTGAGGGGGATTGGCAAGCGCGGATACATTTTTGAGCGCTATCCCTACCCAAAATCAGCCGGAATCATACGAAAAGTCATCGCCACAGCCAAAAAACGCCCGCTTTGCTGGTATGACACCTGCTTTGATTATGATTTCCCCATGGCAGATTTTGCCCATGGTAGCGCCAGGTACGGCTTGGTCATCCAGGGCCATATCGCCATGGAACAAGCCGCCTCGTCCGAAAAAAATAAAATGGACATTTGCACCAAGAGCCGCAAAGAGTTGTACAGCTACCTCGAAGAACAAGCTGCAAAAGGCGACCCCGCCGCTTGTCACGCCATCATCAGCCTCATCAAGATGCCTCACCTCTTCTGGTCCTGCAGGCCTGATGCCTCTTTCTCCAACTCAGACGCTGACTATTGGAAAAACAAGGCCGAAGAGCTCAAGAAAACCTCCCCACCTCTCTATCGCAAGCTGCGTTACCCTTCTGCTAAATAATGCTCTTGTTTAAGTATGGCGCGCTCTCTGTTCGATGCGCGCCATTTTTTATGTCCTCTCAGGGGGGGCAATGGCTATGCTTGCCCTCATCGGCCGAAACCAGAGCCCGTGCAAATGCGCGGGCGGCATAGTGCAATCGCTTACCACAGCCTCTCGCCAACACCGCACAAGCAGGCATCTTGACTCGCTCTCTCGGTTGAGCCTCTGCCGCCTACCATCAAGGGAGCAGATGCTTATTCATCCCCTTTTTTTGTTGATTATTGTTGCTTTTTTTACTGCTTTATTAAAATAAAGAAAAAATACATTAGAACGCATTATTTTCTTGACATGTTGTCGGGGGGGTAAAATTTGGGCTGAATTTAACAAGTTTTCCTTTAGTTTTTATGAAATTACATCTCCCTCTCTCCCTTCGCTCCTCATTGCTTGCGGCTGTCATGGCATTGTCTGCTTTCTCTCCCGCCCAAGCAGATGAATATATCATAACTTCTGATACGCTATACACATACGCGGACGCTTTTTCTGAGGGGAGCGCATCTTACATCGGTGCGGGCTCAACCCCCACTTATGACCTCACCTTTGAAGCACTCATCTGTTATAAGGAGAATACAAATCCCCCTGAGATAGCTTGGCGCACGCACGGCTTTTCTCTTAAGGCTGAGACTTTGACCTTTTCCAATATTGATGAATTGACATTTAAGTCGCATCGCTTTTCTTCATCATCGAGCCATCAGAAGGATGTCGTGATGAATGGTCATGTGTACCATACATCTCTTACAATGTTTGATGGTGGCGTGATTGGAGCTAGCGCTTCGGATGAAATTTCGACTCAGGATACATCTTGTGCGTGTGTTGTCAATATTACGGAAAATGGAGATGTGCTCTTCGAGGACAATCGAACAAATGTCGGCAGTGGTGCTGCCATTGCCGTGAAGGTTTCAACTTTAAATATCCTGAATAACAGGAGCATTGTATTTAAGGATAACAGTGCATATAGGAGTGGTGGCGCTATCGATGCTATCGACTCTGATGTGTACATCAAGGGAAATGATGAAGTCGTTTTTGAGGGAAATACAGCAAACAATGATGCCGGTGCAATATCCATAGGCCGATCGACGTATACTGAAAATTGCAATCTGTTCGTCGAGGACAATAAGAGTATCACCTTTGCCTATAATACATCGTCTTCTGGTGGTGCGATTAACGTTGGTACTATCGGCAATGGGACAGTTGTTTTTCGCAACAACGTGGGAGATGAGACTCCCGCGTACGATATTTCATTTATTGGCAATGAATCGTATTATGATGGTGGTGCGATTAATTCGGTTGCGGCGCTAAGCTTTGTGGATAATGGTGATATTTATTTTGCCGACAACAAGGTGACAAGCCCGACTTCGACCCTATCATATGATGGTGGTGCCATTTATATATCCGCCAACTACGCTCCATTGACATTCGATGGCAATCATTCTATCACGTTTAAGGATAATTATTCAACTCACAACGCAGGCGCTATTTCGGTATCAGGAACTGAAACCAGCCTCATCATCAAAAATACTTCGGGAGATGTAATTTTCTCTGGTAACGAGGCTTGCATGTCCGGTGGTGCTATCAGTGGCACAGTGACTTTCACGGGCAACAAGGGGAGGATCCTGTTTGAGGACAACGTGGTAACAGGTCCAAGTGGCGGAAGCTTCGATGGCGGCGGTGCTATTAGTGGTAGGACTGCGACGTTTACGGGGAATGCTGATTTGATTTTCAAAGGAAACTCTGCTACATGGCGGGGCGGTGCTTTGAATCTCAGCATCAATAACTCATCCTATGTAGGTGGCCTTTTTCAGAATAATGAAGACATCTTGTTTGAGGGGAACTCCGCGATAAAGGGTGGTGCTATCTTTAGCAATGGAATGGTGAAGATTGAAAACAACGGTAACATAGCCTTCACCAACAATAGCGCAGATGATAGTGCAGCCATATACTCGGACGGTGAGTTGCATATTACCGGCAATGAGTCGGTGAGCTTTACTGGTAACAATGCCAAGGATGCTGCTACCATCTATACGTCTAAAAAACTCTGGATTTATGATAACCTGGGTGATGTTACCTTCAAGGATAACTATGTGCGCCGGTATGATGAGAACGATGAATTGGAAAGCATTGTATTGAATTCCATTCAGGGTACAAGAACTTACTACATGTACTTGGCCGCGAAAGAGGGGCAATCCATCATTTTTGCAGACCCGATTTTCCAAGATGTGTCCAGTGGCGATTTTACCTATTTGAATCAGTATACGACACAGGAGGGTGATACCATCACATCTCAGGGCACCATCTTGTTCACAGGCAAGGATGCACGCACGCGTTTGGCTTCTATTTGGTCAGCCAAGGGGCTCACCCCACAGGGAGATGCTTTTGAGGCGGCTCTTGCAGAATCGGTGTCCTCGAATCTCAACACGACCTATGTGTACGGTGGTACGCTGGCGGTGGAGGATGGCGCGCATGTGAAATTCCAAGGTTTTTATGCTGAATCTGGTTCTACTGTGCGCCTGAAGGATGCCACGGCCTCTGTGTTGTATGGTCAATGGTCGTATCTTCCTTATCCTACTTTCCGGAATGGTTCCACATTGCTTGTCGAAAATGATGCTCTTCTGGATATTTCTACTGAACATGATACCTTGCTGATGCAGGGTGGCTCTGTGCTCAGGTTGCAGAACGGCGAATTAGCGGTTGGCGGCAAACTGCAAGTAGGCGAAAAAGAGGAGGATGTTGTCACCATGGCGCTCTCGGGCTACAAGGCCGGTGAATACACCATTTTGACGACGAGTGGTATCACGAAGAAAGGAGGCCTCAACATCATTCATGACGGTGAGTGGAACAGGGAGGATGGCCGCTTGTACTATCTTGTCAGCTCTGATGAAACCACGATGACGGCTAAGGTCGGTGAGTGCAAAGCTACGCTGCAGTGGACGGCGGGCAACGGTACATGGGAGACCTCTGAGTGGAAGATGAGCAGCCCCGGTGTGAGTGCTGCTGCGGGTGAAGTTCTCCTGATGGATGATAAACATTACTTTGACGGAGATGCCGTGGAATTCAATCAGGGGGGCAAGGTGAATATCGCTGGCGCAGTAAGCCCCTCCTCTATACGGGTGAGTGGTGCCGCGGACGTGACTCTGCAAGGCAACGGTTCTGTGGTGGGTGATAGCACATCCCTTATCAAAGAAGGCTCGTGCACGCTGACTATTGCCACCGCCAACACCTACGCTGGTGGTACCATCGTGGAAGATGGCACGCTGGTGGTAGCCCATGCTAATGCGTTGGGGAACGGCGAAGTGACGCTGAGTGGTGGTACGCTTCGTTTGGCGGCAGATACGCTCATGGGCGGGGATTTCTGTCTCGATGGTGGTACGCTTGAGCTCGATGCCAACGACTATTCTCTGCAAGTGGATGGGTGTTTCTCCATAGAGTCTGACTCAACCATTCGTTTGGCGGGCTTCTATGAGGACAGCAAGACGTACACCTTGTTGAGCTGTGGCTCCTTGGCGGGCTCGCTGGATGATTTGAGCTTTGTCTCAGATTACGGAGATCGCTACACCTTTACGGCCTCGAAGGTTGGGCAATCCCTGCTGGTGACAGTCGGACTCAATAGCACTGATTTGGTCTGGCTCAATGACAAGAAGGCCGTATGGCAGCAGGGTGCTGGTGGTTGGCAGAATGCTGCAGGCGTGCCCCAGTCTTTCACCAACGGAGATGCTGTCACCATCGGCGATGGCACGGTGACGATTGAGGGCGTGGTGAAGCCGAGCTCTATCTTGCTCAATCCTACGAAGTCTCTTACTTTCAAAACGAAGTTCGATAAGAAGACGGGCTTGTGGTCTGGTGCGATTGATGGGGAGGATATCACCCTGACCATCGCCGCTGGTCCCAAGGGCAAGGTAACGATGAATGATGGCAACACCTACACGGGCGAGACCATCATCGAATCTGGCACGGTGAGCGTGGGCGGCGTGGATTCCTTTGGCGAGAGCGATATCACCCTCGAGGGCGGCACGCTGGACTTGAAGAGCAAGGCGGTGGACAACGCCATCACCCTCACGGACTCGGCTGCTATCAAGGGTGGCGCGAAGTACGTGGGCGAGTTCACCTTGAATGGCGGCGAGCTGCAGAAGGGCTCTGTGCTCAACGTGGCTGATACAGCCACCTTGGCGGGCGGCGTGATGAATGGCACGCTCTCGGGCACCGGTACCGTGTATGTGACGGGCGATGTGCAGCTGGGCGATGCTGCCAAGTTGACGACCAACGGGTTGACGATTTCTGGAAAATTGTAAGTGGGCTCCAAGGGACTTACCATGAATGCCAAGAGCTCGGCTATCTCGATTTCTGGCGGCACGCTGGCATCGGAGGGTAAGCTGAGCGCCGCCTCGCTCACGATGGTAGGTGGCGCGCTGGATGTATCCAACGCTAAACCCATGGCGGTGACGCTGACGGGTGTGGCGGATTTGTCTGCGGGTGCTACGGTGGACCTCTACGGTGCGTTCACCGCCGCAGATTTGGACATGAATAAAGCCACCTTCACGCTGGCGATGGATGATGGCTACATCACGACCAAGAGCCTGCCCAAAACGCAAAATATCACGCTCAAGGACAAGAAGGCCACGAGCGAGCTCACCAACGACTCCACGCTGGATGTCATGGGCAGCATGAGCGTGGCTGGTGGGTTGAAACTGAGCGACAGCACACTCTCCTTGCATGATTGGGATGAAGCGCAGAAGCCAAAAGCCCAGACACTCACGGTGAAGGGGGCGTTGGAGGTCATCGATTCAGAGCTTTCCCTCAACGGCAAGCTGACGGCGGCTAGCTTGGCAGCCTCGGGGGCTGATATCAAGCTGGAAAACACGACCGCCGCGCAGAGCATCGCGCTCACGCTGGCTAAGGATACCCAGAAGCAGGTTGTTGTGAACACGCTCACGGGCTCCACGATGGATGTCACGGGCAGCATGACGGTG
>JAZTYM010000030.1:0-33360 GCA_045637025.1 Akkermansia sp. | reverse complement strand
CGCACCACCTATTTCTGCCGCCGCGAGGCCTTGGACATCGAAAACTTGGGCGGCACCGTGGCAGAAGCCCTAGTGAACCGCGGCATCATCTCCTCTCCGCTAGATTTGTTCTCCCTCACCGTGGAGCAACTGGGCGCTCTCAACCTCGGTACCGATGAAGAACCCCGCCGCTTCGGCGAAAAAAATGCCGCCAAAGCCCTTGCCGCGCTCAACAACGCGCGCACCCTCCCGCTGGAACGCTGGCTCACAGCCTTCGGCATCCCCACGATTGGGAACGTGACGGCGCGCACCACCGCCAAGTACCACAAAGATTTGGCAGAACTCGCTGCGGGGAGCTTCCTCAACCTGCTGGTGCAACTGGAGACGGGAGTCGAGGCGTACAACGCGCTAAACCCCAAATCTCGCAACAACAAAGGCAAGGACAAAGACACGCTGCTTGCCCAGCAAGCGGCATTGAAGGATGATTTGAACAACTGCGCGGCTGCATATAGTGCACGCGGCTACGTCGCCTTGGAGGAGGACGGAGAGACAAAGCTCAAGTTTGCCAACCCGCTCGGCTCGGTTTCAACCCGCAAACTGCTGGCGTATTTCCAATCTGCCGCAGGGCAAGCTGTGCTCCACACGCTTGCGCAGTTGGGCATCAACCCCGCATCCGAAGGCTATGTCGAAAACATGGCGCAGCAGGCTGCCGGTCCGCTGAGCGGCCTCACCTTTGTGCTGACAGGCGCGCTGAGCCGCCCCAGACCGGAGTTTGAAAAACAAATCGCCGCAGCTGGCGGAAAAGCCACGGGCTCCGTCACCAAGAAGACGAACTACTTGGTTGCAGGAGAAGGTGGAGGCTCCAAACGAGATAAAGCCGCCAAGCTGGGTGTACGCATCATCAACGAGGCTGATTTGATGACGCTTTTGGAAGGAGGTAAGCTGTGAACGGACGCGCACTCATCTATGGCACAATTGCCATCGACACGTTGATTACACCGGGCGGGCAAGTGAGCTCGGTGATGGGGGGCTCGGCGCCGTATGCGGCGCTGGCGGCGCGTTTGCTGACTAACCAGATGGACATGGTCGGCGTGGTGGGCGATGATTTTCCAGAGGCATGGACAAAAGCGCTCGAGGTGCGAGGGGTGAGCATGCAGCACGTGGCGCGCGAAAAAGGGCAAACATTTGCATGGACCGGCAAGTATGAGGAGGACATGAACAATCGCACCACGGTAAGCCGCACCGAGGGTGTGCAGGAGCATTGGCGCATGGAGCTGCCCCCTGCTCTGCAGGAATGCAGCATCGCTGTGGCTACCAATGTGACCCCACGCTTGCAATGCCGCATGCTGCAACAGTGTCCCCACGCTAGTTTCCGCATGGCAGACTCGATGAAGTCGTGGCTCGAGCGCGAGCCCGACTACGCGGAGCGCTTGCTGCAATCAGTCGATTTGATGCTGATGAACGATGAGGAGGCACAGTGCTGGGCTCAGACGGATGATTCGCTGGAAGCGGGGGAAAAGCTGCTGGCAGCCGGGCCACGCTACGCCATTGTGAAGCACGGCAGCGCAGGCTCCACCTTGTTTCACCGCACGAACGATGGGCAAACGCGGCTTTTCCGCTGCCCGGCGTGGCCACTCATACACCCCAAAGACCCTACAGGCGCGGGCGACTCCTACATGGGCGCTCTGGCTGGCTACCTGACGAGCTGCCTCAACGGCGGCAATCCCGACTGGGAGGACATGAAGCGCGGCGTGGCCATCGCGACGGTAGTGGCGGGCGCTGTGTGCGAAAAGTTCGGCACCATTTCCCTCTTTGCCCTTTCGCGCAGCGAACTGGCAGACCGCATTGCACGTTTTTACCAGATGACGAGCTGGCAATAAGCGGAGGTGCGCTCGGCTCTACAGCAATTAGAGCGTTGCACACTAACATGGCTTGCAGGAAACGGGAACAAGGTGCACAATGCGCGCATGACCCGAAACCACATGATTACCTTCCGCTGCTGCAAGGAGCTTTTCGAACGCATCGAACGCTTTGCGATTACTCACCACGTCGACCGCACATCGGTGCTCAAGTTGGCGCTGCATTTTTACCTAAATCGCCACGAGAAGCTTGCAGGGCAAGCGGATTGAGGGCAAAGCCTCTTGGCATGAATGAATGATGCTTCCACACATTATTCATTCTTCCGCTTGCAAGCATACAAAAAATATGGTAGCATGCACCAAGATGTCGGAGGACGCATACGAGCAAAGTGAATTGGCACCCGAGAGCGAGCTGGAGCAATATGCAGCACGCACGCGGCGCAGTCTCATCTTGCGTCTGCAAGACTGGCAGGACCAGAAGAGCTGGGATGAGTTTTACCGCACCTATTGGCGACTCATCTACGCGGTGGCCGTCAAAGCCGGGCTCAAGGAACACGAAGCGTGGGATGTGGTGCAGGAAACGGTGCTGACCATCGCTAAACAAAGCCGCAAAGGCGCGTACAACCCGGAAAAAGGCTCGTTCAAGTCGTGGCTCTGGAACATCACCCGCTGGCGCATCAACGACCAGTTCCGCAACCGCAAAAAGGAGGCGGGCGTGCTCCACTCAGACCCTGAAACAGGCTACGAACCCGTGGATGAAATCCCAGACTCGGGCAGCGAGAGCTTTGACAAGATATGGGAGAGAGAGTGGCAAAGCAACATCATGAAAGCCGCTATTGAGCGGGTGAAGATGAAGGTATCGCCAAGGCAATTCCAGATATTCGACCACAATGTTCTTCGGGGAATTCGCGCCAGCGAGGTGCGGCGCACGCTAGGGGTAAGCATAGCGCAGGTGTATTTGGCTAAACACCGCGTTGGTTCCATTTTGCGCAAGGAGGTGGAGTTTATCCGCTCCCAAGGCGAGCACAAAAAGTAATCCTTGCAAACAAACAGTTTTATTGCAACAGCTATTTATTTCTGGGGTTTCACTCTGTAGAGTATGCAACAAGAAAAGCAGCATAGTGATGACGCCCGAGACAAGGAGTTGATGCTGCTGCTTTGCCGTGAAAAGAGCGAGCAAGCCATGCGCGAGCTCATTGAGCGCCACCAAAAGGCCGTGTATTCCTTTGCATACCGCATGATGGGCAACGCTGCAGATGCAGAAGACATCACCCAGCGTACCTTCATCCGCGTGTGGAAAGCTGCGAGCAGCTACGAAGCAGATGCGCAGTTCACCACTTGGCTGTTCACCATTGCCAAACACTTGGTATTCAACGAAAGCCGCCGTCGCATGCGCAAACCCTCATTCTCGCTTGATGAGCATGAGGAGCACGCACCCGCCCTGCTGCAAGAAACAGCCGCCAACAGCTCACCGCAGGAGACTTTGCTCCAGCGTGAGCTGAGCGCCCAGGTTGACAAAGCCTTGGCCGGCTTGCCAGAGAAAGCGCGCATGGCCGTTCAGCTGCGCCGCTTCCAAGAGCTTAGCTATGAAGAGATAGCCCACATTTTGGACACGAGCGTATCGGCGACCAAGAGCCTGCTCTTCCGCGCTCGTCAACAGTTGAAAGAAGCGCTCAGCCGCTACCTTTGAGAGAGAAAACACCGCCCAGACTCAACCATGAGCTGGACGGTGCTGAAAATGGGATAAACCGTGAGAAGCGGTGATTACTCGGAAAGATCGGAATCCGGGTAAATCAGCTCCTTGGGAGCGGGAGCGATGGACTTGATGGTCATCTTCACCTGCTCGCCACCCATGCAAACAGGCAGACGCAGGCTGTCACCCACCTTGTAGCCAATCAACTTGGCACCCAAGCGGGAGCTGTAGGACACCACGTGTTCCTCGGGGATGGAATCCCATGCACCCAAGATGGTGTAGACCACTTCCTCGCCCTTGTCGGTCACGAAAGTCACCTGAGTGCCCATGCCCGTTTCCTCGCAGGAGACGTTGCGGAAATCGGTGGGTTCGGCCTGGGAGAGCAAGCGGGAAAGCTCCTCGGAGCGGCGCAGCAGCACCTGGCGAGTAGCCTTGGCATCTTGATAACCGCCGTTCTCGCGAAGGTCGCCTTCGGCGCGGGTGATTTCCAAGTCGTGCTTGTTCTTGGGGATGCGCACATTGATGATGTCCTCGTACTCAGCCTTGCGGGCAGCAAAGGAACGCAGGGAAACAAACATGCTCTGCTTCTCCTTGACTTGCGTGCGAGAAAGCACAATTTCCTGCAGAGAGGGGTGCACCTTCATCATGTTGGCAAGCAAGAGATTGCGGTCCAAATCAGGCAGCACGGAAGAATCGTACAAAGACTTCGCAAACGGACGAGCTTCCAACTCGGAAATGCCAGTCACCAAATCGGGGGCCAAATCCTTGTCGTCGACAAGCAAGTTGCGCAGGCGCAGAGCGCGGTTAGGACCACCTTCGGCGCTGTCGCGCTCAATCGCGGTGATGATGGCGCTACCCAGAGCCATCTTGGTGCGGTCGACCACATCCTTGGCCAAGCCATTGCGCTCGCGGCAAATCCAAATAAGCACCTCGGGGCTAAGAATCTGGCGAGAAATACCGTTGACGATATCAGCAAAGAGCTGATCCTTGCCATCCTTGGAGAGAATGAAGTCGGCTGCAGGGGCCGTGACCTTAGCACCACCGAACAGGAAAATGTTGGTAGCATAGGCCTGCCAGCTCTCGGGATAGGCTTCGACCAGAGCATCGTACACCTTGCGCTGGCGGGTGGCGGAAAGCTCGCCGATGTAGGTCACCAGCTTTTCAGAGGTGATGGACTGCAGCTTCTCGGCCAAGGTGGTGAAGTTGCCCACACCTTCGGCGTTGAGGGCGGCGTCCAGCTTCTCGCGGGCGTCATCGGTGTTGGCCACAGACTCCAAGATTTCGTCACGGATGATGATGAGTTCAAGCACGTGCTGCGGCTCGATGTGGTCCTTCTCGATATCCTTCTCCATGAGGGAGATGAGCTTGGCCACAATCGCAAACTCACCCACGAGAGACTCAAGATGAGCCATATCCAAAATACGCACGCAGGCTTCCAGCGTGTTGGCTGCCTGGTAGTCTACAAGAAGAGCTTCTGCGGCAGAAGCGGCGTTGCGGGTGGTGATAGCCTCGCCACGCTTGGTGGGCAGACGGAAGCGGGGCGTATCGCGCATCGCTACGCGAGCTTTCTCCCACCAGGATTTCCAGTTCTCTTCCGGGATGATACGACCGCTGAGGTATTTTTCCAAATCCTCGGGCTGCATCTCAAGCACTTCGTTCACACCTTCGCGCAGGGAGAGGTTGTTCTCCAACACATAGGCGATGAAATCCAGCACGGAGTCTTTGTCCTCAGCCTTGGCTCGGCAGCCAGCGGGGTCTTCGTAGCAGGAAATAAGGAAGTGACCAGCGGGAACGGGGGTGAGCTGATTGTAGGCCAGCTTCAGACCCATGATGTAGCTAGGATTCTTCTCAAAGTTAATCTTTACCTTTTGCTTGGTGAGGGACCAAGCCTCTACCTTGCCGACACCCCATTCAGGGTGTATCACATATTGCCCTGGGGAAAACTTATCAAGTCGGGCTGCGAAATCTGCGGGGATTTTACCAGCTTTTACAAATTTTTCTAAATCGCCGTGCATACGTGAGAACATATTAACATAGATTCCGTCAAGGTCAACCCCCGAATTACCTCTTTTTTTTATTTTTTTGAACGAGGTGGCTCTTTTTTTCATGAAACGAGAGAAAGCGGACAGGATTTTGACATTGCCAGAAAAGCGTTTTGCGTTATAATATGCAGCGATGCCGCAGCAAACCTCTCCAGTAGTCGTCTCCCTGATTGTACCCTGCTACAACGAGGCCGACAACATACCCCTGTTCATCCAAACAGCGGAGCAAGTCTTGCAAGACTACGACTGGCATGTCTGTTTTGTGGATGACGGCAGCTCAGATGAGAGCTGGAGCAGCATCACCCAAGCAAGCGCCCACAATCCCAGAGTGCATGGTATAAGCTTTGCGCGCAACTTTGGGCACCAAAACGCGCTAAAGGCGGGCATCGAAGGTGCGGGGCAATTTGCAGATGCAGATGTGTACATCACGCTCGATGCTGATTTGCAGCACCCGCTGGAAAATATACCCGCCATGATTCAAGCATGGCAGGAAGGGTACCACATCGTCCAAATGCAACGAGAAGATGCGACCCGCCGCATTTCATTCTTCAAAAAAGCAACATCTAAGGCATTTTACGGCATTTTCAGCGGACTGAGCGGCATCAAAATGCAAGCAGGCATGTCCGACTTCCGCCTCATGGACCGAGCCGTCATCAACTTCATCAAAAACTGCGCAGAAAAAGACCTTTTCCTGCGGGGCTTGCTCACTTGGAGCGGATACAAGACCAAAATCATCCCGTACGTCCCCAAGGAAAGAGTACACGGCAGCTCCAAGTTCACCCTGCGCAAGATGACGCATCTGGCCATGAGTGGCATCATCGGCTACTCAGCTCGCCCCCTCCACATCTCGATTAGTTTGGGGCTCATCTGCATCTTGCTGGCCATCGCGTATTTTGCATACGTCATCATCAGCGCCGTGATAGGCGCTCCCGGCATCATCTTGGGCTGGCCCTCACTCATAGCCACCGTTCTGGCGATGGGTGGTGTACAGCTCACCATCATCGGCTTGCTCGGCATTTATCTAGGCAAGCTCTACATGGAGCAGAAGAATCGCCCCACTTACATCGTAGAAGAAACAACCAAGCCCAAAGCTTGATAGGCGGCTAGTGAGCGCTCAATGCATCAGCGGCAAGCGCCACAAATCAGGGCGGTGAAAATCTGGCTGCGTATCACACGGCTCTGCTGTAGTGAGGTAGATGTAGTTGGGAGACTCCAGCACGGCGCATACCGCCACGCGGCAATGCTCCAGAGAGAAGCCCAGCGCATCCAACACATCTTTCGGCAGCAGGAGCGAGGCCTGCCAACCCGATGCAGATGCACACCCCTGCGCCTGCTCCACACGCAAAAGAGCTGAGGCCGCATCATCTGCCACACGCGGAGCTCCAAACACGCGCCCCCACCATGCACCATTGGGGCTCAAGTTCATCTCCAAATAGCGGCTAGCATCTGCATTGGCTATAAAGAATTCGGCCACATCATAGCGCCACAGCTCCTCCTGAAAACAGCCAGGCTTGGCCTCCGGGTGCACAGCCGCGGCCTCCGCCCGCTCCGCTTCAAACAACAACCCAGCCTCCGTGAGCGTAAGCCGATAGCGGTAAGGCGGATTTACACTCCGTCCATACCATTCTTTCTCAATTGCGTCAAAACTCTGCTCTTTCTGTTGGTGAATTGTTACCTGCATATACGGGAGTGGATGCCTACTCCCTCTAGTCTAGCACATCACCCACATGAGAAAAAGCAAAAAAGAAAATTACTTTATTTTTGGCGTTATTAGGCCTTTTTGGGTGCATTTATGACATTTTTCCGAAAAAAGGCTTGCAATATGAACAAATTGCGTGTAATCTGCGCTGCGCGCGAGTTTATCAAAATCGGTCGTTGGTCCTCTATTTCACCAGAAGCAGAGCTCGCATGGAGGGAAACCCGACCAACCCAAACATACTATGTCTGAAGAACTGAAAGAAGAGAAGGAGGTCATCCAGCTGGCCCATTTCGAGATTCCGAACACCCTCAAGCGCATCGAGGACCCGGAAGATCCCAACCATATCACCTTCATCGCTGAGCCTATCGAAACAGGTTTCGGCCACACGCTCGGCAACTCTCTGCGCCGCGTGCTGCTCAGCTCCTTGGAGGGCGCTGCTATCACAAGCGTGCGTATCGCTGGTGCCCAGCATGAGTTCACCTCTCTGCCCGGCGTGGTAGAAGACGTGACGGAGATTATCCTCAACCTCAAGAAGATTAAGTTCGTACACCACGGCAAAGAGCCCCGCACTCTTTCCCTCCGTGTCACCAAGCAGGGTGTTGTCACCGCTGGCGATATTCAGGAAGACCATATGTACAGCGTGGTGAACAAGGATCAGGTTATCTGCCACTTGGACCAGAGCACCATCTTTGACTGCGACTTCGAAGTGAACGTCGGCCGTGGTTTCTACACCGCTGATGACAACAACGACAAGGACCGCCCCATCGGCGTGATTCCGATTGACTCCATCTTCTCCCCCGTGACCCGCGTGAAGTACGCTGTGGACAACGCCCGTGTGGGTCAGATGACCGAGTTCGACAAGCTTGTACTCGACGTATGGACGGACGGCCGTGTAAGCCCCGCCGACGCCATGCTGCAGGCCGCCAGCATCATGCGCAACCACTTGGATGTCTTCGTGGACAGCGACAGCCGCCGCGTCGCATTCGACAAGTCCGCTGGTGCTGATCAGGATGCCAACACATCTCAGCTCCGCAAGCTGCTCAACATGAGCGTGAACGAAATCGAGCTGTCTGTGCGCGCCGCCAACTGCTTGAACAACGCCAACATCACCACCGTGGGTCAACTGGCCATGAAGACGGAAGGTGAAATGCTCAAGTACCGCAACTTCGGTAAGAAGTCCCTCAACGAGATTAAGGAGAAGCTCGTGCAGCACGGCCTGTCTCTGGGTATGCAGTTCGATCCCAAGTTGCTCGCAGCCCCCTCCTCCGCTGCTCGTCTGCGCGACGCTGCCGACGAATCCAACCGCGCCACCGATTTGCAGGCTCTCATCAGCCAGAACATCGAGGCTTACGGCTTTGACGACGAAGACGACTTCGACGAATAAAGCCCCCATTACCTATCTTCAATTCAACATCATACACATAAAACATCATGAGACACGGAGTAAAAAAGGCCAAGCTTCAGCGCAAGGCTTCCCATCGTAAGGCTCTTCTTGCCAACCAAGCTTGCAGCCTCATCAGCAACGGCCGCATCGTCACCACTCTTGCCAAGGCTAAGGCTCTTCGCCCCTATGTGGAGAAGCTCATCACCCTCGGTAAGAACGGTTCCCTGCACGCTCGTCGTCAGGCTCTTGCCACCCTGCCCCAGCCCAAGGTTGTGGCCAAGCTTTTCAGCGTTGTGGCTGAAGCTACCAAGGATCGTCAGGGCGGCTACTGCCGCATCGTGAAGCTGGGTCAGCGCAAGACGGACAGCGCACCCATGGGCCTGATCGAAATCATCGACCTTCCCCAGCTTTCCGCTCCCGTCGCTCCCGCTACCACCACTGGTACCGGCACGACCGAAGCTCCTGAAGCTACCACGGAAGCCTAAGTTCAGGCTATACGATAGAACATTTAGACCAGCAGGGACACGGCAACGTGTCCCTGCTCTCTTTTTTTCGTGGTAGATGCCAACGATTTTACTTTGCGAGTAGAGGATGTTGTGTTAGGATGAGGGTTAAGCACACATGAACTCTCTCAACACCTTTAAATCATCTCTTCTCTCTGGCGTTTGCGTAGGTATAGCAGGCTTTGGTTATCTGGCGGGGAGAAACACGGGCGCTGGTTTTGAAAGCGTGCGCGAGATGTTTGGTAGCGTGCTATTCGCCTTTGCGCTACTGGGTGTTGTGAACTACAAATTGCGTCTTTACACGGGCAGCGCAGGGTTCATCAAGAAGACAGAAATACCGTTGCTGCTCTTTATCCTGCTGGGCAACATCGTCGGCTGCGGTCTCGTGGCGCTGATGGCACGCCTCTCTCCCATGCCCCTGCAAGAGACAGCCCAAGGCTTGCTAGCAGCACGCTTGAATGTGGGCCCGCTCTACGGTGGCATATTGGCTATCGGCTGCGGCTTCATCATGACCACCGCCGTCACCTTTGCCCGCAAAGGCAATAATTTGCCACTACTCATCGGTGTGCCACTCTTCATCCTTTGCGGCTTCCCGCACTGCGTGGCAGACGCCTTTTACTATCTAGCTGTACCGCTTGCATACTGGCAAGAGAACCTTGGTTCCATTCTCCTGTTCTACGCTGCCATCGTGCTCGGCAATTTTGTCGGTTGCAACTTCTACCGCTGGGTCATGGGCTCTAACCCGGAATAAACGTATCAACCTATGAAACGCGCCTATCTTACCCTGCCCCTGATACTACTGAGCGCTTGCACCCCCAAGCTGAGCAGCCCGCCCGAGACACAGGACATCCAGCAATGTTTGGATGCAGCGCCTAGGCAAACGTTCGACTGCTGGACGGCATTTTCCCTCCCCATCCCCGAGGACGCCTACAAGGTCTCCAGCCGCGACGGCGGAGATTTTTGGGTCTTCAACGTGAATCGCAAAGACGGTAGCGCGGGCATGATGATTTACAATGGTCACAACCCCGCTAGACGGGATAGAGACAGTGAACGATATGTGGCAGATATTGCAGGCGAACGCGTGAAAGGCTACAAAATCATCCCCGATGATGCCCCCCATACAAGCTCACTTGAGTTTTACCGCGAAGATTTGCCCAAGGATGATCTCTACCACATTTTCATCCACGGGAGTGAAGAGGAGCAAGCCATCTTTCTCGGTATGCTGCGCCGCATGCAACTGCACCCTGAGCGCCCCATGCCGCAGTGGCCCCAACCGCCTACCCCCTGAGCGGTATCACCATCTCACTAAAAAAAGCTGCAAGGAAAACCCTTGCAGCTTTTTTGTTGATTAAGCTATGGAATGTCTCTTTACCAGAAGAGGATGTAGAGAACAACCGTGGCGACGATAACGGCAACACCAAAGCCCTTGGCGCGGCCAGACGTCTTCATTTCGATGATGCCCTTGTCCTCCAGCACCACGGTTTCGCCACCCTTCACGGCATTGATGATGGTGAGGATGAGACCCACCAAGCACACCACGATGAGGGAGTAACCCATGCGGTTGAGGAAGGAGGAATCGGTGCAGCCGAGGATGGAAACCCACTTGAAGGATGCGTATGCCACGGCGCCTACCACGATACCCAACCAACCGAACACGCGGGGGCACTTGGGTACGAAGAAACCGAACAAGAACACGGCGAGCACACCCGGGCTCAGGAAGCCTTGGAACTCCTGAATGAAGGTGAAGATGCCACCGAATGCGGGGTTATCCAAGAAGGGCGCCACCACCGTAGCGATAACGGCGCACACCAACACACCAATCTTACCCACAGCAACCAGCTGCTTATCAGTAGCGGGCTTACCAGTGGTGACCTCCTTGGTCTTGTTGTAGAGGTCCATGGTGAAAAGGGTGGAAGCAGAGTTGAGCATGGAAGCCAGAGAGCTCACCACAGCACCGAACAGAGCAGCCAGCACGAACCAAGCCCAACCTGTACCAGGCAGCAACTTGCGCAGCAAGGTTGCAAAGGCGTAGTCGTATTGATAGGCGGCCAGCGTAGTGGTCACGGTGTAGTCCGTTGTATTGGCGCGGGCATCCTTGGTCAATTCCTTCTCAAGCTTCAAAATCTCATCAGCCTTGGCCGTACGAGCCGCCACATCAGCAGCGGGGATAGCGGCAAGCTCTGTGGCCTTGGCATCCACATCGCCCAGCTTATCAACCGCACCTACAGCATTGAGGTTCTTCTTGATGAACTCCACGGAGGAAGCAGCTGCATCCACGCGCACCAAGCGGCTGGTTGCAATATCGTAGATGACCTTCTTGCCAGAGGTCTCGGCGGTTTTCACGATAGCGGCGGTGTTGTCATCAGCCTTCTTGGCCAAATCGTCGCGGAAGAGGTTGTAGGCCAGAATGCCAGGGATAATCACCACGAAGGGAATGAGCAACTTGAGGAATGCGGCGAACACGATACCCAGCTGGCCTTCCTCCAAGCTCTTGGAAGCAAGAGTACGCTGCATGATGTACTGGTTGAGGCCCCAGTAGAAGAAGTTGGGAATCCACAGACCCAGCAAATACACCGTCCAGGGCATCACGGGGTCGCTCGATTCGCGCATCATGTGCAGCTTACCACCGATACCGTTGGTAGCGCCAGATACTTCACCAGCGTTCAGGTTCATCATGCGGGAAAGACCATCGCAGAACTGGGAGCCCGTGGAAGCCAGAGCATCACCAGCGGTGTTAGCCGTTGTGGAAGCTGTAGCCAGCACATTTTCGGGCACGGTCTGGAACTCACCCAATGCCATGATGGCAAAGTAGGCCACCACGCCACCACCCACGATGAGAGCAGCACCCCAGATGAGGTCCGTCCATGCGCAAGCCTTCAGACCACCCACGTACACGTACACCGTGGCAGCACCGGCAATGATGAGGCAGCCCGTCGTGACGGAAAGATCAAAATACACCGACACCACGCTAGCGCCAGCGTAAATCACAGCGGCGGTGGGCACACCCACCAGGATAAGCAGGTTCACCAAAGCCATCACCACGCGAGCAATGCCGTTGTAGCGTTCCTCCAAGAACTGGGGGATGGTGAACACACCACGCTTGAGCAGCATGGGCAAGAAGGTGAATGCCACAATCACCAGCACGATGGCAGCCAGCCATTCATAACCAGCGATGGCCAGGCCCAACCAGTCGGCGGATTGGCCGCTCATCCCCACGAACTGCTCCGTGGAAATGTTGGCAGCAAGCAGGGAGAAGCCCACGAGCCACCAGCTCAGGCCACGCCCTGCCAAGAAGTAATCAGCGGCGCCCTTCTCTTTCTTTTCCTCGGATTCAGATTCACTCGAATCACCGGATTTCCAGATACCAAGGGCAATCACGCCCACGACAACCACGCAGAACACAATCATCTCCCACAGGGGAAGAGCCTCTTGCTCTGCGGTGATGGCTGCTGCGTCCTGGGCAGCGGCTCCATAGGCTGTGAGTGCCAGGACACCCAGCAATGTTGCGAGTTTTTTCATAAGATGATTTCGCGGGGTAGAGTTTATGCTTGAGCCAAGACGCGAGCACCCTCACCGGGGCGCGTCACCAAATAAGTGGTCTCAATGCCGAGGGCTTCGCGGTATGCTTCCAGAATTTCTTCGGCAACCTTCTCCACGTCCTCGCTCTTGACCAAAGCCACGATGCAGCCACCGAAGCCACCACCCGTCATGCGAGCACCATAAACAGATGCCGCGCTGGGGATGGTATCGCTCAGGCTTACCAAGGTGTCCACCTCGGCGCAGGAGACTTCAAAGTCGTCTTTCAACGAAGCATGGGAACCGCGCATCGCGACACCGGCAGCTTCCCAATCGCCCTTCTGCACAGCCTCAGCAAAGGCAGCTACGCGCAGGTTTTCGCCCACCACGTGGCGAGCACGGCGGAAGCAAAGATCGCCCAACTCAGACTTCTTGGCTTCAAGCATCTCGAGAGTTGCTTCGCGCAGGGAGGGCACACCCAAGATAGCGCAAGCATCCTCGCAATTCTTGCGACGAGCAGCATAGCCACCATCAGCCAAGGAATGCTTCACGGCAGAGTCAATCACCAGCACGCTCACGCTGGGATCAGTCATGGGAATCAGGTTGTAGGAAAGGTCCTTGCAGTCCAACATGAGAGCGTGGTCCTTCTTGCCATTGGCAGAGATGAACTGGTCCATGATACCGCAGGGTACATTCACAAACTCATGTTCGGTGGCTTGGCCGATAAGGGCTCGCTCGGTGGGTGTTACATCAACACCGCAAAGAGCAGCCAAAGCGGTGCACACAGAAACCTCAAAAGCGGCGCTAGAAGAAAGACCACCACCGCGGGGCACGTTGGAATCAATGAGCATATCAACCGGGGGGACCTTGACACCACGGCGCTCCAGCATGCAGATGACACCACGCACATAGTTGCTCCAGAAGGGGTCACCAGGCTTCACGGCATCTGCTGGGTCTATCTCGATAATCGTATCACCCAAGGAGCCCACCCAGCGGTGCTTAGCCGTGGGAGAAGGAGCCACAGCCACCACATTGATGTTGTTGAGGGCCATCGGCAGCACAAAACCATTGTTATAGTCCGTATGCTCACCAATGAGATTCACTCGCCCAGGAGAGGCTGCTACCACGGTCGGTTTCTGACCAAAATATTCCACGAAAGGTGGAGTAATGGTCTCGGCGCTAATTTCGCGTTGCTCTAAATCCATAGCGGGAAGAGCGTACCATATTACACCATAAAAGTAAAGGGCAAAAGAACAATGAAATCACCACAGAAATGGGATTTTATCTAAAGAAAAGAAGCCGCTCCCATCTTGCAGGGAACGGCCCGTTCAAATGTGTGTGTAGGCAATAAAGATTTACTTCTTCTTGCAGCACTTCTTAGCCTTGCAGGGCTTCACTTCCTTCTTGAAGACGGAAGAGGGCTTGAATGCAAGAGTGGTAGAAGCAGCAATCTTCATTTCCTTGCCGGTCTGAGGATTGCGACCAGTGCGGGCAGCACGAGTCTTCATCTCGAAAGTACCGAAGCCGACCAGCTGCACTTTGTCCTTTTGAACGGAGTCGCTGATGGCATCAAGGACAGCCTTAAGAGCTTCCTCTGCTTGCTTCTTGGTGGCACCTTCACCAAGCTTGGCCTGAATGCAGTCAACAAGTTGAGTCTTGTTCATAGGCCTTCATGATAGCAGTTTAGCGCTGCTTTTCAAGAGAAAAAGAGCTAAAATAAAGATTTTTGCGCTGTTTTTTTCATTCCAGCGGTCAAATTCCTTATTTTAGCTCAACACAAGGGGGTGAGATACCCCTTTCGAGTCATTTCCAATCGTAAGCAGCAATGGCTTGCTTCATCTCCTGCACGGCTTGACGCAAGCCGACAAAGATGGCTCGGGCAATGAGAGTATGGCCGATATTCAGCTCCGTGAGGTGCGGCACAGCCACCAAATCTGGCAGGTTGGCGATTTGGATACCATGCCCTGCATGGATTTCTAAGCCAAGGGCATGCCCCTGCTCTGCGGCGGCCACAAGGCGCTGAGTTTCGGCATAGCGCTCGGCCCCAAGAGTGTTGGCAAAGCGGCCCGTGTGCAGCTCGACCATGGGTGCGCCGATGGCCGCGCTTGCTTCGATTTGCGCGGGCTCGGGGTCGATGAACATGCTCACCTTGCTGCCGTTCTGCAGAAGTGCTTGCACCAATGGGCGCAGCTCATCCACACGCCCCGCTACATCCAAGCCACCTTCTGTGGTGATTTCCTGACGTCGCTCGGGCACCAGACACACAAAATCGGGGCGCAGTCGCAGGGCTACTTCCAGCATAGCCGGGGTAGCGCCCATTTCTAAATTGAGCGGCAGGGGTATCTCGCGGCGCACGGCAAAGGCATCGGCATCTTGCATGTGGCGGCGGTCTTCGCGCACATGCAGGGTGATGGAATCAGCCCCACCGAGCATGGCAGCTTTGGCCGCCTCCAGCACAGAGGGTTCCGTGTTGTGAGAATCCAGCATACCGGCATAGCGCGCTTGGCGCAGCGTAGCCACGTGGTCGATATTGACACCAAGATGAATCATAATAATGGCAGAAGGGATGGGGTAGAGGGAGGACAGAAAGAAAGCTCCCGGTCGGCTATTAGACGCCGCCGGGAGCTTCAAAGTTCATTGCAGGTGAATTAGTGCAAGAAGTGGCGAGCACCTGTAAACACCATAGCGATGCCAGCGGCGTTGGCGGCATCAATCACCTCTTGGTCGCGGATAGAGCCACCAGGCTGGATGCAAGCGGTTGCACCAGCGTCAATAGCAGTCTGCAAACCATCAGCGAAGGGGAAGAGACCGTCGGAAGCGATGACGCTGCCCTTCAGGCTCAAGCCGGCTTGACCAGCCTTCCACACAGCAATCTTGGCGGAGTCCACGCGGCTCATCTGGCCAGCGCCAATACCGAGGGTACCGTCCTTATCGGTGAAGACGATAGCATTGGAGTGCACCTGCTTGCACACACGCCAAGCAAAGCGCATGGCTTCCAGCTCATCAGCCGTGGGTACGCGGTTCGTCACCACCTTGGCTTCCAAGTTATCCAAACCAAGCGTCTCGTCGTCGCGCTTCATGGTCATCACACCACCAGGAGCGGTGCGAATCATAGGTGTCTTGCAGAACTCGCGCCAGGCATCCATATCGATGCGCATGATACGGCAGTTCTTCTTCTTCTGCAGGATAGCGCGAGCCTCGGGCTCATAGTCGGGAGCGATGATAACGTCCGTGAAGATAGCGCCCACGATGCGAGCAAGGGCCTCTGTCATGGGGCGGTTCATCACGATGACACCGCCGAAGGGAGCCTGCGTATCCGTCTGGTAAGCGCGCTTCCAAGCCTCCACCAAATCCTCATCGTCCTGACCCACACCACAGGGGTTGGTGTGCTTGAGGATACCCACCGTCGGGCGGCGGAAGTTCATGATGAGAGAAGCAGCGGCATCCAAGTCCAAAATGTTGGTATAGGAGAGCTCCTTACCCTGCAACTGGGTGAAGATGGATTCGAAGTTGCCATACAACACACTGGGCTGGTGGGGGTTATCACCATAGCGCAAAGTCTGGCAGAAGGGCAGATTCAGGGAGAAGTTGTTGCCCGTGCTACCCTCGGCGCGGTGGCCCAAGTAGTTGGTAATGGCCGTGTCATAGGAGGAGGTGCGCATGAACACCTTCACAGCCAACTGTTCGCGGGTCTTGAGGGTCGTGTTGCCCTGGTGCGTTTCCATCTCGGCCAGCACAGTGTCGTAGTCAGCAGGATCAGACACGACTGTCACGGAAGCGTAGTTCTTGGCTGCGGAGCGCAGCATGGAGGGGCCACCGATATCAATCTTCTCAATAGCCTCGGCCAGGGTCACACCTTCCTTGGCCACAGTTTCTTCGAAGGGATACAGATTCACGCACACCAAGTCAATGGTGGGGATATCATTGTCAGCTGCCTGCTGCTGGTGCTCGGCCAAATCGCGGCGCTGCAGCAAGCCACCGTGCACCTTGGGGTGCAGGGTCTTCACACGACCATCGAAAAGCTCGGGGGCACCGGTGTAGTCGGAAATCTCAATGACAGGCAGGCCCAATTCCTTGAGGTATTTGCAGGTACCACCGGTCGAAATAAGCTGTACATTCTGGGCAACCAAGCCCTTAGCAAAGCGATCAAGCCCGGTCTTGTCCGATACGGACAACAGGGCGCGCTGTATTCTGGTCGTTTCCATGAGATAAGGTTATGTGTTCATTCCCGCTCAAGGCGGTACCGCACAGTACACCGAAGCGCCGTAAATTGCAAGCCCAAAATGTGACCGCAGCGCGCAAAGTCTGGGTGGGCAGAACGGAAACCTCCACTCTCTTGCCTGCATTTCCCCGCCCTCGCGTGGTTTTTCAGGCTTAATTATCTACGCACTCTCCAGCACACAAAGCAAAAAGGCAACCAATCGCAGATTCTCATCAGAGAAGAGCTGCGGGGTTGCCTCTGCGTTGGTGAGGGGCGCACGGGGCGGCCCCATCATGCCTCGTCAGCAGGAGCTTCAGCCTCCTCAGCCGGGAGCTCAGGGTCAGGGAGAATGCCAGGCAGGCAGTTACCCGTTGTTTGCCAATGGTGCAAAGCTACGCCAGCGTAAAAAGCAGCCAGCAGAACCACGACAATGTAAATGATGTTGGCAATCTTGCTATTCTTGCCCTTGTTGCGGTCAAACTTGGCAGCAGCGGCCTTCAACTCATCTAGCGTAAGAGCTGAGCCCTTCTTAGCCTTGCGGGTCGCCGTCTTCTTGGTGGTCTTTTTGGGGGCATCAGCGCCATCGGCTGCTGCGACAGCTTCTGCGGGGGCTGATTCCGCAATGGTGATGGTGAGCTCACCCACGGTGTACACCATCTCCGGGCTCATGTACTCAGACTCCACCTTGCGGTCAAAAGCAAGCGTGCCACTGGGGCTTCCCGCATCAGTAATCACATAGCCTTCTTCCATGCAAGTAACCGAGCAGTGCAGCTCAGCTACCCCCGGAACGCCCGGCACGGAAACGTGGCAATCTGAGCCGGAACCGATGTTATACGCAGCACCTACTTCGGTAGGAAGCTCGTACGAGTATGATTCTGTTGCGGTGGAAATGATGAGTACTGCCATAGCTGAGATTCAGTATGCCAGATTCCTACCGAAAAGCAACAATAAAATGGAGTTCCATCCGGAATTGCTTGCTCTTATCAGCCTTCTTCCTCGTCGTCTCGCGGGATACGGGTAGTAAAGCGCATGAGCTCGGCGATGAAAGTCAGAGGCACGTCACCCGTGGGGCCGTTACGATTCTTGGCAAGCGCCAAGTTTGCATCCGAACCCACGCTTTCGCGCTCTTCATCGTCTTCTGCGTAGTAGGCCGTACGATAAAGCAGGCCAATCATGTCGGCGTCCTGTTCGATAGCACCAGATTCACGAAGGTCACTCATCATCGGTGTACCTTTATTCTTGCCGGTTCGGTTTTCGGGGCCACGGTTGAGCTGAGCCAGCACGATGATGGGCAGATTGAGCTCTTTGGCCAAGCTTTTGAGGCCACCAGAGATTTCAGCGATTTCACGTTCGCGGCTATTTTGAGCCTGCTTGGTGTGCGAGCGCATGAGCTGAAGATAGTCGATGCCGATGGCGCACAAATCAGGGTGGTCGCGCATGACGCGGCGTGCCTTGGCGCGCAGCTCCGATATAGAAATGGCGGCGGTGTCATCGATGACCAACTTGCTGGCGCGCAGCTCGTTCATCGCCACGGAAAAGCGCTTCATATCATCCGGCGAAAGCTTGCCTTGCTGGGCGATAAGCTTCTGCTTGCTCACCGCACTGCGGGCATAGAGCAAGCGTTCGACCAGCTGCACGCTGGGCATTTCGCAAGAGAAAGCCAGCACGGGTTTCTTTAAATCCAGTGCCAAGTGCTCGATAATGTTGAGCAAAAAGGAGGTTTTACCCATGGACGGACGAGCGGCGATAACGAAGAGTTCACCACCCTTCAGCCCGTTAATCATCTTGTCCATCTTGGGGTAGCCTGTCGAAAGGCCCAAGATTTCGCCCTTGGTGCTCATCATACGCTCCAAGTTCGTCACCGCCATTTCTATGTCGCGCTTCAGGCTCCACTCCTCACCCTTGGAGGCGCTCTGGCGAATTTGCAACACGGATTGCTCTGTCTGGTCCAGCAGGGATTCTACCTCTGCCTCGCTGGTGTAGGCTGCTTGGGTGGCGATGTTGGCCGTCTGTATGATTGCGCGGCGGATGTACTTTTCCTTCAGCGTTTCAAAATGCACTTTGTACAGCGCTGTTGTCGTCGCAAAGGTAAAAATATCCACCAGGCCAGCGTGCCCACCCACAGCTTCAAGTTGGTTGTGGTCCGTCAGCTCCTGAGCCACAGAGGTCGTATCAATAGGCACGCCCTTCTCGTAGCGAGATCGGAAGATTTCCCACAGTATGCGGTGCGCCGGCACATAGAAGTAGTCGGCCGTCATGCCATCAGATATGCACTGAGATACGATATTGGTGGGGTCTATCGTCATCATCGACAACAAACTCTTTTCCACGCCGGGCGCTTGCGGTGTCATGACGGTTGACACGCCAACATCGCCCCCCTGGCCTTTCAGGTCTATTTTCTCGTTCCTCTCTGCACTCATGAGCCCGCACATACTACCTGCTATGCTCCCTCTTGGCAAGTTTTTATTGAAATCTATCCCCTCCGTTGGCCTTATTCTCCCCGGCTCTGCGCCGCTTGCGCGCTTTTCCCACGACCTGCATCATCCCCTTTTTTTGTCAATTTTTCCTAAATGTCAAAAATAGTCTTGACAAAATAGTTAGTCTTAGTTAACATCTGTCAAGCAAATTAGTCTCACCTAACATGATAAAATCAGACACAGCCTCAGCCCCCACCTTACGAGATGCGAAAGCAGGACAAACGGTCCGCGTGGCAAGAGTCACCGGGACGGGGGCACTCCGCCAGCGCATACTGGACATGGGGCTCACGAAGGGGACAGAAGTAAGCATACGCAAGGTAGCGCCGCTGGGAGACCCGCTGGAAATCACGGTGAGAGGGTACGAGTTATCCTTGCGCAAAGCAGAAGCGGCCCGCATCGAGCTGGCATCATTGGGGAACTAAGTTAGTTTTATTGCACATGAAGAAAACGGTAGCGTTAGCAGGCAATCCGAACAGCGGCAAGACCTCGCTTTTCAACGAACTCACGGGGTCGAACCAATATGTAGGTAACTGGCCTGGCGTGACAGTAGAGCGCAAGGGCGGGCGATTGAACGAACACGAAGAGATAGAAGTGCTGGATTTGCCTGGCATCTATTCACTCTCCCCCTACACCCCCGAGGAAATGGTGACACGGCATTATCTGCTGGAAAAGCAGCCGGATATGGTCATCAACGTCGTGGATGCTACCAACTTAGAGCGCAACCTGTACCTGACCAGCCAACTTGCCGAAACGGGCGTACCCATGGTGGTGGCGCTCAACATGATTGACTTGGTGGAGCAGCGCGGTGGCTCGATTGATGCAGAAGCCCTGAGCCGAGCCTTGGGCTGCCCCGTCATCAAAATCAGTGCGCTGCACCAAACGGGTACGGATGCCCTCATCGAGCTGATTCTGAGCGACACAGACTTCACGCCCAAGCCGTTGGCATTTGCCCCAGCGGTAGAAAAGGCCATTTGCAAGTTGGCAGAAACCATGCAGTGCAACCGCTGGACGGCCATCAAACTCTTGGAAAACGATTCCGAGATTATCACCGACAAGAACGCGCAAGAAAGGCACGATATAGCCGAGGTACGACTCCAGTTGGAAAAAGAGCAGGATGACGACATTGCCTCCATCATTGCAGCAGGTCGCTACGATGCCATCACCGCCCTCATCCCTCAAGCCGTGACCAAAGGACAAGTGGGCAACTCCTTCTCCAACAAATTGGACACCATCTTGACACACCGAGTGGCAGGGTTGACCATTTTTGTGGCCGTCATGTGGGCCATCTATCACATATCCATCTCCACCATCGGCGATTGGGGCACAGCCTGGGCCAACGATGTCCTCTTCGGCGAGGTCGTGGCAGCATGGCTTGGCGGCTTCATTGGCAACACACCAGCCGATTTGAACAGCATGGTCATGCTCAGCACCGTGCTGGGGCTTTGCTGCATCTTCCCCATCACGTTGCGCCGCCTGCATGACATGGGGCTCAACGGCTTGTGGGTCTATCTGATTATTGCTCCGTTTGTTCTGGAATACATCTGCCCGCACCTGCCAGGAATGCTCCATACTGGGCTCATGATGGTGCTGCTAGTGGTCAATGTCCTGATTCAACTCGCTTGTCTCACCCTGCCGGGGCACAAAAGTGCCAACAAATACGGTAGCCAACCGGCTAGATTTAGCTTCAACCCCTTCAAGCTGGACGGTCGAATCAACCGCACAAGCTACATCACTTGGTATCTCCTCCTGAGCTTGCTCATGGTGGGAGTGGGCGCGCTAGGCACGCTGACGTTGAATTGCAGCCCTGCTCTCTGCGCGCTCATTTCCAACGGCATTGTGGCTGGCGTGGGTGCAGTATTAGGCTTTGTGCCCCAAATGGCTGTGCTTTTCATCCTGCTGTCTCTGCTAGAAGACTGCGGCTACATGGCACGCGTGGCGTTCATGATGGATCGCATCTTCCGCACGATTGGACTTTCCGGCAAGTCGTTCATTCCCTTGCTGGTAGCCATGGGCTGCGGCGTACCCGCTGTGATGGCGACCCGCACCATTGAGAACGAGAAAGACCGCCGCATGAGCGTGATTCTCACCACCTTTATTCCCTGTGGTGCCAAGCTACCCATCATTGCTCTGTTTGCGGCCATGATAGGCGAGAATGCGCACATAGCCACCATCGCCTACTTTGCTGGCATTGGCTCAGTTATCGTCGGTGGATACATTTTGCGCAAGACTCACATGTTTGCAGGTAGCTACACCCCATTTGTCATGGAGTTGCCGGCGTATCACACCCCACGCGCCGCCAACATCAACATGCGCTCCATGGAACGCTGCAAAGCCTTCGTGCGCAAGGCTGGTACCGTTATCTTCTTAGCCTGCGCTTGCATCTGGTTCACCAGTAACTACAACTGGAAGTTTGAATACCTGAACACCGATGAGCAGCCCGCCGCCATCGATGAGAGCATGCTCGCCACAATTGGCAGCAGCTTCGCCCCCCTCTTCGCCCCCCTCGGCTGGGGCGAGTGGCGCCCCGCCGTGGCGACTGTGACTGGTCTTGTGGCCAAGGAAAATGTGGTGGGCACCTTCGGCGTGCTCTATGCTCCAGCCCATGATACGGAGGAAGCATCTCCCGTCGCTCAAGAAGCCGCTACCACCAACCTCCTGCCCATGCTTAGTGCCTGCACCGATGCAACCGTGGGGCTCTGGGATGCCATAGCTGCCACTGGCAGCGAATACGCCCTTCCGCAAGGCTCTAGCGGCGAGGAAGAGGCAGAAGAGGCGGGTGAGGAAGCTGGCGTAGCGGCAAATCTCAAAGCAGCCGGAGCATTCACCACATACAGCGCCCTTTCTTTCATGCTATTCAATCTTCTCTGTGCCCCCTGCTTTGCTGCCTGCGGTGCCATCCGCAACGAAATGGCCAGCGCCCGCTGGACTTGGTTCGCTATTGGCTACATGTGCCTGTGGGCCTACGTCGTCTCCTTCCTTACCTACCAAATGGGCACATGGGCATCCACGGGCGCCTTTGCATCGGGGCAATTCCTCGCGTGCTTGGTGGCTGCTGCCCTGCTCTACATGATAGTACGCCGCGGACACAAGCAAGAGAACTAACACCCCACGCCCCATGAATGACCTCATCATCATTTTGATTCTCGTCCTCGCCGCGGTGGCTGCTCTCTACTCCTGCATCCGCAGGCGTGCCAAGGGCGGTTGCCCCTGCGGGGGAGACTGCGGCTGCGATTGCAGCGCATGCCACAAAAATCAAGATAAAAAGTAAGCCCCAACTACCCGCCACCCTTAGGGATTTACTACCAAAACACAACCATGATGAAAAAGAACATAATCGCATTGGCACTGGTCGGACTTATCGCCGCGCCGGTATTCGCGGAAGAAGCATCAAAGCCTCAGGCAGGAGATATTCTCCAGAGCATCAATATGTTCACACCTGAAGAGGGAGACCCGGCATACAAAATAAAAGCGAATGAAAAATATGGCACCCAGTGGTATGCCGACATGGCATACGGCTATTGGCACAGCCACAACACATCCAAGGAGTTCCACAGCAATGCCAATCTGGCACTCGTTCATGCTGTGTTGAATCAACGCCTCATCGAAAACAATGAACATGGTGGCACATGGCTGCGCGTGGAGTTCTCTGGCACATGGGGGCTAGACCACGAATCTGCCCGCACGGATAAATTGCTGACGGATGGATTCAACAGCGTGACGTACCCCCACACAGACGTCTACGGAGGGCACGATGGTGTCATCCCCGAGCTTTCACTCATGCAATACTTGGCCGGCAAGCGCGTTTGCATCATCGCCGGTATGGTCAACCTGACCAACTACTTTGACGCCGTAGGCATTGCCAACGACTCTTTCTCCAGCTTCACCAATGACGGCTTCGTCAACTCCTCCGTGCTGGGGCTGCCTGATGCCAACTTGGGCGCCATTGTGCAAGCAGAAATTAACAGCAAGAGCTACGCCATGCTCGCCTTCTCGCGTGAGACGACAACCTACGGCGATAATCCTTTCGCCGGTGGCGCTGATAGCTTCCTGATTGTGGGCGAATATGGCCGCCTGTTTGCCGATGGCGACGCTACTTTCCGCCTCAATCCCTTCTACCGCCATATTGACAACATGGACGGCTCGCAAGACGATAACGCAGGCTTGGCTGCCAGCATCGAATACACGGTCAATGACACGTTCACGGTGTATGCTCGCAGCGGCTTCGGTCTCAAGCAAGACCTTGGCAATGCCTTCGACTTCTCATGCGGTACCAATGTGAAGCTCATTCCCTCTCGCGAAGATGATTTCTTGGGCGTTGCCTTTGGCGTGTTCAAGGGCTGCGCACCCACAGAAAATAATCGTGAATATGTGGCAGAAGCCATGTACAGTCTGCAAATCAACGATTATTTCAAAATTGTCCCCCACATCCAATACATCGTCAACCCGGCGTATGATGCAGAGAACGACGATGCCATGCTCATGGGCATTCAGGGGGTCTTCTCCTTCTAATATCCTTTTTGGATATTGTGCCGTAACGTGTATGTAGAAAAGGCGGGGGCGCAAGCCCCCGCCTCAAATCGTTTCAAGCCTTATCGCTACTTGGCATCCCCACCCGAGAGCGGGGGCACCGTATCTTGCAGCTCCACAAACTGAGCATCGGACCCCAAGCCACCGACTTCATTGAGAAGCTCGCGGACACGCGTGTTGAGGCGGTTGTAATCAATGGGGCCTTTTTCTTCTTCAGCTGTGCCGGGGAACACGATGTACGACACGCCCAAATCGGACACGGCACGCGCATAAACCTTGGATTTGGGGTTCACCTCTTTGCACAGACGCAGAGAAGCTTCACCCGTCTTAAAGCGCGGGCCGAAATCGCCCACAATGGCGGGGAACACGCGCTTGTCCACAATCACAGCCGCATAATCCCCAGCCTGGGGGCGGTAGCCTGTATCATTGCCCGACTTGACAGTGAGCGGCATCACAATGAAGGGGTCATACTGGGCCAGCAAGAAGCTGTAGCGCTTCAAGTCTGCAATCACCAGCTGAGCATGCTCAATGGCCTCCTTGTTCTCTTTGGGATTCTTGCGGAGCTTTTCCAAGCGCTCCTGCCACCCCGGCAACAGCGGATTCACGCGGTCTGTACGCTTACGCCAACGGTAAGAAGTGGAGGGCTGGTAGTGATCGCTCTTGCGGATGGATTCTGGCATGGTGGGGAGGCGGTCGCCATCCGAACCATCAGACACCACATCCATATCCGCCTGAATCCAGAGCAGCTTGCGCCCAGAATCGGGCGCCTCTATCTCCAGAATCGTATCAGTATCATAGAAATTGTGGCGATCCAGCAGGTAAGAAATAGTGGCAGCATTCTTGCGGACGCGGTTCTGCTTGTGCAGGTAAAGAGCATGATACCATTGGGATACCTGAGCCTTCTCCATCAACTGGGGGAAGCGGGCTAGCACCTGCGGCAACTGGGGATTCGCATGCAAGAGCTCATCTCCCTGAGCAGCATGGGGCATGTATAAATCCATGCTGATATTGACCTGATACGCCTCGCGCTTCCCTCGGTCTTGAGCAGCCGTCGTGCCGGGGTTAAAATGAATGTGGCTGCGCAGATTCACGCCCGGAGAAATCGTGTTGAGGTGTTCGAAGCGACCGGGCTCCACTCGCTCTGGCAATGCCGGAGGGAATGGGGGCAACTCGATTGTGGGCATGGCAAAAGCACTCTCGGGAGACCACGGGGTGAGCGGCAACTCCTCCGCGGGCGGCGGCGCTGCGGGAGGCTCAGGCTGGGGGGCGGGCGCAGGTTCTGGTGCAGGCTCGGGCTTCACCAACACTTTTTTCACGACTACGCGAGCAGGCCCCCGCAGCTCGCGCACCAAGCGCGCGGGATAGGGGGTATACAGCGATGCTGCCCCCACACCGAGCAGCAGTAAAAAGCACACTTTAAACCAAGTAAAAAAGCGGCGCGGACGCCGTGGAGTTGTCTTGCTCATGATTCAGGATGAGTAGCAGTAACCTTGCGGGGGCGCATGCCCATGATGAAACGCAAAACAGGTAGCGGCAAATTGCGCACCAACAAGCCTGCTAAGCGTATTTTGAGTGAAGGATAATAGCGAGCTTTACCGCGGTCCAATGCACGCAATGCCCCATTGACCACAGTCGCAATCTCTGTGTAAAACCATTTCTTGAAAGGCGCCGAGCCATCCGAGCAACCATGGCGCCGAGCCACATCACCAAACCCCGTATGCACGGGCCCGGGACAAACAGCCAACACCGGCACACCGCATGCGGCCAACTCCAAACGCAACGCCTCAGAGAATGATGCCACAAAGGCCTTGCTCGCGGCGTATATGGCAAAATCCGGAATAGGCAAATCTGCAGCCAAGGACGCGATATTGATGATACCACCGCCCTGCACCTTCATGAGCGGAGCAAAGGCATGACTCATCTCCACAAGGGCTTGCACATTCACCTGCACCATGCTCTCATTGCGCTCTACCGTAGCGGAGGCAAGCTCGCCGTAATCCCCCAGCCCAGCATTGTTAATCAGCAGAATTTTACCGCCGATGAGCCGTGCTTTCAATTTCGCAATCAGCTCTCTGCGGGCTTCGACTGATGCCAAATCACACTCTTCTACTACCACCTCAGTTTGGGGAGATTCCGTCTGAATTTCCCTTGCCAAATTTCTCAGGATTTCGCCTCGGCGCGCGATGAGAACCAAGCGTTCACTCGTGGCAGCCAGACGCCGCGCGAAAGCGGCTCCAAATCCCGAGGAGGCACCGGTGATAATAGTTTGCTGATACTTCATGTAGAGATGATTAAATCCGTCTGTTTTATCGTATTGGGCGCGGTTTTTGTAGCAGGTGCCGTGGGCTGCAACTGCGGCGTGGCCGGCGCAGGAGCGGTCTCAAGCGCGGGAGCAGGTGCTGTCACAGGCGCTGGCCCAGTTTCACCACTCCGGCTACTCTTCACTTTCTTCGTGGTCGGGGCAGGCTCGGTGGGGGCCGCGTCTGTGGGCACCGCCTCAGCAGGCAAGGCTGTGGCAGGGGCTACGGTCGGCGGAATCACGGCGGCAGGCACCACCACAGGTGGTGGCTCAGGAGTCACCGACCCAGTTGGCAGAGAACTCTTACCCGAAACAGCAGCCGGAGGAGCAGCTGGTTGCGGCGCCTGCGGCGTAGGCCCGGCTTGCGCCTTGGCGTTCATTGTATCAGCATGGAGCGTAATGTCAAACCATTGGTCTACGGTATAGGTGACACCATCGACCTTCACATCATATTCCAGCAAATCGTACCATCGCTCCCCCTCATAAACAAGACTTTGTCTATCAGCGGTCTCGCGGATGACTTGTTTCATGATTTCGTATTCCTGAGCGATGACAGACATTTTGGGGTCCAGCATAATCCACGCCGTCTCGCGGGTGAACCCGGGTCCGCCCTGCACATTGCGGTTGCGGCTCAGATACAACGCTTGCGCCTTGGCCACAGAAGCAGCCAGCTGCTGCACGTGTGTATCCGGCAACAAGGGCTGTTCTTTCTCAGGCTCCGTCTCGTGTTCCTCCACCGTTTCGCCCATCGCGGTGCGCAAATCTAAGGACTCGTAATGATCCGCCCGGGCAATGCGCCGGCGCTGCACATGAAACTGCTTGTTGAAGAAATCATAGCGGCGATACACATCTGGAGCAAGGCTCTGCATTTCCGCCACAGACATGCCATCTGCCATCGCCGAGTACTCAGACCAACTCGTCTCGTACTCAATAAATAAATTGCCCACATCAAAGGCGTGTAATTCAGCCGTTGGTTTGTCTTTAATGATTGACAATACCGCCACCAGTCGCTCGAGCGAGAGGCTCAGTTTCTGCAAGGCTCCGACTATGGGAGAAACCTTGACGACAGCTTGCGGCGTCTCGGGAGGGGTCACAACCTGCACAGAAGTATCGGGGACAGGGTCGGCCCCTGCCAACAACGAACTTCCTACAAACATGGATACGATTACCTGTGACTTCATGAATCATACTGGTCCCTGTTCAAGACCATACTTCTTTGTATCACACTCGGGTGCGCATTGCAAGCACCCTTTGTTGCAAAATAGGCATTTATACGCCATCAAAAAACATCTGGCGCAAAAAACATGCAACCCAACACAGCCGCCGCCCCCATCAAGGGCCAATCCAACGCATCGCTCACATCCTGTCCCAGCTTGCGCACATGGCGGCTAATGAGGTGCACACAGGCTAAGCCTAGCACCATAAAGCAGCAGAAACCTCTCTCATTGGGCGTTGCATTGTATATGCTGATTACCAGCCAAATAAACAACACAAAACTAATAAGCGACACCAATTTATTGAGCTTTGTGCTCAATGTGGCGCGGTGCATGAAAAACAGGAAGAACAAACACGCTACCCCCCACACTTTGAGCGTGAAGAAAAGTGCGAGGGGCAATGCTTGCGAATCATAGAAAAAAGCGGGGGCAAAGCACGCCACAGAAAAAGCCAATGCGCGGCACAGATTACCCAGCAAGCCCCCGCGAAAGATAACACCCCAGAACAAAAGAACACTCACATACAGCGCATATTCCAGCAAGCCCCGCCCCACATAAAAAAAGAGCATCCACAAGGCCGCCATGGCTGCACAAAAAAGCAGAAGCAACAACCACGCAAGGTGATTTCTGTAAAAAGAAGCGTACCGAGACCCACCATCACCCACAGCCCGCACAATGCGTGCCAGCATCACGCATCCCCATGCCGCTACTGCCAGCAACAGCATGGCCCCTGCCCCCAACACATTCGTGTAATGAAACGCCGCGCAGGCTCCCCCCCACACAAAGGCTGCAAACGCAACATCTACCCCCAACGCATGGGGCAACAACCACTTGGGCAATGTCTGGTTTGCTTCTTTGTTCATCTATGCCATAACTTTCCGCGTTTCTTCTCTCATTTGCAAGTTTTTTCAATGTCATTTTCATTCTGCACAGCATAACATACATCCTCGCCTTAGCATTTTTTCACAAATGGTTAGCGAGTTGCCTTTTGGGTTGCATTTTACACAAAAGCGTGTATACTATTCGCGCATGCTCACCATCAAGAAACTGACAAAAGCACACGCAGGGCGCACCCTGTTTTACGAGACAGAACTCATCGTGAACTGGGGAGAGCGCATTGCATTGGTGGGGCCCAACGGAGCCGGCAAATCCACCTTATTCCGCATGATTCTGGGGCAAGACAGCCCTGATGAAGGCGATATTGTGATGGATGAATACGGTGTGGTGGGGTATCTGCCGCAGGAGGCGGGCGACCCGAGCGACCGCACGGTTCTTGAAATTGCCACGAGCATCACGCCAGAAATGGGAGAGGCTATCCGCACCCTGCGCGAGTGCGACGCCAAAGGCGACAACAGCAGCGATGAATATGCCCACGCCATGGACACCTTCATCTCCCACAATGGCTACCAGCTGGAGCCCAAAGCCAAGCGCATTTTGAAGGGTTTGGCATTCAAGGATGAGGATTTTCACCGTCCTGCGCGTGAGATGAGCGGTGGCTGGGTCATGCGCGCCCACTTGGCACAGCTCTTGGTGGCAGAGCCAGATTTGCTGATGCTGGACGAACCGACGAACCACTTGGATTTGATGAGCTTGCTGTGGCTGCGCCGGTATCTGCTGAATTATCCGGGGGCGATTTTCATGATTTCGCACGACCGTGATTTCATGGATGAGCTTGTGGAAACAGTGTATGATATTGAGAACGCTGAGCTTGTGCGCTACACGGGCAACTACACTCGATTCTTGGAGCTGAAAGAACAACGCTACGAGATATTGCTCGCCGCTTGGCGCAACCAGCAACGTGAAATCGCACACATCGAATCTTTCATCGACCGCTTCCGCTCGGTGGCATCCAAGGCGGCTCAGGTGCAAAGCCGCGTGAAGCAGCTGGAAAAGATGCGCCGCATCGAAAAGCCCCGCCAAGCACGCCGCTTGTTCAAGTTCATTTTCCCGCAGCCGCCGCGCAGCATGCAGCGCGTGCTGGAGCTGGAAAAAGTGGGGCAAAGCTACGGCGAAAAGCGCATTTACAAGAATTTGGATTTGCTCATCGAGCGTGGCGACCGCATCGTGCTGGTGGGTCCCAACGGTGCTGGCAAATCCACCCTGCTGAAGATTTTGGCTGGTGTGGTACCCATCGATGAAGGCAAGCGCACGCCCGGCACCACCACGCGTATCGGCTATTTCTCGCAGATGCGCTCAGAGAACTTGACCCCGAACTTCACGGTGTTGGAAGAAATCATGAACGCCGATCCCGAATTGCGAGAAGAAGAAGCCCGCGCGGTGTTGGGGTCTTTCATGTTCCGCAAGCTGGACTGTGAGAAGCGAGTGGAAGTGCTGAGCGGTGGTGAAAAATCCCGTCTGAGCTTGGTCAAATTCCTCGTCAATCCGCCGAACTTGCTGCTGATGGACGAGCCCACGACCCACTTGGATTTGATGAGTGTGGAAGCACTTTCCCAAGCGTTGAAGCGCTATGAAGGCACGCTGGTGTTCATCTCGCACGACGTGCACTTCATCCGCTCCTTGGCAGAAAAGACGCTGCACATCAGCCACGGCACCGTCACCCCCTATGCGGGTGGCTACGATTACTATCTGGAGAAATCCGGTCTGCTGGATAATCCGGATGCCATGGATCAGTAACGCATTACTTAGCCAGCGTGCGCTGCGAATCCGCCGAAATCTGGCGTATCCACGCACTCTGCGGCATAGCGGCAGCCTGCGCTGCGGTGAATGGCATGCGGGGGCGCCAGTTGCAGCCCCCCTCTGTACCGGGCGTATTGAGGCGCACTGGCACATCGAAAAGCTCGGTCCACATCATCGCAGCATAGGTTGAGCGGCACGCATAGAGAGCCCGGTAGAGCGCATCCTTGATTTCTGGATTCCACGCTTGCAGGAACTTTTCCAAGGGCAATCCCGCATAATCCCCCAGCCACGCGAGCACACGCCCGCAATCTTTGGCGGTGCAGACAATTTGCCGCAAGGTTTCACCCGTGACAGTGGGGTCCTTTACCGCTTCTCGGGCGCGCACCACATGAGAGAACCACTCGTCCCAATCATTGCACAGCGGGGGAAAATCATGCGTGGCGTAGGTGGCAAAAGAACAAGGATTGTACGTTTGCCCGCTGATGATGCGCTGATTGGCATCTATCTCCCAATGCGGTATCTTAAACCCAGCGATACGCAGGCGCGATAAATCGGGGCGCACATAATCAGGCACACAGCCCAAATCCTCGCCCACGACACGCAGCCCCGGAGCCGCTTTAAGCAAACGGCTCAGCAGGCGGTCGCCCTGCATGAGATTGGCGCGGCGGTCCTCCACTTCCCAATCCGGGCGCGGGCGGAATCCCGGCCGGCGGCCTCCACAGCGAGCGGCCGCTTCATCTGGCGTGAGCGGCAAAAACTCGGGGTTGCGGTCGGGCATCCACGGGAAAGCATAGATGCGGTAAAAGCCCAGCACATGGTCGATGCGGTACATGCCAAAAATCTCTGCCAATTTGCGGATGCGGCGATTCCACCAAGCAAAGCCGTTGGCCTCCATCACATCCCAGCGGTAGAGCGGAATCCCCCAGTTTTGCCCCCACTTGGCGGTGAATGGATCTTCCGCAAAATTACCTTCGGCGGGAGCTCCACCACTCCATTCCATATCAAAGAGGTAGCGCTCAAAGAACACATCCGAACTCGCCACAGAAATACCAATAGGCACATCACCCATGAGAAGCACCCCACGAGCATCTGCGTGAGCGCGCACCATAGCCCACTCGCGGGCGCACAGCCATTGCAGCCACTGCTGATAGCGCTTTTGATTGCTCGCTTGGGGGCTTTCGCTCGCAAGACGCCGAGCCAACTCCACATCTTGCACGGGCCAATGCCACCATGCCGTCGTACCATAGGCAATGCTCAACACACGAAATGAGGCATAGTCATCCAGCCACTGTCCTTCCCCCTGCACCCATGCCTCAAACTCTGCGCGGGCAGCAGCATGAGCCTCCTCCACCTGAAAGCGCGCCCATGCTTGCCCCAATAGATGCCGCTTATACGCGCGCACACGTGCGTAGTCTACTAAATCCCTGCCGCCAGGCAACTGCAGAGGCGGCAACTCCTCGGGATACGGAGGCAGCGGCAACTCCATGCCTGGCACACGCTCCAACGAGAGATAAAGAGGCTCCAACGCCACCGAACTGATGGCTGAATAGGGAGATGGCGCATCGTCCTCGCCTAGTGCATTGACTGGCAGCAGCTGCAAAAAGCCTACCTCATGCTCTGCGGCCCAATCAATCCACTGCTCCAGAGCCGTCAAATCCCCAATTCCCCCGTCATTCTCGCGCCGCAATGAAAAAAGCGGCATCAACACACCTGTGAAGCGTTGCTTGAGCATATAAAAATCCTATCCGCGAAAGATACCACAGCATAGCCCCCGCAGCAATGAGAAAGAGCGTCTATTGCGCTTTTTTTTGCGTGAATGCATCGGCATGTCACATATATCAAAAAAATGAGCAATTTTTACTTGAATTCTCGCTTCTCTTGTGATAGTAGCAGACAAACATTTTCTCGCCGTGGGTAGATGACGCCCCATGGCAACCTCAACACCGACTCAAGCGAACAACTATGGCAACACCCAAGAAGACCAGCACTAAGGCTCCCGCCAAGAGCACCGCCTCAGCCTCGGCGACAACCAAAGGCAAGGCTAAAGCAGCTGCTCCGGCTAAAAAAGATACGACTGATAAGCCCAAAGCCGCCAAAACGGAGAGCACCAAGCCCAAGAAAGAAACCCTGACCCCCGAGGAAAAGGCCCGCGTCGCCAAGCTCAAAGCCACATTGGCCCTACTCAAAGCAGACCCTGAGTGGCCCGCTTTCATCGAGGAACAAAAAGAAGCTTTGCATGACTTGCGCGCTACCTTGGTTCCCAATATGAACAGCGTCACCCGCGACCACCTCCGCAGCGGCGCATCCAATGTCTCCTCTTCTTCTGGTCAGCACATCGGCGATGCTGGCAGCGAAGCCGAAGTGCGAGAGCTTACCATCCGCCTGCTGGACAAAGACCGCGAGCAACTCTACGAAATCGATGCAGCCTTGGAGCGCATCCGCCGCGGCACCTACGGCATCTGCGAAATCTCCTTGGACCCCATCCCCAAGGGTCGCCTGCGTGTGCGACCTTTCTGCCGCCTCACTGTGAAGTGTCAGGAAGAATATGAGAAAAAATATGGCTCATATGCCACCTACAGAGCCAAAAATTCTGACAGCGTCGGCTTCGCTGGCCTACAAAATGACATAGAAAATGCGATTTCGCTTGACGATAGCGAAGAATAGTGTAGAATACGCGCCCGCAAGACAACATTAACGCAATTATGCCTAGAGACATCATCATTCTGGAATGCACAGAAGCCAAGGCGGAAGGTAAAACCCCTTCCCGCTACGTGACCACCCGCAACAAGAAGAGCCAGCGCACCCCCGGCCGCCTCGAGAAGGTGAAGTTCAATCCCTATCTGAAGCGCCGCACGCTGCACCGCGAAATGCGCTAAACTCACTAGACTAACAGACTCAAGACTATGATTACCGAATTCAAGAGCGTTGAGCGTCGTATCCGTTTCCGCACCTGCAACAAGACAATGCCCCGTCGTCGCATTGACATCCCCGCTGGTGCTGTCGATATGTGCAACCCCGAGTTCCTTTCCAAGTTCACGTCTGAAACGGGTAAGATCCTGCCCCGCCGCGTCACTGGCGTATCCGCCAAGATGCACCGCAAGATCACGCGCGAAATCCGCCGCGCCCGTGCCGTGAACCTGCTCCCCTAATGATTCCCCATCAGGAGGAGTTCTCGACGGCGAATTGTCGTTGATCGAAGGAGCTTGTAAGCCATCGGCCTGCAAGCTCCCTCTGTTTTTTCTACTTTCACACCACATCCCCCTACCCTACCCCCGGCATGAAAGAGCTCAAAGATACGCAAAACGAGAAAGACACCCGCCAAATTTCTAT
>JAZTYM010000029.1:0-13033 GCA_045637025.1 Akkermansia sp. | reverse complement strand
AACCGCGACAGAACCCAAGCCCGAGAGCGTACCATCCATCTTGCCACCGGCCAAGGTGGCAATGGAGGATTCAGCGATGTTGAGCACAGAGCCCTTCAACAGCTCGCCGCTGTTCATGGTGAACTTGCCCATGTACTTGGCTCCACCCTTAATGATAGCCAAGCCATCGAGGAAGATGTCATTGCCCACAGCCTTGCCCTTCAAATCAAGCGTACCGCCCTCCACTTTAATGACATCAGAGCCAAAGGCCATATTGTTGCCAGCCACGAGGGTACCCTCAATCAATGTGGTGCCGCCACTGTACTGATTGGCCGTATGAATCGTCAGTGTACCGGCACCGCTCTTTTGCAGACTCATGTCGCCAATCAAGTAACCAGAACCTGTCCATGTGTAAGCTTTCTTGGCGCTATTATCCACGATGACGGCCGAAGGTGCCAATTCGCCCACAAGTTTAACCGTCCCGCTCCCGGCATCCGCAAAGTACAGTCTATCACCGTCTTGGAATCCACCTGAAACGCCATCGCGCTCCCAGTTGGCATCGCTCGTGCTCCAAATCCGGTTACCGCTACCATTTGTCCACCACCACTCTGTGTTCGTTACATTCCACACAAGTGTTTGACCATACCATACCAAATCAACGAAGCTCACATCACATTGCCCACCACCTAGAATGGTGATTGTTTCAGACGTCCACGACGTTGGCGCGCTATCAAAAGTGAGCAGCTTGTAGGAGTCTGCCGACAAAGACGTGTCATCCATCTGCAAATCCACATACAAATGCCCACCTTGGATAAACTCGCCAGACAATGTCAGCACAGCTTCATCCATATTTTGCTCCGAAACACAAAGAGAAAGTGTGCTACCATCTGCCATGTTCAATGATTGAGCCGTCACCGTGTTCACGCCTGCAGCCTGCAGGGTTGTGCCCGCAGCAAAGCTCAATTGGTAACCGCTATGCTCCAAGCTGGCATCTTTCACGCTCACGGTGGCATTGCTGCCCGTAGCGGTGGTGATGCCGTAGCCCTCGTATATCGCGCCATCCTCCACACGCAGGCATCCACCGTAGAGGTTTGTCATCGCCCGCACCTCACTCGTGCGAGAAGCCAGGATTTCAGCATCCGTGGCCAGGCGATTGGCCCCCTCCTCTTCCAAAATTTCATTGAGATGAGCCTCTGTATACGCACCGGTAAAGATGATATCACCCAGCTGCTCAAACACAACGTCCGCGCCTTCCGTATAATCGGCATTCAGAGACACCGTGGAACCGGATGAAATGTACACAGAATCCCGGAACTCCACACTATTCCCTTCGGCGGCAGAAAGAGAAATCGAATCGGCATAGATACTTCTTAATACATAATTCCCGTCGCTATCCCCCTCATAATTCTTTTCAAAAAGGACACTCTCGTTATTCCGGAAATTCACTTCACTATCGCCAATCGCGCAGATAGCACCACCGCGCAAATAGGCATACTCCGATTCTGCAAAAACCCTGTTCTCCGAAAACACGACATTGCCATTCCCCACAAAGCTGACGTTGCCATCATGCACGGCATAAATAGCACCACCATACACATCGCAACCGGAGCTCGTTTCTCCTACTCCAGCATAATTATTGCTAAAGATGACGCTTTCGTTGTCTCTGATGGTAGCAGAAGCACCGTCCAAATACAACGCACCACCATACACATCTACGCTATATGCAGACGATGTCGCGGTGACACTATTATGACTAAACGCAACACTGCCATTATCCTTGATGGAGAGAGAAGAGCCATAATCATAATACATGGCGCCGCCATGCCCTCCCCACCCGCTACTGGCTGTGTTCTCGGTGAACTTGATGCTCTCATTCCCGGAAAAATCAACATGCGTTCCGCTAGAGCCATACGCATACAGAGCTCCACCATACGATGTCGCACTATTTTCACTAAATGTGACACTCTTATTATCAACAAATGAGGTCACCGTATCATAACTCATGTAAACAGCGCCGCCCGAATCACCCGTATTGCGGAGGAACGCCACCGTGTCATTATCTTCGACGTTGACTTTGCCGGAGCTGTAAATAGCTCCGCCGTGCTCTGAGGCATTGCCCTCAAACAACACGCTCTTATTCGCTTCCAGGTTGATGCTTCCATAATGAGAACAAATGGCACCTCCGTCAGCCTCAACAACATTGGAGGAGAACTCCACGCTCTCGTTCCCCATAAAATCTATATTTTTAAGTCCCCAAATGGCGCCACCATAGTATGAAGAATTTTCACTAAACTCCACACTTCCATTCTTGGACACTTCTATGCCGACCTCACCATAAATAGCGCCCCCGGCATACCCATTGGCCTTGTTCTTTGAAAACTCGACTTTATCATTCTGATTCAAAGAAACCATACTGCTCTCATTGTTGTAAAAAGCACAAATGGCTCCACCTGAACCAACTGACTCATTCTCACTGAAGGTAATACTATCATTCTCCTCCATCACAACACGGCTACCATATATAGCACCGCCGTATCCATTTTTACCAGATACAACATTATCATGGAAAAGCACACTCCCATTGTTGCTCAATGTTATGCTCTCTCCGTATATGGCCCCGCCATAGCTTTTGCCAGTCTCACTTTGCGCGTAGTTACCAATGAACGATACACTCCCATTGCCACTCAGGGTGATGGAGCTAGCCCCATAAATCGCGCCGCCGTACGCGGAGGAGGAGGTGCTGCTCGCCGTGTTCCCGCTGAAGCTCACGCTCCCATTGTCACTCAGGGTGATGGAGCTAGCCCCATAAATCGCGCCGCCGTACGCGTGGGAGGAGCTGCTCGCCGTGTTCCCGCTGAACTCCACGCTCCCGTTGCCACTCAGGGTGATGGTGCTCCCATAAATCGCGCCGCCGTGCGCGGAGGAGGAGCTGCTGCTCGCCGTGTTCCCGCTGAAGGTCACACTCCCATTACCACTCAGGGTGATGCTACTCCCATAAATCGCACCACCCAACACAAAGGAGGAGCTGCCCGCTGTGCTCACCGAGTTCCCGCTGAAGCTCATGCTCTCGTTGTCACTCAGGGTGATGCTACTCCCATAAATCGCGCCGCCGTACGCGTAGGAGGAGCTGCTGCTCGCCGTGTTCTCGCTGAAAGTCACGCTCCCGTTGCCACTCAGGGTGATGGTGCTCCCATAAATCGCGCCGCCGTACGCGGTGGAGGAGCTGCTGCTCGACGTGTTCCCGCTGAAGCTCACGCTCCCGTTGCCACTCAGGGTGATGCTGCTCCCATAAATCGCGCCGCCGAACGCGTAGGAGGAGGTGCTGCTCGCCGTGTTCCCGCTGAAGCTCACGCTCTCGTTGCCACTCAGGGTGATGGTGCTGGAGCTATACGACCCATAAATCGCGCCGCCGTACGCGGTGGAGGAGCTGCCCGTTGAACTCGCCGTGTTCTCGCTGAAGCTCACGCTCCCGTTGCCACTCAGGGTGATGCTGCTGTCGTTAGCCCCATAAATCGCGCCGCCGTACGCGTAGGAGGAGCGGCTCGCAGTGTTCTCGCTAAAGGTCACGCTCGCGTTGCCACTCAGGGTGATGGTGCTGTAGCTATCCCCATAAATCGCGCCGCCGTACGCGTAGGAGGAGCTGCTCGCCGTGTTCCCGCTGAAGGTCACGCTCCCGTTGCCACTCAGGGTGATGCTGCTGGAGTCATACCCATAAATCGCGCCGCCGTACGCGTAGGAGCTGCTCGCCGTGTTCCCGATGAACTCCACACTCCCGTTGTCACTCAGGGTGATGGTGCTATACCCATAAATCGCGCCGCCTCTCGCGTAGTAGTAGTAGCCCGTTGTGCTCGCCGTGTTCCTGCTGAAGCTCACGCTCTCGTTGTCACTCAGGGTGATAGTGTCCCCATAAATCGCGCCGCCGTACGCGTGGGAGGAGGTCGAATATGTATTCCCATCAAACAAGAGATGCTGCAGAGCGGTGAATTGCAGGCTTTCCCCAGATGAAACATCGAACAGCCGAGTGGGAGCCTCGCTGAAGGTGAGAGACGCCAAGGATGAAGCCGAATAGCTGGTGAAATACCAAGAATCTGCCGAGCTGGACATGAGCGGGGAAGAGAGGTCGCTTATCGTGAGCATCCCATCTGGCAGGGAGGCGGCATCCAAGCGTAAAGCGACATCTTGAGCCGACGAGCTGTAGGCGGTGATATCCGCCAGAGCATCCACAGTCACCTGTGTGTAGCCACTCGGGATGGTGATGGCGGTGGGGGCGGTGTACGCTGCATAGAGCGCAGACGGAGCGGCCAACAGGAGAGCCATGACAGCACGGAAAAGGCGAACAGGAAGGTGGGGTTTCATGGCATGTAGGAAGGGGAAAGAGTGAACAAAAAACGCTATATTATCTGCCTGATAATATAGCATTTCTGGCTCGTGAAAACAAGCGAAAAGACCCGCACCGTCCGGACGCTTGACAGGAAAACGAGCGTAGCGAGTCATTCGCTACGCTCCAAATGCTTAGTTGATGCCCTGGCGGTCGTAGAGCTCTTTGTAGAGCGGGCATGTGGCATAGAGTTGCTCGTGCGGGCCATCGCCCACAATGCGCCCGGACTCAAAGACGAGGATGCGGTGGGCATGGCGCAGGGTGCTGAAGCGGTGCGCCACGATGAGAGTCGTACGCCCTTGGGCCAAGCTATCCAGTTCCTGCTGGATATCGCGCTCGCTCTCCGCATCCAGAGAAGCCGTCGCTTCATCCAAGATGAGGATGGGCGCATCTTTCACAAAGGCACGCGCAATAGCCACACGCTGGCGCTGGCCACCCGAAAGACCTGCCCCCCCCTGCCCCAGCACAGTATCCATGCCCTGAGGCTGAGAATCGATGAAAGCGGACACCGCCGCAGAATCCGCCGCGCGTTGCAACTCTTCGGGCGTGGCATCGGGGCGGCCCAGTGCAATATTCTCGCGGATAGAACCGGAGAAGAGGAGAGCCTGCTGCCCCACCAGGGAGAGCTGCTCGCGCAAATCATGCTTGAGCACCTGGCGGATATCCACCCCATCCACACAGATAGAGCCCTGCGTCACATCGTAGAAACGGGGAATGAGGCTGGCAAAGGTAGTCTTGCCCGCGCCACTGGGGCCCACCAAGCCCACAATCTGCCCCGCTGGGATGTGCACATTGATATCGCGCAGCACCGTTTTGCCATTGTCGTAGGCAAAGCTCACGTTGTCGAAGGTGATATCACCCCGCACACGCTTGGGCATAGCAATGGGGTTTTCGGGGTCGGGCATCGTGTCTGGTTCACGCAGCACTTCTTCCAAGCGCACGAGCGAGCCCTGCGCCTCGTGCAAGCGGTTGAAGGCGGTGCCCGCGCGCTTCATCGAGTCGAAGGTGAAGAAGAGCGCAGCCGCCACCGCCACAAAGTCGGTGAGAGTCATGCCACACAAGCGACCACGCACCAGCAAGAACGTGAGCGCCAGCGCCGTGACCACTTCCATCACAGGAATGAGGGCTTTTTGGTACTTGACCAACTTGAGCGTGTTGCGGCAGAAAACGCGAGAATTGGCGTCGAAATCCGCGATTTGGCGTTCCTCCATGGCATAGGCACGCACCTCGCGCTGGGTTTCCAGGTTTTGCTGCACCAGGGTATTCAGCTCACCCAGCCCCTCCTGAGCGCGGCGAGACCTATTGGAAATACGCTTGCCAAAAATCACGATAGGCCAAGCCGCCAGCGCCACAAACAGCATGTTGACAAAGAAGAGCAGGCCCTGACCCGTGCTCACCAGCAACCAAATGAAAGCAGCCAGCGCACAAATGCAGGTCACGGGCTGTTTCACCAAATCGTTGGCCACATGGGAGAGAATGCTCTGCACCTTGGTCGTATCAGCCAAAATACGGCTGATGATATCGCCCTTGCGGCGACCTTCGATGAACGCCATGGGCAAAGCCTGCACGCGGCTAAACATCTGCATGCGCAGGCGGGTCAGGATGCGGATACCCAAGTAGTTCACCAACACAGAATTAGCCCACATGGCAAAACCACGTATCGCAAAGACAACGGGCATAGACGCACAGGCCAACAACAGCAAAGTGGTGGCATCCAGCTCCTTGAGACTTGGCACCATCTGCAGCAGCTCGGGCTCCTCGCCCGCCCCGTGGAAGAACACCACTGGGAACACAAACTTAATCATCAGGGGCACACCCATGCCACTAGCGGCAGAGGCAATAAAACCCGTGAGAATCGTGGCTAGCACCCACTTGAGATGGGGCAACAAGAAATGCTGGGCAAAAAACAAGACGCGTTTCAGCATGTGGTGGTCTCCTTTCCTTCCTTAACTTGGCTCACCTGCTCATCGTACAGGCCCTTATACAGCGCACAAGAGTCATACAACTCATCGTGGGTGCCATCTGCCACAATGCGGCCTTCATCAAACACCAAAATACGCTGAGCCATGCGAATGGTACTGAAACGATGCGCAATCACAAAAGTCGTGTGCCCCTCTGCCAGCTTATCCAAAGCCGCTTGGATGGTGGCCTCGCTCTTCATATCCAAGGCCGAGGTCGCCTCATCCAAAATGAGAATGGGAGCATTCTTCAAGAACGCACGCGCAATGGACACGCGCTGCTTTTGGCCGCCCGAAATGCCGCCACCGCCCTCTGCCAGCACGCGGTCGTAGCCAGCGGGGTGAGACTGCACAAACTCATCCACACATGCCAGCTTGCCAGCAGATTCCACATCAGCATCGCTGGCGCCCTTGCGGCCCACGCGGATATTCTCGCGAATCGTATCGCGGAACAACGCAGAGAACTGCGACACCAAACCAATGATGCGGGTGCGATCTGCGCGGGAGATATGGCGCACATCCACATCATCAATCTTCACCACCCCGTTGTTCGCATCATAAAAACGGCAAATCAGGTTGATAAATGTCGTCTTGCCAGAGCCGCTGGGCCCCACCAATGCCACCACCTGCCCAGCCGGCACATGCACATTGATATCCTTGAGCACCACCTTGTCTTCCGTGTAGCCAAAAGTCACATGCTCAAAATCCACGCGTCCGGCCACCTCCGCCGGCATCGCGACAGGCTCCGCGGGCTCGGGCGTCTCGTCCTTGGCCAACAAAATATCATTGAGCTGGTCCACCACCACACCCATGAGCTGCACATGGTTCGCCACCGAACCCAAACGCTTGATGGGGTCGTAGCAGAAATAGAAAGCCGTCGCAATCGCCGTGAATTGCTCCAGCGTAAGCCCGCTGCCGCACCCCTGGTAGAGAGAATACGCCAAGGCCAGCGCACACACAAACTCCACCGCAGGAGAAAGCGCATGCTGCCACGCATAACAACGAATAGACACCGCATTGAAACGCGTGATGAGCTCGTACAACGACGCCTCGCGCATCTTCTCCAAGTTGAACGCACGCACCTCTCGCTGCGCCGCAAAACTTTCTTCCACCGTAGCCGTAATCACATGGCGGATAGCCAGCGCCTTGCGCGACTGCTTAATCATGTGCTTGCCCACCAAGCGCACCAGGGGCACACACGCCGCCGAGATGATGAGATTCCCCAGCAAAATGGCGCTCTCGTTGCTCGTCATCGCTGCATACACCAGATACGCCACCGCAGCCACCAGCGTGAGCGGCTGAATCACCAAATCATTCAGCACAAACACCATGTTTTGCTGCAAATTCTGCGTGAATTGGATGACACTCGTCATCAACTCACCGCGAGACTTGCGGTCGTGAAACGAAAAAGACAACCACTGCAACCGCGCAAACAAATCAGAGCGCAAGCGCGTCAGAATATTCATGCCCGCCCACGTCAGCAAATACGAATTGCCATACGTAGCCATGCCGCGCACAAACATCACCAGCGGAATCAGCAGCGCCGCACCCCACATCAACGCCATCTCCATGTGCTCTGGCCCCACAAAACCAGCCAGCCAATCATGCAACCATGCCGGCGCGGGCGTTTCTCCAAAAACAACGGGGAACACATACTGCAACATCACCGGCAGACCAAAACCCGCCGCCGCTGCTGCCACCACACCAGATAATATCCCCCATATCACCAATCCCCTCTCAGGCCCTATGTATTTCGACAATACAGGGCGTATGAGAGGCCACGTTTTCTGCTCCTTTGCTGCCATGTCAGATGATGCCTAGCATTCTACCAATTTTTGCGGCAGATGGCAATCATTTTCAGCACCCTGCCCCCAAATAATCAGCCAATCATGCACCACCCCGCTGGCACAACCAATAGCAACCCAGCGCCACCACCAGCGCCACCGCCAAACTCCAAAAACTCACCTTCTCCTCCGCTATGTGCCAAAAATGCCGCTTAATCACCAGCCCGCGCACCACCTGCCACACAATAAAAAAGCCAAACATCAGCCCACTCAGCGCCTCAAAACAACCATGCAACCACCCCGCCAACATCACCAACCCTATCCCCACCAACAACACATAGCACCCCCGCTCCCACCACAATCCCTTCTTCGGCTCGTCTTCTAAAATCCCTTTCATGCTGAATCTCTCCTGCTACAACTCGCAACCAAGCGCCCGCCAGATGCCATCTCTGCTCGCATCCCCGCTCCCCAACCGATATACCACCTCCCCCTCGCTTAGTCAATCCCCTTCTGCGCCCCGCCCTGACTCATAAGAGGCTCCTTATCATGGACACCGACACCCGCATCCCAGTGGAGGATGTTGTGGAGGTTACTGTTTCATCATATGTAGAGAAATGCAGAAAAAAGGCATATTAAATACGATAATTTCTTGCAAAAAAGGCGAAAACTGGTAGAATTTGCTGGAGTTCAGAGTCTATCTGCGCTCTGTTTCCGTGTACCATGGTCAATATAGGCATTTTCTCCCAGACTGATATTAGCGGCACCACTCGCGTGGATTCTGCAACGATGTCGTTTACGCTTGCTGCTTATGCCCATTTGCCACAAGAGCTTATTGGTTGTACATGGAGAATCGTTTTGCCGGAATCAGCATTGGAGGATTGGCAAATTCTAAATGCAGAAGAAGAGAGAGCTTTACATAATACGCTCCTGACTCAGTCATGGGCTATTGAATGCCTTGCCTGGATTCAGTCAGGCAAGGCAGATGTTCGTTGTACTACCATACGCATGGAAAGCATGGTATTCTACAACGAGGATTTGATATCGGGAGGCCTGATGGGAGCTTGTTCCTTTAATGCTAAGGGATTTGGCATATTACCTAATGACGGAGGGTTCACCGGCTGCGTCCCGATGATTCCCATGCAATGCCATGCCATTAACGGACTGTTTGACCAGGCCTGGACTTCGGCTACAGCGTCTTCTGTGGTAGGCGAAAAGCTGGATTTCCTTTCGCGCACACATCCCGCCGCTTGGGTATACTATAAATCCTGTTACAAGCTGCTGGACAACGCAAAACTTCCGAAGGACTACATTCAGGGTGAAACAGGATTCTACGATTCGCTCATCTGGAAGAAACTGTTTTCTTATCAGCGAGACGGTGTAGAGAGTCTGCTGGAGATGCTGGAGCGTTTCGGCGGCTGCATTCTGGCGGATAGTGTTGGGTTAGGTAAGACATATGAGGCGCTCGCCGTCATCCGCTACTACCAGCTCATGAACAAGAAAGTGCTGGTACTGTGCCCCAAGCGTTTGCGCGAGAACTGGGATGCTTACCGCTACAATAGCAAGTTCAATGAGTTTGCGGAGCAACCTTTCTACTACGACTTGTTCCACCACACAGATTTGGGGCGTTCTGGTGGCATGAGCCACGGGCGTGCTCTAGACACGGTAGAATGGGGTAATTACGACCTTGTGGTCATCGATGAGTCTCACAACTTCCGCAATCGCTCCACCAAGGCTGATAAGACGACCTCGCGCTACGACTTTCTGATGCGCAAAGTAGTACAAGCCGGGATCAAGACTAAAATTCTGCTCCTTTCCGCTACTCCAGTCAACAACAAAGCAAGCGACCTGCGCAATCAAATTCTGCTGATTTCCGGGGATAAGGATGATTTCCTGCAAGCTCAGGGGATTGAAAGCATCAGCAACACTACCCGCATGGCACAAGCTGCCTTCACCAACTGGACGCATTTGCCAGAGGAAGAGCGCACATCTCAGCACCTTCTCGATTCTCTGGGGCTGGATTATTTCCAGTTGCTCAACCTGTTGACCATTGGGCGCTCCCGCAAACACATCAAAACTTGGTATCCGCATGATGCTGAGGGGGTCAACCTGTTCCCGGAGCAACTTCCCGCCCGCAATACCTATGCAGAGACTCAACACGGCATCGTGCTCCCGGTGGAAGATATCAACGACCTGTTGGCTCAGCTCAACATGGCTTCCTATCGCCCGATTGAGTACCTGTATGAGGAATACAAAGAGTTATACGCCGAATACGACCAACAGATAGAAGGCAACCGTACATTCAAACAATCTGACCGTGAGAACAGTCTTTCCGCGCTCATGATGATGAACCTCCTCAAGCGTATGGAGAGCTCGGTCTGTTCGTTTGCCCTTACCCTCACCAAACAGATTGCCACAGCGGAGGACCTGCTGGCCAAGCTGGATTTATACGCGGAAAATCAGGATTTCCTGCTCGCCGCGTCTGAGGATGACTTCGACGATGAAGATGTGGAGGAGTTCTCCACGGTCATTGGCCAGCGCATCAAGGTTGATTTGAGGCATATCCAGCGCGAACGCTGGCGCAACGATATAGCTGCCGACTTGGATATTATGCGTGAGGTGAAAGCCCTTTGTGGCGATGCTACACCGGAGAACGATGCCAAGCTGGGCTTGCTGCGCAGCCTTATCCGCGAAAAAATGCAGCATCCCCTCAACATGGTGGATGACCGCCCCAACCGAAAGATAATCATCTTCACCGCGTTTGCCGATACGGCGCAGTATCTGTACGAGGCACTCAACGAAGAGCTCCTTTCCCAATATGGAGTTTACACAGCTTTGCTTTCCGGCAGCAATCGCGATACGAATCTGGAGGGCGTGAAAAAGCGCCAGGAAGATTTGCTGGCGGCCTTCTCCCCCAAGTCAAAAAATGGTTTTGATTCAACAGCTACTGGAGGCCAGGAAATTGATATCCTGATTGCTACCGACTGTATCTCAGAAGGTCAGAACCTGCAAGGCTGCGATTATCTCATCAACTACGATATCCACTGGAACCCGGTGCGCATCATTCAACGTTTCGGGCGTATTGATCGAATCGGCAGCCCGAACAAGCAGATTCAGCTGGTCAATATCTGGCCCATGCCGGATTTGGATGCCTACATCAATCTGGAGCGTCGCGTGCTCGGGCGCATGACCTTCCTGAAGATTTCATCCACCGATGCCGACTTCCGCGACAAGCAGCTCAAGGCCCTGCGTTCCGGTAAGCTGGATATTGATGCTATCGACCAGAATTGCGCCATCTCCGACCTGAGCATGCACCAGTACCGGGCAGATTTTGCCAACTTCCGCAAAAAGCATCGCAAGCTCATCGAGCAGCTGCCCTCCTATTTTACCGCCACACTGGATGTTACGCATACTGATGTCCCAGCGGGTGCTTTCTTCCTGCTGTGTTCGCATGCGTCCATGGCTGTGGCTTCCCGCCAATATCCCTTCATGCCCTACTTCCTGCTGCATGTGGCGGAGGATGGTACGGTGACACATAGCTTCTCGCACGTCAAGAAGTGCCTGGATATGCTCAAGGCTCTCGCCATGCCGCATGAAGAAGTCGTGCCAGAGGCAGAGGCCCAATACATGCAGCAGACGGATAACGCCCGCAAGATGACCCGCTACACGGATTTGCTCGCTGCAGCCGTGCGCTCCATCACCGGGCAGTCGGAGGAGTCTCAGGCGGCCAGCATCTTCTCCCCCGGCGGCACTACCATTGCCAAGGGTGGCAAGACGCGTGGTGTGGATGATTTTGAAGTGCTGGCTATGTTAACTCTCACGCGACAGGATGGCTGACTTCCCGACAGTGTTGGCAGGCATGCTGCCGGAGTCAGCATTGCGCGTGGGGGTGCGTCTTTCTAAGGAGCTCCTCCGCAAGCACGCTGCACGCGTCAAGGGGGATAAGGCTCTTATTGATGCCGCCGTCTCTTCGGCCTGGGTGACTACCTTGCGGCATGATACTTGCGGCGTAGCTCCCTACAAAAGCGAAACGGAAGGAGACTTTTCTGAGCTTCTGGTGGTGGGGGTACAGGCGCACGCTGAAGTTACCCTGGCACAGCTGGGTCGCTTGCAGCAGCTCATTCACATCGCTGTGCAGTACCCGCTTCTTCTGGCTGTGGCTGCCGGAAATGATGTCTATCTATCCCTTCTCCCGCAGGGAGCACCGCTGGAGTCCTTAGTGCGGACTCTGGTTTTGCCCTCCATTCCGGAGTTCTTCTGCTATGTCGCGTGGCAGCAGGAGTCTCTCCCGCCTCACCTCATGGCCCTGTTCCATCGCTGGACTTGCGCTTTGCACGCTCTTGCGCTCATGCAGAATAAGCCTGCCGTATGCGCGGATTTGCCTTTCGTTCCACTCGATTCTCCTCTGGTTGCCGCTCAGTTAGCCGATTCCATTCACCGTCTGAATCAGGAATGGAAAGCTGTCGCCGCTGAGCTCAAAAAGACGACGAATCCACAACAGCGTATTAACCTCTCCAAGCAGCGCCACCAACTTGGCTTGCAAATCCACCAGCTCTTGCAATCTCACCATCTCCTCCCCTAAGCTATGCCGTACGAAAAATCATCTCCTACTTCTCCCGAAGCTCAATCTGCGTCTCCCATTCAAGACAATCTCCGGGCTCTCGCCGCGCTTTTCCCCTCCGTGGTGCGGGATGGCCAGGTGGATGTCGACGCTCTCCGTCAGCTTTGCGGCGAAGCTGTGGTGAAAGAAAATGAGCTTTTTGGGCTCAATTGGCGCGGTAAGACAGAGGCCCGCCGCGCAGCTCTTACGCCTTCTCTCGGTACGCTCCGCCCTTGCAAGGAGGAAAGTAAAGACTGGGACACAACCCAGAATCTGTACATCGAGGGTGACAATCTGGAGGTGCTTAAGCTTCTCCGCAAGTCATACGGCGGCAAGG
>JAZTYM010000028.1:0-123073 GCA_045637025.1 Akkermansia sp. | reverse complement strand
TCTGGCCTGCCTGGGCGTAGAAAAACAGCGTATCAGGTGACCTGATACGCTGTTTTACGAAGCCTGGAGCATAGCGGACTCGAACCGCTGACCCCTTCAATGCCATTGAAGTGCTCTACCAGCTGAGCTAATACCCCGTTTAGAAGAGTTTGCCCTGTAAGGACGGGAGGAGTATACACGCAGATAAGGAGCTTGGCAAGAGAAAAATCATTTTTTTTAGTATTTTTGAAGGAAAAGTTGCTGAAAAGACATGGTGTGGTGTTTGTTGGAGGATTATTCTGTCCAATCAGAGATGGAGAAGCCGCTCTCAGTACGGGCAACGAAGTAGAGGGCATCAAAGACCTCTGCACGCGTGGGCATGCAAAGGCGTGCAGACATGGCGAGGATAGCCGCTGGGGTCACGGACTCTTCGCGGGTGGAACTTGCAGCAATGCACTCTTGGATGCGGCTGCGAAGGTAGTAGACCTCTACCCTGTTGGGCAGCTTGGGAGGCAGAATGTGCTTTTGGCAGAGGCAGGAATACCCATGAGCAAGATGGCGCGAGGGTGCTGTGATATGCTGTGCGTGGACATGGGTATAGGTGGTGGATGAGCGGGGGAAAAGAAAATCGGGGTGGTAACACATGGTTACCACCCCGAGTCGAGATTCAACAAATACCGGCTCCGAATTAGAGCACCTCAGGGGCGAGGGATACGATCTTCATGAAGCCTTTTTCACGAAGTTCGCGAGCCACGGGCCCGAAGATACGGGTACCCTTGGGGTTGTTGTCCTTATCGATGACAACAACGGCGTTGGAGTCGAAGCGGAGGACGGAGCCATCATCGCGGCGGATGGGGGCGGCAGTGCGCACCACCACGGCCTTCACCACCGTACCCTTCTTGACAGAAGCGGTGGGGATAGATTCGCGGATGTGGCAGGTGATGATGTCACCGATGTGAGCCTGGTCTGTGCCGGACTTGCCGATGACACCGATCATCTTGGCGGTACGGGCGCCGGTGTTGTCGGCCACCTGTACGAGGGATTTCATCTGAAGCATGGTAAGTTATCCTTTGTTTAGAGATTAGTGTTTGATGACTACCACGAGCTCCCAGCGCTTGAGGGCAGAGAGCGGGCGGGTTTCGCGGATGCGGACGGTATCACCCATCTTGGCGGTCTCGTTTTCGTCGTGGGCATAGAACTTCTTGCTCTTCTTGACGATCTTCTTGAACACGGGATGGGGAACGCGTGCAACGTATTCCACAACGATGGTCTTGCTCATCTTGGTGGAGACAACAACACCAACGCGGGTCTTGCGGAGACCCTGGGGCTTAGTCGTAGTAGTTTCTTCGCTCATGATTTAGTCGTATGGTTTGTTATTTCTCCTCAGCGGGGGCACCTTCGCCCTGAACGGTCAGGGCGCAGGCGAGCTCCTTGCGGACGATGCGGATACGCTGGTTGTTTTCCAGCTGACCAGTAGCTTGCTGGATGCGGAGGTTGAAGAATTCCTCGCGCAGGCCACGGATGTGTGCGGCAAGTTCCTTGGCGGGCATACCGCGGAAGTCTTTAGCTTTCTTGACAGGCATAATATGTGTAATGTTGATGGTTACTTCTTAATCAGGCCTGGGGCTCAGCACCCTGGCGGTAGACGAAACGCGTACGGATACCCAGCTTGTTGGAGGCGAGGCGGAGAGCCTCACGAGCAGCGGACTCGGTCACGCCGCCGACCTCGAACATGATGTTGCCGGGGCGGCAAACGGCCACCCAGCCTTCCACGGCACCCTTACCCTTACCCATACGGGTATCCGGCGGACGCTTGGTGAAGGACTTCTGCGGGAAGATACGGATGAAGACGCGGCCACGACGACGCAGGTAGCGGTTGATGGCAATACGGCAGGCTTCGATCTGGTTGTTGGTGACCCAGCCGCGGGTAAGAACCTGCAGACCATAATCACCGAAGGCAACATAATCACCGCTGGTAGCATTGCCGCCGCGATTGCCGCGGTGCATCTTGCGGTGGTTATCCTTGATTCGTTTAGGCATTAAAGGCATAGTCTTATTCTCCTATAATCGTTAAAGGTTGATTGAATCAGGCATCGCGACGGGAATCGCCACGATCGCGGCGCGGACGGGAAGGACGACCTGGGCGGCCGGAGGGAGCGGCACCGGCAACTTCCGGGCGCTTGTTGATCCAGCACTTGATGCCGATGATACCGTAGAGGGTACGAGCTTCGGCGAAACCGTAGTCGATGGGGGCGCGCAGGGTCTGCAGGGGCACTTTGCCTTCGCGGTACTGCTCAGCGCGAGCGATGTCGGCACCGCCGAGACGGCCAGCGCAACGCACGCGGATACCTTCAGCACCGAAGTCCATAGCGACCTGAACGGCACGCTTCATGGCGCGGCGGAAGGAAACACGGCGCTCAAGCTGAGTGGCGATGTTTTCTGCCACAAGCTGAGCATCGAGCTCGGGCTGGCGGATTTCCATGATGTCGAGCTTGACCTGAGCGCCGCCGCAAAGCTTGCTGAGGGCGGTGGTCATGTCCTCGATGTTCTTGCCCTTGGGCCCGATGACGAGACCGGGGCGAGCAGTGCAGATGGTGACGCGGACGCTATTCCAGGCGCGCTCGATGGTGATGCGGGAGATAGCGGGTGTGGCACCCTTGAGGTCGCTGTTGAGCTTAGCGGTGAAGTCCTTGATGAACTTACGAATCTTGAGGTCCTCGTGGAGCTTCGTGGCATAGTCCTTGCCCGTAGCATACCACTTGGAGCGCCAGTCCTTAGTGACGGCAAGACGGAAACCGATAGGATTTACTTTCTGTCCCATAGTGTTATGTGTGGTTTGTTGTGATTATGCCTCGGCGTTGGCGAGGATGACGGTGATGTGAGAGGTGCGCTTGCGGATCATGTTGGCAGAGCCACGAGCACGGGCCATGGTGCGGCGGAAGGTGGGACCTTCGTCGACCATCACGCTCTTGAGCACGAGCTCATCAGCGGAAAGGCCATTGTTGTTCTCGGCGTTGGCCACAGCGGCCTTGAGGGTCTTATTGAGGAGATAAGCGCCCTTCTTGGGGGTGTAGCTCAGCACGTCCGTTGCCTTGGATACAGACATACCCTGCACGGCGGCGGCTACGTCGCGCATCTTCTTCGCAGAGATGCGAGCGTTCTTGTATACTGCTTTAACTTCCATTTTGATGGTATTTGTTGAAGAATTATTCATTTGTGGTAAGGGAAACACGGTCGCCCACGCCGACGCTAAGTGCAGGGTTGAGGTGCTTTTGCACGAGCATGCCTGCGACTTTCTTGCGAACGTCTGTGACGATGGCCTTGGCGATGGATTGGTCGCCCCGCGTGATTTGCATGGGCATACCCACCTCTACCTTGGCATCGCGACCGGCGTTGATGACGATGAGACCGGACTCGCTATCGATGCTGAGTACGCGGGCTTCATCCACCGAGCCGGCGAGGTCATCTTGCGGAGCGGTGCGCAGCCCGAGGGCTACTTCCTGCTCGCGCAGAGATGTCTCCAGCACTTGCCGGGCGGCAGCATCTTCTACCAGGGCTCCACGCATGTAGGAGTTGATAGCGGATGCTACGCGGAGAGAAGCTTGCCGGAGGGTTTCCAGCTCGGCACGGGCGGCTTCCAGTTGGGAAGCGGTGTCGATAATCTTCTCCTCGCTGTCTCCCAGAGCGGCACCGCCGAGCGCTTCGAGGCGCGTGCGGATTTCTCTGAGCTGCCGGCGTGCGTCGTCAGCGTCTGCCCGGGAGAGGGCGTAGCTTTCGCGCAGGTTGGCAAGTTGGCGTTCGAGTTGAGCGATTTTGTGTTCCGCCCCACTCCCTGCTCCACCCTGGGCAAACAGCTGAGCTCCGAGCCCCAATGAGGCAACTGCGAGCAGGCTGATGCTGTGGTGAAGCAGAGACATGGTTCTTTTACACGGTGTATCTTACTTATTACTTCTTGCCGATACCGCCGTGTGCCTTGAAGATGCGGGTCGGAGCGAATTCACCGAGCTTGTGACCCACCATGTTTTCCGTGACGTAGACGGTGGCAAAGCTCTTGCCAGCGTGCACGAGGAAGGTGAGGCCGACGAAATCGGGGATAATCATAGAAGCACGGCTCCAAGTCTTGATCGGCTTGCGATCCCCGCTCTGCAGCTGGGCATCAACCTTGTCGAGAAGAGACTGGCTTACGAAGGGTCCTTTTTTGAGGGAACGTCCCATTGTTCTTAGAAGTGTTTGAGGTTAGATTTACTTGGCTTTGCGGCGCTGCACGATGAACACATCGCTGGGCTTGCGGAGACGGCGGGTCTTCTGGCCCTTGACGTGACCCCACGGGGACTTCAGGTGCTGACGACCACCACCGGACTTGGACTTACCTTCACCACCACCGTTGGGGTGGTCGACGGGGTTCATACACATACCACGCACGGTGGGGCGGATGCCCATCCAGCGAGTACGGCCAGCCTTACCGGAGGACTCGTTCATGTGCTGGGTGTTGCCAACCTGACCGATGGTGCAGTAGCAGTCAACGCGGAACTTGCGGATTTCGCCGGAGGGCATCTTCACAAGGGCGTATTCGCCGTCGCGGTTGGAGAGGACAGCCTGCTGACCAGCCGAGCGAGCAATCTTGCCGCCGGTGCCAGGACGAACCTCGATGTTGTGGATAGCTGTGCCAAGGGGAACATTCTTGAGGGGCATAGCGTTGCCTACCTTGGGGGCAACGGTCTCGCCGCTCTGCACGGTCATGCCCACGGTAAGACCAACGGGAGCCAAGATGTAGCTCTTGGTGCCATCGGCATACTGGATGAGGGCGATGCGGCAGGTACGGTTGGGATCGTATTCGATAGCGAGCACAGTGGCGGCATCGCGGCGGGTGCGGCGGAAGTCCACCAGACGGTAGTGCTGCTTGTGACCACCGCCGATGTGGCGGGTGGTGATGCGGCCGTTGTTGTTGCGACCACCGCTCTTACGGATCGGCTCGAGCAGGGACTTCTCAGGCTTGCTCTTGGTGATCTCGTCAAACGCAGGAAGAATCTTGTAGCGATTGGACGGTGTGGTAGGCTTGAATGACTTGAGGGACATGATAGCTTACTTAATTAAGGGTTCCAATTTAGACGAGGTCGAGAGACTCACCTGCAGCGAGGCGCACATAAGCCTTCTTCCAAGCGGGGGCGGTACCGGCATCCTTGGTGCGCTTGCGGCGAACCTTGCCGTCGTAGTTGGCAGTGCGGACAGCGGCAACCTTCTTACCGAAGGCCTTCTCCACGGCCTGCTTGATTTCGATCTTGGTGGCCTTCACCGCCACTTCAAGCACGAGCTCGCCAGTCGTTTCATGCAGCACGGTGGCCTTTTCGGAAACGCGGGGCTTCTTGATAACGTCGTATATATCGTTCATGATTACTTGGTGCGGTTGGCGATTGTTTCGAGAGCGGATTCAACGATGACAACCTTCTTGGCGTTGAGCAGCTGCTCCACGTTCACTTCGGCGGCAGTCATGAGGAGCACCTCCTGCACGTTGCGGCCAGCAAGCTTGGTTGTTTCATCAAAGGAATCAGAGATGATCAGAATCTTCTTGCCTTCTGCGATGGCGGCAACGGCAGCCACAAAGGACTTGGTCTTGCCATCTTCGATGCTGAAGGAAGGAACGGTCACGACCTTACCACCGGAGATGATGTCACCGAGCACGCGGCGAAGAGCCAGCTTGCGGGTGGACTTGTTCACCTTCTTGGAGTAGTCGCAGGGACGGGGGCCGAACACGACACCACCACCCACGAAGATGGGGCTCTGGTGGTCGCCGTGACGGGCATTACCGGTGCCCTTCTGGCGGTAGATCTTGCAGTTGTTACCGGCCACTTCACCACGGGTCTTGGTGTTGGCGGAGCCAGTGCGGCGGTTGGCGCGGTAGGCGGTCACCAGGTCATGTACAGCCTGACTGCCCTTCTCGGGGCCCACCGTCACGATGTTGGCGGCGTTGGCTGCCTGGATTGTCAATTCAGTAGCGGACATAGATAGGTTCTCCTAGTTCGTTTATTATTTACCGTTCTTCTTCTTGGCCGGGCGAACTACAACGTAGGAACCCTTGGCGCCGGGCACGGGGCCAGACACGAGAATCACGTTGTCGTCCTTGCGCACCTGCACAACCTTGAGGTTCTGCACAGTCTTGCGCTCGTTGCCCATGTGGCCGGGCATCTTCTGACCCTTCCATACGCGGGAGGGAGTGGCGCAGGCGCCCACACCACCCGTACGGCGGTGCATCATGGAGCCGTGCGTCATGGGAGAGCCGTGGAAGTTATGACGACGCATAACACCCTGGAAGCCCTTACCCTTGGAGGTGCCAATCACGTCTACCCAAGCGCCCTCTTCGAAGAGTTCGCAGCCAGGGTGAGTGGCGCCTTCGGCGGGAAGTTCAGAGGCCTCTACGCGGAACTCCTTGAGGAGCTTAGCGGGAGCGATGCCGAGCTTCTTGAAGTGGCCAGCAACGGGCTTGGAGAGGCGGCTCTCTTTCTGAGCATCGAATGCAACCTGCACGGCAGAGTAGCCGTCGTTTTCGACGGTCTTAATCTGGCCATAGGTGTTGCCGGTCACATCGATGACGGTGACGGGGATCATGGCGCCGGTTTCCTTGTTGAAAACGCGGGTCATGCCAACCTTCTTACCAATGAGTCCTAAAGACATGTTATAAAGAATCTGTGTTAGGGTTCGTAATGATGGATCTGGTCACGCAGGATTAGATCTTGATGGTGATATCCACGCCAGCAGGCAGGTTGAGCTTCTTGAGCTCTTCCACCGTGCGGGAGGTCGGCTCTACGATGTCGAGCAGACGCTTGTGGGTGCGGATTTCGAACTGGTCGGCAGATTTCTTATTAACATGGACCGAGCGGTTCACAGAGAACTTCTCGATACGAGTCGGCAAAGGAATCGGTCCGGCGACTTTTGCGCCTGTGCGCTTAGCGGTCTCGACGATCTCGGATGCGGAGCGGTCGATTGCGCGGCTGTCAAAGGCACGGAGACGAATGCGGATTTTGGGACTTTGCATGAACGTGCGGTTATGTTTAGGTTAGTAATTTAGGTTGTTTTATTTGCTACCACCACGAGCCTTGACGATATCGTTGACAAGGTTCTGGGGTACTTGTTCGAAGTGGGAAGGCTCCATGGAGGAGGAGGCGAGACCCTTGGAGAGGGTACGAATGTCGGTGGAGTAACCGAACATTTCGGCCAGGGGTACGTCTGCGGTAAGGACGCATTCAGCACCCTTGTGCTCCATGTTCTTGACCATAGCGCGGCGGCGGTTAAGGTCGCCCATGATATCGCCCTGGTTCTCAGCGGGGGTCACAACTTCCACAGCCATGATGGGCTCGAGAAGCACGGGACCGCACTTGGCGAAGGCGTTCTTCATGGCGAAGATAGCAGCCATCTTGAAGGCGTTTTCGTTGGAGTCAACTTCGTGGTAGGAACCATCGATCACGTCGACTTCCACGTCTTCCACGGGATAGCCAGCAACGGAACCAGAGTTCATAGCCTCGTTGAGACCAGCGTACACGGCATTCATGTATTCCTTGGGAATGGCACCACCAACAATCTTGTTGGCAATCTTGAGACCGGTACCACGCTCACCGGGGCGCATGGCGATGACCACGTCACCGTACTGTCCACGACCACCGGACTGCTTGACGAGCTTGCCCTGCACGCGGTCGGCGGACTTGGTGATGGTTTCGCGGTAGGCAATCTGGGGCTTACCAGTGTTGGCCTCTACCTTGAACTCGCGCTTGAGGCGGTCCACGATGATGTCGAGGTGAAGCTCACCCATGCCAGCGATGATGGTCTGGCCGGTTTCCTCGTCGGTCTTGACGCGGAAGGTGGGGTCTTCTGCGGAGAGGCGCTGCAGAGCGTTGGACATCTTTTCCTGGTCGGCCTTGGTGAGGGGTTCCACGGCCATGGAAATCACGGTATCCGGGAAGGTGGGGGGCTCGAGGGTGAAGTCGAAGTCGTCGGAAGCAAGGGTGTCACCGGTGGTGGCATTCTTGAGGCCCACGATGGCGGCGATGTCGCCAGAGTATACTTCGTTCACGTCGGTGTGCACGTTGGCCTGAATCTGAAGGAGACGGCCCACGCGTTCGCGCTTACGGGTACGGGGGTTGTACACGGTGTCGCCCTTGCGGATCACGCCGGTGTACACGCGGATGAAGACGAGGGAACCCACGAACTTGTCGGCCCAGAGCTTGAATGCGAGGGCGACGGGCTTGTCATCATCGGAGGGGATGATTTCGCGAGTTTCGAAGGTTTCGTAGCCGTTTTCGTCGAGACCAGTTGCAACGGTACCAGTCACGGTAGCGAGCTTGGCTTCGAGCGGAGAGGGGAGGTAGTCCACCACGGCGTCGAGGAGGCCCTGCACACCCTTGTTCTTGAAAGCGGAGCCACCGGTCACAGGCACAAACTTGTTGGCGATGCAAGCGCGGCGGATAGCAGCCTTGAGGGTGGGAGCGTCGATGGGTTCTTCCATGAGGAAGAGTTCAGCGAGCTCGTCGTCCACGTCGGCCACGGCACCCTTGAGTTCCTCGAGAGCCATTTCGCCGATTTCCTTGAGCTCACCTTCAAGTTCCTTCACCTCGTAGGTGGAACCGAGACGGTCGGAGTCGGAGTAGAAGATAGCCTTCTGGTTCACCACGTCGATTTGACCGCAGAGCTTGTCTTCGGCACCGATGGGGATAAGAACGGCAGCGGCGTTGGCACCGAGCTTGGTCTTGATGTCGGAAAGAACGTTGTTGAAGTTGGCACCCGTGCGGTCCATCTTGTTGACGAAGCAGATACGGGGCACTTCATACTTGTTGGCCTGACGCCACACGGTCTGGGTCTGGGGCTGCACACCTGCAACACCGCAGAACACAACGATGGCGCCGTCGAGCACACGCAGGGAGCGCTCCACCTCAGCGGTGAAGTCCACGTGGCCGGGAGTATCAATAACGTTGAGCTGGAAGTTCTCGTTCTCGAAAAGCTTGCAGCAGCCCTCAGCGGGGAGCTGTTTCCAGTTGGTCGTAACGGCGGCGGAGGTAATAGTAATACCGCGTTCCTGTTCCTGTTCCATCCAGTCGGTCGTCGCAGACCCTTCGTGAGTCTCGCCGATCTTGTGGATCATGCCGGTGTAGAAAAGGATACGTTCGGAAAGCGTGGTTTTGCCACCGTCGATGTGAGCGGCAATACCGAAGTTACGGTAACGCTCAAGCGGGGCCTTACGGTCGGGGCTGCTAACACTAGCCATAATTGAAAGTAATATGAATGTTGTTAATTTCAGAGATTACGAGAAATCTTCCGCGAGCTGATTACCAGCGGAAGTGAGCAAAGGCACGGTTGGCCTGAGCCATCTTGTGCACATCATCGCGCTTGCGAACAGCGGCACCCTGGTTGGCAGCGGCTTCCTTGATTTCGTTAGCCAGAGCCTTAGCCATGGGGATACCCTTGCGGTTGCGAGCATAGCCAATAATCCAGCGCATGGCCAGAGCTTCGGAGCGATCGGGGGCCACTTCCAAGGGTACCTGGTAGGTAGCACCACCCACGCGGCGGCTCTTCACTTCCACACGGGGCTTGGCATTTTCAATAGCACGAGTCAGCACTTCGAGGGGGCTAACGGTATCAGTGCCTTCGTTGGCGATATCGATAGCTTTGTAGACGATACGCTCAGCCAGAGAGCGCTTGCCAGCAAGCATCACCTTGCCGATGAGCTTACCAACGAGCACGGAATCATAGCGAGAGTCGCGCTGTTCAATCTTCTTATAGACGCGTTTACGACGAGCCATAACTTTATTATATTAAGGGGTTAAGTTACTTCTTCTTAGAACCTGTTGCGGGAGCGGCACCGGCCTTGGGGCGCTTGGCACCATACTTCGAACGGCCACGACGGCGCTTATCAACGCCAAGGCAGTCCAGAGCACCACGAACAATGTGATAACGCACACCCGGCAAGTCCTTCACACGGCCACCGCGAACGAGCACGATGGAGTGTTCCTGCAGGTTGTGACCTTCGCCACCGATGTAGGCGATCACTTCTTCGCCATTGGTAAGGCGAACTTTAGCAACTTTACGAAGAGCGGAGTTCGGCTTCTTCGGCGTACGGGTCATCACCTGGAGGCAGACACCGCGGCGCTGAGGGCAGCTGTGAAGAGCACGAGACTTCGATTTCTCTTCCGGTACGATACGTCCCTTGCGGACGAGCTGATTGATGGTCGGCATGTTTCCTTCTAGTTTGTTGTTTTTCAGGCGCTTACGGATAAGAAGCAAGCTCCTCATTACCAGAGGAAACCTACCATTTTTCCGGCGGCGGACCCGATAAAATCCTTTCCCTTTGCGCATTCCTACGCTACTAAGGGGTACGGCATTTTACCTTTTTTTCCTGATTTGGCAAGTCTTTTCTTCATAAAAATCAAGATTTTTTGCACATTTTTAGATGAAAGAGAAAATTTGAGGGGGCCAACTGGGGATAAAAAGCCCCCGGTGGGCCATTTGCTCACCGGGGGAGAAGAAAAGACGGGAGAATGACAGGATTTAGGCCTGCGGTGTCAGGGTATCGGCATCGGGGGCGGGCTTGCCGAGATAATCCGGCAGCTGCACACCGACACTACCTGCCAGTTCATGGAGCGGGAGTGTACCGGTGACCAGGTTCTGAACAAAACTGCCTACGCTGCCGCTTTTCGAGTCGCCACCACCCATGACAACAACTTTGTCGAAGGAGAGGTTGCGCACGGCGCTGGCTTGGGTTTCGACAATCTGAGGCAGCTGCTCGGTGACAAGGAGGCCCGAGGCGGCGCGGGCATCACCCGCGGCTTGCACAATCTGGCGGAAGCCGTTGGCCTTGGCTTCGAGCGCAGCTTGGATGGCCGAGGCTTGACCACGACCCACCATTTCGAGGCCCTCACCTTCTGCTTTCTTCTTGAGGAGGAGGGCATCTGCCTCACCTTGTGCCAGCTTGATGGCGGCTTGGCCTTCTGCTTGCTTGGCGATGACGAGGGCGTCTGCCTTACCCTGCTCTTCGCGCACCAAGACAGCGGCAGCAGCTTCTGCGGCGATTTCTTGTTTGCGTTTGGCGATTTCAGCCGCCACGATTTCGTTGGCGGTGAGGGTGGCGCGCTCAAGTTCGGCGCGCTTCATTTCTGCTTCTCGATTGGCGATGTAGCCAGCTTCTTCTGCCTTGGCGGCTTGTTCGCGTTCTGCGACGAGGGCGACACGCTGAGCTTCTGCTTGGCGCACCTTGAGGCGAGCGTTGGAGTCTGCCACTTTCATTTGGGCTTCGTTGTTACCTTCAACAGCAGCGGCGTTGGCCATAGCCACTTGCACAGTCTGCTCGCGCAGAGCCTCAGCTTTGCCGATTTCACCGCGGCGGGTTTCTTCTGCCACTTTGATCATGGCGTCATTGATGGCGCGTGCAGCAGCCTCCTGCCCCAAGGCGGCAATGTAGCCCGAGGCATCGCGGATGTCGGTGATGTTGGCGTTGATGAGGTAGAGGCCCACTTTGTGCAGCTCCACATCCACACCGCCGGTGATGCCGCGGATGAGCTTTTCGCGGTCGGCGTTGATTTCTTCGATGGTGAGGGAGGCGATGACCACGCGCATCTGCCCCATGATGATTTCCGAGGCAAGTGCACGTATTTCTTCACGCGTGCGCCCGAGGAGACGACTCGCTGCATTTTGCATGATTTCCGGCTGGGTGCTGATACCAACGATGAAGGAGGAGGGCACGTCCACGCGGATATTTTGGCTGGAGAGGGCGCCTTTGAGGGGCACGTCGATGTTGAGGGGGTTCAAATCCATGAAGGCGCAGCTCTGGATGATGGGCATCACAAAGGTGGCGCCACCGTGTATGCACTTGGCAGAGCGCCCTGCCCCGACGTTACCATAGACGATGAGAATTTTGTCGGACGGGCACATTTTGTAGCGGCTGAACAAGACGGCCACGGTACCCAGAAGGAAAAGCACCAGCACGAGGATAGCGATGATGCTGGAGGCGGTTGAGTCTGCCGCTTTGGCGAGAATGGGTGTGATGCAGTTAATCATATGCGTGGAGTGGGGTGTTTATTTGCTGGTTGAAGTGGAAGAAATGGGACGCACCACCAGTTGGTAGGTGGTAGCAGCCACGACTTCGATGCGGGTCATGGCGGGGAGTGGGGTATCACCCTCCTGCACGGCGGGCATGGTAATCATTTGGCTCGGGTGCGCTACTTGTACCTGTCCACCGGGTTCGCCGCGCGGCGGTATGGTGACATAGACCGTGCCGGTCATCCCCACAAGGCTAGAGTAGTTCAGCGAGCCATCTGCCTTTAAACTATATATCACGCGCATGATGCCTGCCACGATGAAGAACATGATGACGCCCAGCATGAGCCCCACCACGATGGACAGCATCACTCCAGCCCCAGACTGAATGGCAATAAAGCCACCCCAGCCCAGGCCCAATGCAAAACCTACTAACGCGCGCACGGAGAGAGAACCTGTGTCGCCATCTGTCACCTCTAAATCATCTCCGCCAAAATCGGAGAAGATGGAAAGCACAAGCATAACAAGAGATATGGCGGTGGCAAGCCATGCGATAGCGCAGAAGATGCCACGAGGCGATGAAAAATCTGGCAGCAAATCTGCCGCTTTCAACACTAGGGTCAGCCAATCGTATATTGAGGAAAGTATTTCCATATTTCTCTACTCGGAAAGTAGCACACTGATGAGCGCCATGTCAAATAGAAAGAGTGCCATTTATCTGAGAATGGCAAAATTAAATGCGACACGATGAGAGCACAAAAAAAGGTGCTCTCCAGAAGAAGAGATGGTATAATTAATTCGCCAAAACCAAAAATACACTCTCTACATAAAAAACACCAAAGACAAGACTAGCGATTCCCGCAAAAAATGCAAGCATATTGATGATTCTGAGCGCCAGATTATCGAAAAACTTTACCGCAAAGGGCAATCTGTTGCTCAAATTGCGGATTTACTCGGCTTTCATCGCTCAACTATTTATCGGGAGCTTCAACGTGGCAAGGTGATTCATCTCAATTCCCAGCTTGAAGAATATGTTACTTACTCTGCTGACAGGGCCAGCGATGAAGCTCACCTACGCGCTTCTTCTCATGGTCCCTCCCTTAAAATCGGTAATGATTTTGCTCTGGTCAATGAGTTTAATCGCTTAATCCGGCATCACAAGCTTTCCCTCTATGCTGCCAGACAAGTCATCCTGCAAAGTGGCATGGATGTACGTGTTTCCCTGCGAACTCTCTACAACTACGTTCATCGCTTTGGCTTTCCTATCATTCCTCAAGACCTTATCCACAGACCTAGAAAACACTCTAAAAAGCGTATGCAAGTCGCTCAATACGTTAGAACGCATTTATGGTGTCAGATTTTACGAGCTATTCAAATCCATTACCTGTGATAATGGTGCCGAGTTCCTCAATGCAAACGGCATTATCAAATCGTGCAGACGAAAAGATTTTGCTAGAACGCAACTTTTCTATGCCCATCCTTATTGTGCCTCTGAGCGCGGTAGTAATGAAAACGCTAACAGACTCATCAGACGTTTCCTCCCCAAAGGTACTGACTTCACCTCTCTGTCTCAAAAAGATTCAGTTCACCTTGCTATGTGGATGAATAAATACCCCAGAAAGTTGCATGATGGCAGCTCTGCATGGCAACTTTCTAAGGTTTATTCTTACCATTTTAACAGAATCTCCGTTTAACTGCCATTTTTATTCTGCTGTGTCGCATTTAATCTTGCAATTCACATGTTATTTGTCAACAGATTGAGATGGAATATTCATCGATTTTGGTAGATTATGCTCCACTTCGCGCACATCGCCATTCACAAAGTCTCCGATATCCAACGGTACCTCGCTTTCGATTCCGCAAAGTTTAAGCACGGTTGCATATACCTGGCCGTGCACCAGTAATTTGTCCTTTACTGCTTTCATTTCTGCCACCAACTCAGGGTGTCGGCGTTCGTATTCATCGGAGAACCAGATAAAAGAGGCTACATGTCGCAGCAATTTGTTGTCGTCGTCATGCCCATGCATATATTTTCCATCCTCTCCCAGATATTGCCCGTGGTCAGATGTATACATGATAATTGCGTTCTTATGCCGAAGATCTGCAATCAGCTTGCCCAAAAAGGCGTCTACACTGACAATACAATTGTCGTAATCATTTACCAGAATCTCCTGAAAATTCTCAGGTCGAGGAGCTAGCCAGTCTATATTGCATGGAAAATATGTATCATATTGATCTTCGTTGATATATGAATAATGCCCTGTGCCATTTTCAATTATGACCAACTGCCTATCCTGATTCCTTTCCTTAATCTCTTTGGATATTTTATGAGCTACATCTATAATAGGAAGACGGCAAGATTGACTAGAAATTATGTATTTTCCTAAAATGTTGAAAAAACTACGGGAATCTGTGATGTTGGTGGTGTTCTCGGAATACAAATTACATATGTATCCATGTTGTTTAAGAATCGCCGCAAAGGAGGTTCTCATTTTGCGAGATTTATCGTTAACTCGCCCCGTTAGTAGCCCCATAACGCTTTGATGCGTGCTTTTTGCATATGAATGCATGTTGCTATAATAGCAAATATTCGGTTCACTCGAACAGATGGGCATTGTATTGCGAGAATAGCCTCCTGCAGGTACATGATCTCCACGAATACTCTCCCCTATTACTAGAACGAATATGAGAGGCTCGCCATTGCGGGTATCCTTTGATGCAAACTTCTCCGCTTCTTCAACGGGGATTTCCTTATTATATTCTTGTATGCCATTGCGTATGGCAATAATGTTGCTGTATGGTAGTCTCCAACGGTTATATATCATAGCAGGATGATGCTGCATGGCCCCCCCCATGAACCATTCTCTATCATTTCTCATAGTGTTGTCAGCTAGTTTTATATAGAGACCTCGCTTCCAGCGAATGGCGTAAGGTGGAATTTCATACAAAATACCCCACGCTATTATGACAGCTAAAATGCTTAGTAAATGTTTTATTGACAATCGTTTCCATTTTAGACTGTAGACCGCTGCGATATAGATGAGGGGTATCGCTATAAGATAACCTATTAATGAAATGTATAGTGTGAGGTTTACAAATCCTGATAGTTCGTAGGTGTTTGTTTCTAATACAGCGTGGATGAGATCAAAGCTAACAGAGTAGCCAAACACTTTGTACGCATAGAATAGTAAAGCTGAAAGGATGGTAAAAAATGCATACAAAACCACTCCGACATACTTTAAGCGTACACAAACATACAACACGCCTGCGGCTAGTAAGCACCCATACAGCTGTCTCAACGGCAGTACCCAAGGACTATAATCAAAGAAAAATGGGTCTAATATAACGCAATATACATATACTGCTATCAAAAAAACAATGCAACGTAAAACTAATGCGTATGATTTTTTAGTCATGTTAATTAGAGAGGGAAAGACGACGTATGGGAAACAGTGACTGCTGCTCTGCAAGCTGAACGCAAAGGGATGGATCAATTCTCGTTATTCTCAATGTAAACTGGCGCCTTTCTTTCGACACTTAGGAGGCTAATTTAGGCCCCCCTTCTTCTCGTGTCCATCAGGCGTATGTGCGTGTTATACCACTCTGTATCCTCGGATGTCAATCCATTTTTGGCGCGCTTTTGTAGCGTAGGCTCTGCGTCCCGATCGGAGCGGGGGCGCGCCGCGAGCTGCGCCGAAGCGGAAAAATCGCGCCAAAAATTCGCCGCCATGGTATTACCCGATTCTTCTCTGTACTGTAACGGGCTTTTATTGTGCGGCCTTTCCCGGTTGTAGTATTCCAGCCATTTAGCCGTCATCTCATTGGCTTCGTCCAGATTCCTTGGCTCTCGATGCAGGAAAAACTCATGCTTGTATGTTCTCCAGAATCTTTCCATGATGATGTTATCTGCCCAGCGACCTTTCCCATCCATGCTGATTTGTATCCCCTCTGCCCGTATGGCTTTCTGCCAGTCCGACGATGTGTACTGACTGCCCTGGTCGGTAATGAAAACGATGGGAGGACGACCACTACTTAAGGCCATTTCCAATGACTTGAGGCATAGGCCTACATCCATGTTTCTCCCCATGATCCAGCCCAGAACAAAGCGACTGTCCCAATCCATCACCACGCAGAGTTAGTAGTTGCGCTGTTCTATCTGAATGTAGGTTATATCGCTTATCCATACCTGGTCGACCTCGTTGATTTTCATATCCTTGAGCAGATATGGCTCTTTCTCTGCCCGTGGATTCGGTTTGCTGGTATCACGGGGTGGGTATAGTGAACGCAGTCCCAGCTTCTTCTTCAATCTCTGGCACTTCTTTGCTCCTATTTTTATCCCATAACGTGACTGTAGCATAACGGGCATGCGGCGGCGCCCCAATGTCGCGTCCTGCTCATAAAGCTCCAGGATTGCGTTTTCGATTGCGGGGTATCCTTAGGAGTCTGTTTTTTGTAGTAGGTACTGCTGCGAGCCAACCCAAGCAGAGCACATTGGCGTTTGCGCGGCGGGACATCTCCGTTTTTATCCAGGAGTTGGCGACGCTGCGCTACAGTCCCAACTCCTTGGCTTTTTTTGATAGCCAGTCCAGCTCAAAGTCACGTTTTCCCAGGAGTCGCTCCAGATTTGCTATGCGTTCATCCTTTTTCTTCATTTCGCTCTTGCGACCACCGCGGCGGAAGCTTTCTCCCAGCATTTCCTTGGCCTGCTTCTTCCAATCCTTCACCAGACCCGGGCTGATTCCATAATCTGATGCTATCTGGGCATGTGTCTTGGAAGCTGTAAGAGCCTCCAATGCTACCTTTTCCTTAAACTCGGCGCTATAACGCCCTCTCTTATGTATCTTTTCGTTTTGCATGTGCGTGTGTTGGTTTGATTATACACACGCCCAATGAATTGCACATGGCAAAGAGGGCTTAATACTGTGTCTCAAATCCCAGCGCCATTATACTCTTGTTACTTCTTTTTGCTTTAAATAAGTTTATTTTCATGAAATTTAGCTTGCATCTGCCAAATTTGGTGCTATCATTCCCTCACCTTGTCAGGTCGATTTGCCGCAGCCACGAAAAATCAACCACTAAACACAAGATACAAGACAATGAGCGAAATCAACGTCAACGACTTCAAGATCAACGAGAAGGACACTGGCTCCACCTCTTTCCAGGTGGCTGTTCTTACCAAGCGTATTGCCCATCTGACCCAGCACCTCGCTGCTCACAAGCATGACCATGCTTCCCGCCGCGGTCTGCTGATGCTGGTGGCTCGCCGCCGTAAGCTCCTCGATTATGCCAAGCGCACGGACAACGAGCTCTACAAGAGCCTCCTTGTGCGTCTCTCGCTCCGCCACTAATCTGGAGTGTAGGCTTCTCTACGAGAGGTCATTCACTTATTACAAAAAGCCGCAAAGAACACTTTGCGGCTTTTTTCGTGTATCGATTTAATGGGCAGCCACCGGCGCAGGTGGGGCTTCCATCTCTCGGATAGCCAAAGGAATATACTGTTGCCGCGTGAAGAGGCGAGGCATGATACCAGTGCGAATAGCCTCGCTATAGGCAAGTTTTGCCATGGCAACCATGTGAAAATTGGAGAAGAACAAGACAATCGTGCCTGCAGATATGTAATACATAAACGAAAGTCCCCAAAACGGCATGGTGAAATACATCAAGTAAAAGCCCTGCTTCCTCTTATCCAACACGGCACAGATGCGCGCGATAAGGAAGAGTGCCGCAATATTCCATATGACCATGATGCTCAGGCCAACGATACCCACGCGGTGCAAGGCCGTGAACACACCGCTGTGCCAAACCCCCGTCTCAGCAAAGCGCTGTTGGTCTGAGAATGTCACAGCACCACGGTTGAGCGAAATGGTGGTGAGGCGCAGGAGTTTCATCGAAATACCGAAGCCATCGCCCCATACGTAATCTCGGATGTAGCGCGTGCGGGGGTCCATGGCCCAAGCCCACATTTCCTTACGCCAATCAGTGGAGTGTTGCGCCTGCTCTGCCAGTTCGCGCTTAATATTCATCCATGGCAAGATATACAGCGTGCGCTGAATACGATCAGGCAGCAGCAACAACACGTTCTCAGAACTCAGGTAAGTTAATAGGCCTACGGTAAACCCTGCTGCCAACGTAAGCAAAATGAACTGCTTCTTGACTACTGATACACCAATATAGAGGAAGCCTGCATTGAGCAACACCTCTCGCTGACCATACAGAGTGAGCGAAAGAGCAAAAATCATGAGGATAAGTTTCCATGGGGCCATCACCATGCCCAGCAAGGAGTACTTACACGCCATGGATACATACACTATATTACCAACGTAGGCAATACCGCCCAATTTGTACCGAATCAGCATCAAAACACAAAAGGCCAATTGGGCAAAGAAAGCCCAGCGCAACACGGCATGCAATCGCTCCAAAGTACAAGGCACGATGCTCAAAGCCAAGTAGCAAACGGCCGCACTCAAGCAGATGACGTATTCTTTACCACCTACGTACTCTGTATCCGCATCACTGAACGCCATCAATTCAACAGGATTCAGGTAATACGTGTACGCGTAGTATACAAAGAGAAGCAGCGTGAGGAGGTCCATCCAGGCAACCCCGTGCCATACCACCTTCACATAGCCCATCATGCGCAGCAATAGCCAATACACGAGCACGACGGCACACACCAAGTACGATGGTGGAATGATGGAGAAATACGAGAGCGGAATGTTGCTCAACAATGGAGGCAACACGAAGATGAGCCACCAGCAGTTTTTGCCCAAGTATAGCAAAAAGAAAGCGCCCACGATGCCACCCAATATCAGCAGGGAACCGCGAGCGCCATCCGCAGCCATGGACCCGACAACAAACGCCAACACCATCAAGATAAGACTGATGATGATGTTTTTGATGATGCCGGTGCCCATAGCTCAGTAGCGTATAATCTTAGAGCGCAGAAGGGATTTCCTTCCCGAGCTCAGAAGCGCGGCGGCCCTTACCATCGCCTGCGATGCGTTCCAACACCACGTCGCGGTAGCCCATGCCACCGGGAATCATGGGAAGCACGTGCACATCGTACGGCACCATCACGTCGAGGATGTAGGCCTCATCAGACTCCAGCATGCGCTTGATGGCGGGGGCGAGCTCCTCAGGCTCAATCACGCGTTCGCACTTCACGCCGAAACCGGAGCAGAGCACGGAGAAGTTCGGGTAGAGGATTTCGGGTGTGTGGTGGGTGGGATCGTACTTGTCAGCAGGGTCAGCCAAGAAGGTGTTGGCGCGGTTGGAATCATACTTGAGGTCTTCCCACTGCACCACCATGCCAAGGTGCTGATTGTTGAGAATGATGCACTTGATGGGCATCTTTTCCACGTGAATGGTGGCAAGTTCCTGCACATTCATGAGGAAGGAGCCGTCGCCATCGATGTTGACCACGGGGAGTTCAGGATAGGCCACATGAGCGCCCATAGCAGCAGGCAAACCATAGCCCATGGAACCCAAACCACCCGAGGTGGAGAATCGACGAGGCTTCTCAAAGCGGTAGAACTGCCCAGCAAACATCTGGTGCTGGCCTACGCCTGTGCAAATGATGGCGTCTTGGCTGCCCAACTGGTTGTAGAGCTCCTCGACAACGGCCTGCGGGGCGATTTCGTGTTCGCGCTTTTCGTAGCACAGGGGGTATTCCTGCTTCCAGCGGTTGATAATACCGAACCACTCGGGGCGGTTTTCGAGAGCGAAGGGGCGCACGGCTACGCCCTGCTCTTCCAAGCGCTTGTTCATGTAGGTGAGTGCGGCGCAAGCGTCTGCTCGCACAGCAACATCTACGCGCTTGTTCTTGTTGAGCTCGGCAGCATCGTAGTCGATGTGAATAATCTTGGCATGCTCACAGAAGGATTTGACAGCCCCCGTCACGCGGTCGTCGAAGCGAGCACCGATAGCGAGCACGACATCAGCCTCATTAACGGTGTTGTTGGCATACACGGGACCGTGCATACCCAACCAGCGCACAGACAGGGGATGGCTCTCGGGCATGGCACCAATGCCCATCAGCGTCGTAGCAACGGGGATTTGAAGACGCTCTGCAAACTCCAACAGCTGAGCAGAGGCATTGGAAATCACCACACCACCACCAGCGTAGATGGCGGGACGCTTGGCTGCCATCAGCATCGGCAGCACGGCATCCAACTCAGCCTCAGGCAGGGGCAAATCTTTGACGTAGCCAGGCAAATCCATGGGGCAATCAAAGTCAGGCACAAACTTGCCCTCTTGGAAGTTCTTGGGGATGTCAATCACCACAGGGCCAGGACGCCCGCTGCGGGCAATGTAGAAAGCTTCGCGAATGATGCGGGGAATATCTTCCAGTTTGGTGACCAAGTAGCTGTGCTTGACGATGGGGGCAGTCATGCCAAACACGTCCGTCTCTTGGAAGGCAGAGCTACCAATCAAACCACTGCCCACCTGTGCCGTGATGGCGACCATGGGGATGGAATCAAGGAAAGCATCAGCAATAGCCGTGATCATGTTGGTGGCGCCAGGACCAGAAGTAGACATGCAAACGCCAACTTTCCCCGTCACGCGGCCATAGCCCTCTGCGGCAAACGCACCGCCCTGCTCATGGCGCGGCAAAATGGTGCGGATGGAAGGCTCGTGGCTCAAGGCTTGGTGCATGGGCATACTTGCACCACCGGGGTAGGCAAATACGACATCTACACCCTCGCGCACTAGGCTCTGTACAAGGGCCTCAGCCCCGGACATCATTTTACCTGCTGACTGTGTTGTGGTGTTTTCTTCGTTCATATGTAGTGTAGTACTTGCGTTAGTGTGTATTAAGGACGTCCGGGGGCACTTTGCTCTCGGCTCAGGGACATTCTACCAAAGCGAACAGCGCATGAAAAGCTTTTTTGTGATAATTTTGTATGAGAAGTTTGGCATCGTCATGACACACTGCGTACTGTTGCCAGCAGGGCAAACAATCTATCATATAAAGCGCATGGCACGTTTCCTTTTCATCATCCTTTTTTGCATGCTGAGCATCAGCAGCCATGCGGCGTATCAGGCATTCACGCGTTTGAGCAAGCAGCCGGGCATATGGGGCTTGTTGTCGCACGAAGACCGCATCGATGCCTATTTTTTTCAAGCTAGCACTCATGCACTCATGGTGCTAGACGAGGGCGATGGCGTGCCACGCTATGGTTCACTGGAAGCGGCGATGAAGAAGAACGCCTGCGAGGCTGGGATAAATGGTGGCTATTTCTCAGCAGATAAGCAGCGTACCCCCCTAGGCTTGCTCAAACACCGCGGCACATGCAAGCACCACTTATCAAAGGGGGCTTTCACAGTCGCAGGCGTTTTGTATGATACGGGGCGCGACATTAAGCTGGAAAGAAGCTCTAGGCTCAGTTTATCCACCACCCAAATGAAAGAGGCGATTCAGGGTGGGCCCTTTTTGGTCGACAAGGGGAGTGCGGTGGCAGGTTTGGATGCCAAAAAGCACGCGCGACGCACATTTGTCGCAACAGATGGCAGGGGGACGTGGTGTATAGCCATCACATCGCCCCTCACACTACGCCAACTCGCCACATGGCTTGCCAAACCAGGCACTATGGGGAAGTTTAAGGTCGAAACCGCCCTGAATCTCGACGGCGGGACCTCCACCGCCATTTGGATAAACGCCCCGCGCATCTACAAGGTGCCGTTCAAAGATGTGCGCAACTACGTGGGCATCTCGCGCCGCAACGCCGCACATCCAAGCCGGTAAACACGCCATTCATTCGCCACTCCCCTTCCCTACCACATCGGCAACGGGTTATTTTTGGGCGGGTGGCGCAGCTTCTGCCGAAAGGGAGTTGAGGTAGGCGGCATCGTCGCGCACGAGTGCAACTCGCGCCCCCACACCCACCAGCAGAGCCAGTTCGTTGGCATCTTTGGGTGCCATTTTGACAAAAGCGCCCGATACGCGCTGGGCTCCTGTGATGCTGATATCGCTCTCCAGTTTCAGTACTCTGTCGCTCGCAGCGTACATGAGGGAGCGGCGGGGTATGGCCACCCCACGCAGGTAACCTTCGCGGGCTACCACCTTCGTGACCTCGTTTGTCTTGCCATCCAGCCCACTATGCTCAACAATATCGTAGTCTGCTACGAGTTGAGAGCCATCCCACACGGAGACTTCACGCTGCGCTGGGCGCACCTCGATTCGCAGGTTCATCGGCACGACGACCAGTTTCTGACCGCGCTTGAGCATAGACGGCTCAACCAAGCCATTCAGCAGCATGAGCACGTCTGTGGGGCATTTGTTGGCATCCGCGATGCGCTCAATGGTATCCCCTCGCTGCACCTTGTATACTTTGGCCTGAGGGTGACGACGGGATAAATAGCGGCGCACATTGACCGCGCCCAAGATTTGCCGAGCCTCGCGCCCAGCAATTCCCGTTTCCGTCACAAAAGGCTCCAAAAGGGCTGCTGCTTCCATGACTTTTTGCTCGCGCACCAAATGACGCGCCTGCTCCAACTCCGCAGGGCGACGCGGCCAAAGGGAGTAGTTGTCTGCGGCAAACACGGCACTCAGCAGGCTACAAAAGCCCGCGACGCTTAAAATCAAAGATGTTAATTTCATGAGACTGTTGAATCATTTCTAGCATGAAGTACATGAGCGATACTTCCCATGCATCATCCACACCACATATAACGGCTCTGTATGTATCTCCAGAGTACATCGCCTCCTTGACCACACGGTCAGACACTTCGCGAATATCCTCATGCAGATATTCTTCTGTCGTATCAGAGCGGCTGAATTGGAAGCCGTACTTCAGAAGGGCTTGAAGTTGTGCGCCATGGCGCAGCATCCACTCAAAAAAACGGGTCATATCTCGGCTAAAACCCTCTGTCTCAATCCCCCGCATGTCAGAAGGACGCAGAATGCGCGGTTTCCTAGCTTCGACCCAACCGCTGCGCACACGACAATGCCCCACAGCATCCATCGGCTCAGAGAGCAGCCTAAAGTTAAACCGCGTGTCGCCAAAAGTGTCTATGCGGCGATCGGGCACGTATAGCACGTGCGTGTTTTGCAAAGCATACTGTGTATCCGAATCGTCCATGGCTTCTTCTCTAGGCGCTTCCAGCGCAAGCAGCGGTAAAAAAAGAAAAGGGCGGCTCCATCCTTGGGGAGGAACCGCCCGAAAAATCAAAAAGCTTGCCGGGCTTTATTAGGCCTGGTGCTCGGTGATGTAGGCAACTACATCAGCCACAGACTTAAGCTTCTCGGCATCCTCGTCAGGCACTTCAACGCCGAACTTTTCTTCGAACGTCATAACGAGCTCAACGGTGTCGAGAGAGTCTGCACCGAGATCTTCGATGAACTTAGCATCATCGGTCAGCTTTTCGGGGTCAACGCCGAGCTGATCGACGATGATTTCCTTTACCTGGTCTTTAATATTGTCGGACATAAGATGTGTCTGTTTTAAGGTGCCCTCATTATAGAGCATACTTCAGGAAGATGCAACTTAAATTTTGATTTTATAGTAAAAAAGTATCAGGGTGCAAGCTGGGAGACCTGCCACAAGCCACGGAAGGTCAACCACTCATCGACACAGTTCATTTTTGTGACAATGGGAGCCATTTGGGGGGCATCACCCCCGGTAGCGACAACGAAAGGCTTCTCACCGATGGCGAGTTCCATTTGAGTCAAGATGGCATCGACCATACCGCACGCGCCCCAAAAGACGCCTGCCTGCATGGCTTCTGTGGTATTGCGGCCAATAGGCGGTGCCGCGGCCTCCACAGACACCTGCGGCAAAAGGGCCGTACCGCGATTCATAGAGCAAAGCATCGTCGCCATCCCCGGGGAGATAGCCCCCCCCACAAAACGCGGTTTACCCTCCGCAGGCAACACCACATCAAAGGTGATGGCCGTGCCAGCGTCGACTGCGATGCAAGGCAAAGGGTGGTGCTTAGCAATGGCCACGATATTAGCCACCCGGTCTGCTCCAAGGGTAGAGACGCCAGGGTAATCAAACTCAACTGGCAAGCCAGGAGTATCGGCGTGCAGCATGCAGACGGGACAATAGCTTTGCAACACGCTTTGAAGCAGTGTGGCCGTCTGCGGCACCACAGATGCAATCACCGCCATGGAAAGATGCCCCACAGCCGCCACAGCCGCAACATTCTCAGCGTTGAGCTCAGCCGTCGGAATCACCGTGAAAGCCTCCACGCGAAACTCCTCACGCGGGCTGATCACAAACTTGGTGCGGGTGTTGGAGTTATCGACCAATAAAATCATGCCAAGAACCTCCTCTCCAGCTCATCCGCAATGCGTTGAGCCGCACCACCGCGTTCAGCCTGCACCATCGCGTGTTGCAGGCGCTCCCAACCAGCAGCATGTTCATCAAAGAGAGTATGCAGTGCGGCCACCAAATCGTGGGTACTCTCCACAAAGACACCTCCGTCATCCTCCAGCAAAAGCTGCAAGTTCCCCTGCTCTTGCCCCGGCAAAGCGTAGTTCACAATCATGGGCAAGCCAGCAGCGTAAGCTTCAAACATGGTTGCAGCCCCTGCTTTGCCAATGTACAAATGAGCATCCAAAAACAAGGAGTGCATGGTATTAGAGCGCTCAATGATGCTGAGTCTAGACGTCTGCAGCTCGTGTCCTAAGTAACGCTGCAAGCGCTCTTTGCGAGAGCCGGCGATGAGCACGACAGAGCAGCTCGGCAGAGTGGCGAGTATAGCCCTCACATCTCGGCAAACACGCCGCGTCGGAGCGTATGCCCCATAGACAATGTTGATAGGCCCAGAGCTCGGAGCCGTGCGAGTGGGGTGGGCGCCAAATGCGCTCTTCACCGGGAAGCCCGCAGCGACAACCTTCTCTGGTGCGAGCCCATAGCGGTCTATCACCATGCGGCGAGATTGAGCATCAGGCACAAAAACAAGCGGCGCCTTGGTCTTCATCCACGGTCTGCTTATTTCTATCGCATCTGTGACGATGACGGCATAGGGGCTTTTTAAGACTCCCTCGCGCTTCAGAGCATCAAGCATGTAAGCAAACAAGGGATAGGTGCACAAGACAATATCGGGGCGCTCGCTCTCAATGAGCGAACGCAACAGGGCCATGCTTTTGCCCACTAGGGGGAAGCGCAGCGTCTCCGCCCAATCAGGTGTTTCAGTTTGGGCGTAGGTGACCCCCCAAAGCCATGGCAACCTGCGCACACAGAATTGGTAAAAGCGCTGCGTCCAGCGAAAAGCCTTGGGGGTTGCTTTCTGGCATACATCTTCCACCAAACACTGCCAACCTCGGCTCTGCAGCTCCTCGCACATGGCGCGCGCGGCAGCATGGTGTCCCTCACCATACCCTACACTCAATATCAGAGCTTTGTTGTTGCGCGCCATCGGGAGAAGCTTCTAAAAAAGACCGGCCGCTAGCGTAGGAGCGGCCGTCTCATGATAACTGTGTGCTGCGTTATGGTCCAATCTTGCTTGGTCTACGCTCGAACGCAGGGCGGGTCGGCACATAAATCACATCATCCGGCATCAGCTGAATCGAGCGATCTCGCGCACTGAAGTAATCATACGTACGCGTGGTACCCTTGCGCGTCACCTGAATCTTGCGGGAACCATAATCCGTGATGTCGCCGCAATCCAGAAGAGCTTGAATGAGAGTGATACCCTGGCGATAGGGCAGATTCTTCTTACCTGACACATTGCCTGTCACCTGGATGTAGCGCTGGTTCAGGTCGTTGGATTCTTGTTCAGAGCCCACAGCCACCATCACAATGGGCTGGGAATAGATTTTCTGGTTGACGTACAATGAGCGCACCTGATCCTCAATCTCTCGAGCCGTCTTACCCACCACGCGCACGCGGTCTGATAAGTAAGGCAAGGAAATCGTACCATCTCCGTGGTTCACAGTATAGGCACCATTCACGTTGCTGGCATCTTCTTGGGGGACGTTGCGGAAGGTCAGCGTGACGCGCCCACCTTTCACCGCACGGGGTTCTACCGACAGTTGCTGTGCCGCAACAGGCAGAGTCACCCACAGTAGCAGCAGGGCCAACAGGCAATGCAAAACTCGTGTATTCATGGTTGTGTCAATAGGGTTAATAGATATCTTCGCTGTCAGCCGTATCCACACGGCGAGCCAGCTTCGGTTCCTGAGATTCAACAACCGCCTTCTCAGGCCTGGTCGGTTGCTTCAGCTTGGGTTCCTTACGGGTGTTGTCAGATGTGTAGTATGAGTAGTAAGTCGTGTAGTACTGGTACTGCGTATCACCACTGATGTCGACATTGTTCATGACAATACCCATCAGCTGGCCACCGGCATTCTGAATGACGCCCTTCGCGCGCAAAAGTGCCTTGAGCGGCATCTTGCGAGGCTGCAAAACAAGCAGTGTCGCATCAACTTTGTTGACCAACAAGGAAGCATCGCTCACGCCCAACACGGGAGGCGAGTCAAACAGCACAATATCAAATCGCTTCGACACCTCAGCTATCAGCTTATCCATGCGGAAGGAGCTCAGCAAACCAGAGGTATCCATGGGCTGAGGTCCCGAGGGAAGCAGATACAGGTTGGGGATGCGGGTCTTGAAGATGACGTCCTTCAACTCCATCTCGCTGGTGAGGTAGTTGGACAAGCCAACATTGCAATCCAATTCTGCATAGCGAGCCAAGCGCGGGCGGCGCAAGTCGCCGTCGACCATCAGCGTGCTGTAGCCAGCATTGGCAAACACATAGGCCAAGTTACTCAGCGTTGTAGATTTGCCTTCACCAGCATTGGCAGACACCACGGCGTAGGTCGTCGCCTTGTAGATGGATTTCTTCAGCTCAATGTTCGTACGCAAAATGCGGTATGCCTCAGCATCGGGGCTTTCGCCCTCCTGAAGAGCCATGAGGCCCACGTCCTGCGGGATGACGCCCAGCACAGGCAAGCCCATGCTACGCTCGGCATCCTCCAGGGTTTTCACAGAGGTGTCAAAGTAGTTGTAGATGAAAGCCACGATGATACCGCCCACCAAACCAACGGCTGCACCCACAATCATGTTGAGCTTGTAGTTGGGGCTGCTCGGTGCACCAGCGGCTACAGGGCGGCTGTAAATCTCCACACTCTTGCGCGGAGCCAGCATACGCATCTTGTCGACAATGTAGTCGTTTTCCAACTTGTCGTAGCGAGCCTTTTCAGCATTGTACTCTTGGAGTGCGGCCATGACCTTCTGGTCCTCCAGCGTCTTGTCGCGCAATTGGTTTCTGGCATCAGCAAAGCGAGACTCAAGGCTGGCGAGCTCAGATTTCTTGACATCCAGCTGGTCCACCATAGCATCACGCATACCCACAAGTTCGGCAAAGAGTTGTTCCTGCGTGCTCTTATGCTGTTCGTCCAAGCGGAGGAGCACAGGGTGGCGCTCGCCATAGCCGCTAAGCAGCTTTTGTTGGCGCTCTTCTTCTTCGCGGCGGAATTGCTCATTGAGCGTTCTCACGCGGGCTGAGCAGTAGGATTCAGCCGTCAGCAAGCCTGTGCGTGTCACATAGTTGAGCAGGTCTGCATCCTTCAATTTCTGCAGCTGGCCGATGTGTACCGTCATCTGCGAAATTTCAGACTCAAGCCCCAGACGAGAGGAATTCAACTGCTGCAATGTTTGCTCCTCAGAGCCCGTGGAGGTGGGAGTCCCTCTTCCAGATTCATTCCAAATATTCTGTAAATATTTACCGGAGCGGATGTATTGGCGCACCACGTCAGCCTTGCGCTCCAGTTCATCTTGGCGTGAGCGCAACACCTCGTAGCGCTTGTTGATAGCCTCGTTGATGATGGAATTTTCTTTTTCTTCTCTCAGCTCGCGGTAACACTCGGTGACAGATTCGCAAATCTTTTGAGCCACGCGGGGGTCAGAGTTGCGCACGACCAAGTCCACCAAATTGGTACCCTTCACCGGCATCACCTGAATCATACCCATCAGCATACCTGCTGCAGCTTGCTCGCTCACGCCCCATTCATTGGGCAAATCAAGCTTAGCAGCCACTGCCATCAGGTTCTGCTCCGACACCAGAATTTCAAACTGGGTCTGCATGTACGCGCCGCTTTCTTCAGACGCGGTGACGGGGTTGATATCACCACCAACAGCCAGATTGATGAGTTCGCGCGGTGGTTTAATCTCAAATCGCATCATACTGCGATACTGCGGGGTGGTCATCTTGGTGATGACTGCGCAAGAGATAAAAATGAGAAGGAAGACGAGGAACGCCTCTTTCCACCTATTGCGCAGGATTTGGAAATAGTCCTGCGCATGAAGAAGCGCTTCTGTCTGTTTTGTCGAGGAGGTGTTATCAACCATGTTGGGGTAAAATTCAGATGATGAGTGAGGTGAAATTTTTACGTTAGACGCAAAAATTTCACCTCAACTACATTTCAAGTCCTTTTAGAATGAATATCCAAGACCAGCAGACACGACGTTGCGGTAGTAGTCATAGTACCCAGTCTGGCGTGTGTAGGTGTAGCGAATATTGCCAGACAGCGACTTGGTGAACATGTAAGACATACCCGTCGTCACCGTCCAAGTGAGGCGATCGCGATTCTTCAAGCCATGAGTACCGTCTTCGTAGTTAGCATCCAGCAAGGATACGTCCATATTGAAGGAAACACGCGGAGACAAGCGGTAAGTAGAAGTTACACCTGCTCGCCATGTGCAGTTGGAAAGATAGTTACCAGCCCCACCGTATGTGTCCACGTTTTCGTTATCGTAGGAAACATAAAGGCTCATACTCAGACCCTCGGTCAATTGGCGGTTGTAGCCAATACGCACGTTGGGGTAAATGTTGCTTTCGCCTGCGATGAACTTCGTCTGCGTACCCAAAGTAATGGAGATGCTCGAGTTCGGAGACAAGGAGCTGTTCATCCCCAGCGTCAAGTAAAGGTTGTTGGAGTTCAGACCAACGCGACGGAAGTCGTAACGATAGCTGGTAGAAAGGCTGTATGATGTGAGGGGAGAGTACTTGTAGCCCAAGGAGAGACCCGTATTGATGTACTGGCGGTCATCGTGCTGGTATTCGGAGTTGCTGTAGATATTACCACTATAACCAGCCGTGAGAGTCCAGCTCCAACGAGCATCGATAGCCTGAGAATATGCATTGGAGACACTCCAGTTGAGGCAATCGCCCTGTGAACGAGAAGCAGAAATACCGTTCTCATAGTCGGGCTCAGGCTTGTAAGATGCGCTCACTCTCAAGCTGTATGTACTGCCAGGGGTGAAAGAGTGAGTCAAGCTGGCAGAGAGAGACATATCGGAGAAAAGCTTATCCTTTGTCCCATTGGCATCGTTGTCGTACAAAGTGCCACCGATGTGAGCATTGTATGAGATGTGAGTCACAGACTCATGATCTGCATAAGAAGCGCCAACACCAAACTTGGCAAAGCCACCGCCTTCGCGGTCGTACTGGGAGGAATTCAGGTTATCATCATAACCCATGCTAAGATTAGCATGGTACTTCACAGCATGAGACTCGGGCAAGCCGATAGGGGGAGCTGTGTCGTACAAAGACAAAGCGTACGATGCAGGGACGCACAACCCAGCAAGTGCCAAGGCTTTTAAAATGGAACTTTTCATGTATGTTCTTCTTGCAAGTTAAATCAATTATTGGGCGAAACAGGGCCAGGAGTGGGGATAACGCCATCTGTACCATCCACCAGATTGGTATTGACGTTAATATTACCGTGAGCAGCATTCACTGCGTTCTCATACACACCGCTGAGCACAGCCATCAGGTTGTTCACTGCGTTTTCAGGCACGCCCTCTTCCAGAGAAGCTGCATACAATGTGTTGAGCATGCGGTAAATCATGGGATCCAGCTCGGGGGCTGCTTCATAAGCAACCTCACCCTTCTCGTCTGCCTCACCCTTGTGGAATGTCCCCGCATACAGACTGAAGTTCTGCATCAAATCAGGGCGAGCCATCAATATAGCACGCATGATAGCATACGTTTCCGATGCTTTCCACGTCGTGCGCTGGCTTAAAATAGATTCAAAAACGGCGTCCAGCTCATTGGGAGCCTCTTTCGCAGCCTCATACGCTGCGGAGCAAATAGAATCCAGAGAAGCGCTGGAATCAACTGCGGCCAAAGACACGGCCTTGTCCAACATAGGACCAGCCGCCTGTACAGGAAATGCAAACAACCCTCCTACGAGAGCCATTGCAAGGCATAATGTTACTTTCATAATGAGCTCAGGGGGTGAAAGAGAGCGGGTAGCGGGAATCGAACCCGCATGATCAGCTTGGAAGGCTGGAGCTTTGCCATTAAGCTATACCCGCTTGTTGATGTGGCAAGCATACCACATCCACCTACGTTGGCAAGCTTTATTTGCGTTATTTTGATTTTTTTCTTTTTTCTCTTGACTTATCACAAGCCTTGGCGTACACTTCGCCCCGCAACAATGCGGGCGTCGTTCAATGGTAGGACGCGTGCTTCCCAAGCATGAGACACGGGTTCGATTCCCGTCGCCCGTACTTCCCCTCCATCATCTATCACGTTGATGGAGGTTTTTCTTGGCAAAATGCAAAATATTCAACTTTTCTTAATTTTCTACAGATAAACACTTGACAGAGGGTGCATGAAATGCTTAACTTCACTTAAGCATCATCGACACCCGAACCCACGGAATACATGAGAACGGAATCGACCTATCGGCAAATGGAGCTGAATCCGCAGATAGCGGATGGGGAGATGCATTCCCCCGAGCGAGTAAGGATGCAGGTAGAGCAAGCGCGCCAGCAAGCCGAATTTTACGAGCAGCAGCGCATGCAGTGGGAGAGCCAGCGGCGCGAACTGGAGCAGAGCAACGAGCAAAAAGCAATGTTCAATGCCAACCTGAACGAGGTGGGCATGAAGATACACAACTCCATCCGCCGATTGGAGCGCGAATTGGAATCCATGGATCGCGAGCAGCGCGAGATTGAGAGCATCAACGAGTGTTTCAAGCGTCATTTGCAGATTCTCTCATCCCTGCAGCCACAACACTGGAGCACAGAGGGATTCCAAGATCGGTTGCGCGAGGCACTGCCCAAACTCGACCGCGCAGAGAATGATTTTCACGAAGCCTACGCAGAAGGGCGCAAGTACCAGCACACCGACATCTTCATGCACAAGCCTGGGGAAGACGCCCCGGACCGCTTGACATGGAAGAAGACACGCGAATACATGATTAAGGGCATGGCCTTTCACCTGCCACTGTTCCTCCTTCTTCTGCTGACTTGGCTTATATACCACCTCACAACCATCCTCTAAGCACCACCTCTCTCCCCAGCCCCCGCATGTCACGCAACCGCATATCCCGACAAAGAGAATTTGAGCTCATGGTGGCCCGAGACCGCCTGCAGCGCGAGAAGGCATTGGATCAAGAAGATGCCATGTTGGGTTATGAGCGTGGGCGCTACAATCCCCAAGACTACAACATACTGGGGCCCAATGAAGATGTATTAGAAAAGCGGCGCGTGCACAAGCGCAACCGCGTGGCCATGGCAAGCCCCCGCCGGCATAGCACGGGCAACATCCTCATGGAGAATTTCTTCTTTCTCTTGCTGCTGGTAGGCTCCATTTGCGGGCTCTACTACGCTATTTTGCACATTCTCAATTAACCCACACCATCCAGCCATGGAACAAGCTCACATAGATGTTGCCTACATAGCCAAGCTGGCCAAGCTTGAGCTCACCGAAGCAGAGGCCAACAGCTTCTCCCAAGATCTCAACCAAGTACTGGCCTATGTGGCACAACTGGAAAAGTGGGATACAAGCTCCGTTGAGCCCATGTACCACCCCCTGCCCACCTTCGATGCTCTGCGCGCCGACACCCCGGGCTGCAGTCTCAGCAATGAAGCCGCGCTCAGCAACGCTCCCCAGCAGGAGGATGGCCAGTTCCGTGTTCCCAAAGTCGTAGAATCCGCACACTAATTTTTCCCACCATGCTCCCTGGAACCATCTCATACTGGCGCAAGCAGCTCACTGCTGGCAGCATCAGCCCCGCCGAGCTTGTGGAAGAAGTGGCCCGCCACATCGAAACCCGCAACCCCGACATCAACGCCTACATCTCGTGGGACAAGGAAGCCGCGCTCGCAGCAGCGGCCCAAGCAGACCTCAACGCGCCGCTCGGCGGCATCCCCATCGCGGTGAAGGACAACATCTGCATGCAGGGCGAGCCCACCCGCTGTGCCTCCCGCATGCTGGGCAACTTCATCTCCCCGTATGACGCCACCGCTGTCACCCGTCTCAAGCAAGCGGGCGCCATTCCCTTTGGCCGCACCAATATGGATGAATTCGCCATGGGTTCCGCCGGTGAGAACTCTGCCTTTGGGCTCACCCGCAACCCGGCCAACCCCGAGCACGTGCCGGGTGGTTCCTCCAGCGGTTCTGCCGCAGCAGTAGCAGGCGGCATGGCCATCGCCGCGCTCGGCTCGGATACCGGTGGCTCTATCCGCCAACCGGCCTCCCACTGCGGTATCGTCGGCATCAAGCCCACCTATGGCCGCATTTCCCGCTATGGTTTGGTCGCCTTTGCTTCTTCCCTTGACCAAATTGGCCCGTTGACCCACAATGTGGAAGACGCCGCCACGCTGCTCAACGTCCTCTGTGGCCATGACGCCAAGGACTCCACCAGCGCCCCGGGGCTGCCGGCCGAGGACTTCACCGCAGGGCTTGGACAAAGCATCGCAGGCTGCAAGATTGGTCTGCCCAAGGAATACCTCTCCTCTGGCAATGCACCCGAAGTCACCGCCGCGCTGGAGCGAGCTGTCGCCACGCTGACGGATTTGGGAGCAGAAATCCGCGAGATTTCGTTGCCACACGCCGAGGCAGTCGTCGCCGCATACTACATCATCGCCTGCGCCGAGGCCTCCTCCAACCTCTCCCGCTTCGACGGCATCCGCTACGGTTTCCGCGCGGAATCCCCCAATGGGCTGGAAGACTTGTACAACCGCAGCCGCGCTCAGGGCTTTGGCTCCGAGGTCAAGCGCCGCATCATCTTGGGCACCTATGTGCTGTCTAGCGGTTTCTACGATGCCTACTATGCCAAGGCTCAGAAGGTGCGTTCCTTGGTCGCGAGCGACTTCACCACGGCCTTCAACGAGGTAGACTTCATCTTGGGCCCGGTGGCACCCACCGCTGCCCCCAAGCTGAATGACACCAGCCTCACGCCGCTGCAGGTCTACCTGTCAGACATCTACACCATCCCCGCCAACTTGGCCGGGCTGCCCGCCATCTCCATCCCCTGCCCTCAGGGTGCTGGCCAGTTGCCCATCGGCATCCAGCTGCAAGCCCCGCACTACGCAGAAAGCGCCCTTCTGCGCGTCGCCGCGGCCCTCGAATCTGCCCTGCAATGAGCACTGCCCCTGTCTACATCACCATCGCTGGTTCAGACTGCTCAGCCGGCGCCGGTTTGCAAGCAGACCTCAAAGCGGGCTTTGCCTTGGGTTGCTACCCCCTCACCGCCGTCACCTGCGTGGTCAATGAAATCCCCGGGTGCGTAGAGGGTATCGTGCCCATGGAGGCCGATTTTGTAGCGGCGCAGCTGCGTCTTTGCTTATCGGCCTTCCCCGTGCGAGCCATCAAAACTGGCATGCTCTACAACCCTGAGATTGTGCGTGCTGTGGTGGCAGAGCTCAAGAATTTCTCAGGCTCCGTGGTGGTAGACCCCGTCATGATAGCCACCGCGGGCGAGGCGCTCATCCTGCAAGAAGCCATCGCGGTATACGAGCAAGAACTCATCCCCCACACCACGCTGCTCACCCCCAATCTGGACGAATTGGCGCGCCTGTGCGGCTGCGGTCCTATCCGCACCTTTGCCCACATGCAAGAGCAAGCCACCCAGCTTTGCGCCAAGTACGGCTGCGCCATTCTGGCCAAGGGAGGCCACTTGGAGGGCAACGAATGCATCGACCTGCTCGTGCAGCCCAGTGGCAAGCAACAAAGCTGGAGCCACCCCCGCACAGAGGGCGTCTCCACCCACGGCACAGGCTGCACCCTCTCCAGCGCCATCACCGCTTGGCTGGCACATGGCCTTCCGCTGGAGGAGGCCGTAGAAAAAGGCCTTGCCTATGTCACCCACGCCATCGAGCATTCCTACCGCTTGGGGAGCATCGATGCCCTGAACCACCACGGCGAGTAACCGACAGCCGCTACATGCTTTCACAAAAAAAGTTCATCAGCTATTCTTGCTGCTGAACTTTTTTTTCATGTGCCTCTGCAGGAAGCAGCACTTACTGAGCCATAGCGCGGGGCTGCTGCTGGGTGATGCAGTGGATAGCCCCACCCTCCAGCACCAAGCGGCGGGCATCAATCCCCACCACGCGGCGCCCGGGGAAGCACTCTCGCAAAATCCCCAGCGCGCGGTCATCTTCCCGCTCCTGCATGAAGATGGGCACAATCACCGCACCGTTGCATATCAAGAAATTAGCATAGCTGGCAGGTAGCTGTTCCAAGCGCCAATCCTTGGCCACCAGCGGCTTGGGCATCGGCAGCGGCACCACCTCCACTCGGCTACCACTCAGCGTGCGCAAGTCTTGCAAGCGCTCATTATTCTCCGCCAGCACGCGGTAGTGGGGGGAGTGCACATCCTCCTCAGTGATAGAGGCCACCGCCTCGGCATTCACAAAACGCACCATATCATCAATATGACCGTCCGTGTCATCGCCCTCAATCCCCTGCCCCAGCCAGAACACACTGCGCGTGCCCAGCATGCGGTGTAGCTCGGCCTCAATCTCTGCGCGGCTCATGTCGGGGTTGCGGTTCGGGTTGAGAAGCACCGCCTCCGTCGTGAGCAACAAACCTTGGCCGTTGCCCTCAATCGCGCCGCCTTCCAAAATCATGCTACTGCTCAGGCTCGGCAGCTGAAGCGCGCCTGCAATGCGCTGCGGAATCGCATTATCTGCATCCCACGGGGCAAACTTGCCCCCCCATGCGTTGAAGGTCCAATCGGCCACCTGCATGCTGCCATCGGGGCGCTGCACAAAAATCGGGCCATGGTCGCGGCACCACACATCGTTGGTCGGGTGGTCATACAAGCGGTAGCGCTGCACCCCGCGCGCCTGCAAGTGGCGCTCAATCATAGCGTGCAGGCGCTCCGCAGCGTTGATGCGCACCTCTGCCTCGCGGCCAATCTCTGCGGCCAACCCGGCATAAATCCCCATCAACTCCTGCAAGCCACCCTGCCACAAATCCTCGCGGTGCGGCCATGAAATCCACACCGCCTCCATGGGCTCCCACTCTGCGGGCCAGCGCAGCGAGTCTCCCTGCAACGCATCATTCATCGCCATTGTCTTCATCTTCTGCATTCACCGTGAAAGGCATCAGGAGCACCTGCTCCATATCGGGCAAGTGGTCGAACTGCTCGCGCGTGTCGCCCTCTTGCTTGGCAAACACACCCACTTCTATCAGGTTGTACACCAAGTCTCCCATATCAGAGCTCGAGTTTACCCCCCAAAAGCCCAGCACCTCGCGCGCCATCGTGCCATATTGCTCCAGCGCATAAGCACATGCACCCAGATACAGCTCGCGCGCATCCAAATGCTTGCCCTTCTTCTCGCCGGATTGCAGCTCCACCGTATAATCTAGCGCCATGCGCATGAACTCATACGCATCGGGCGCATACTCCGTGTGGCGCTGCATGATGGCTTCTACCGCCTCTGCAAAACTCTTTGGCATCGTCTTAATATCCTGCGCGGTTGGGAGACAAATTCTGCGGCATGCTCACATTCCCCTTCTCGGCCTCGCTCCACTTGAACTCCATGTTCCAGCGGGCGCGGTTGCCGTTCACCGAGATGAAATACAGGTCCAAGCGGCGCAAATCGCTGCGCAATTCGCTGATTTCAGCCTTGGGAATCGTCACCGACACAGGGCGGAAACCATCCCCGCGGTCCTCACCGACCGTGGCGCGGAAAGCGGCGGCCTCGTAGTCCTGGTTCACCGCATAGGGCGGGTCCTGCAAGTAGACGTTGATGTTGGTGAACGCCCCTCTCGCCATGAAATCCAGCTTCAGCGCATCGTTCTCATAGCGTATCTTGGCCTGAATCACCTCGGGCACAGGCAAGCCGTCCGAATAAAACTTCGTCTTATCGCCTGCCACCGCAAAGGTCTCAGAGCGATCCAGCACCGCGCAGGAAGCGGGTGTCAGGTACGTGGGCTTCAAGCCAAATGTGTAGTTACCCGCGCGCATCAGCGGCTCGCCATACTTGGCATTCATGGAGGCAGGCCCATTGTTGTGCGGCAGGTTCAACCCATGGCCCAGCTCATGCGTAAAGCCGCCATACCACTTCGTCAGCAAGCGCCCCTCGGGCGTTTTTTTGCCAAAATGCTTGATATCAAACCCCACATAGTCCAGCGCAAAGCAATTCACGCCAAAACCATAGAACGGCACACCGCCGGGGTTCTTGTCGTTGTACTCATCATTGTAGAACGTGGGCATGATGATGAAACTGTGGTGGCTGCGCTTCTTTTCAGGGTGCGCCTTGAAATACTCTGCCACCTCATCCAATGTCACCTGCGGTCCCTTGTCATAGGCGTATTCCGCAGCCTTCTTCTTGCCGCGAATCACCAAAATCTCCACCTCGCCATTGTCCTTCATTTGCAAGCCAAAGGAGCGGCGCCCAAAACCATTGCGCTCCATCTCCTTGCCGTAAAATTGCTGCACATACAGCAGCAACTCACTCAAGCGGCGCTCGTAATCCGGCACCACTTCTGCATCCGTCCCCAAAAAGTAAATAACATTCAGCTTGTTCTCACTCTCTTCCAGCTGCACGGCATCCGCCAACAGAGCCTTGGCTTCCGCCGAAAAATGCGCCGGCACCGCGGCTTTCGCCACACCGCTCAGCAGCATTCCCAGCACGGCTGTCATACATACTATATATTTCATGGTCGCGCATGCTACCACATCACCCCCTCAGCGTCAAGCTCAATGCACAATGGACAATGAACAATGCACAATGGACAATGCACAATGCACAATGCACAATGGACAATGAACAATGAACCATGTGGAAGCTGCTATATTGCCCGGGTGCTGTGGGGCGCAATCAGTCGGCGGTCTCCTCTTCTTTGCTGCGTTGGAGGGCGTTCATGTAGCCTGCGGTCACAATACCAGCAGGGAGCGCCACCAGCGCAATGCCCAGCATGGAGGATACCATGGCCACACAGCGCCCCACCAGCGAGACGGGATACACATCGCCATAGCCCACGGTAGTCAGCGATATCGTCGCCCAGTAGATGGCATCAAAAAAGTTGCCGAAAGTGTCTGGCTCGACGTTGAAGATGACGAGCGCACAGAGCAAGATGTAGCCTAGGGCCAAGTAGCCCACGGTGATGAGCGAGTCTCGCGTGTCGCGGATGGTGCTCATGACCAAGCGCATGTTGCGGGAGTGCTGCACCACCTTGAAGAGGGACAAGACGCGCAACAAACGCACCCCGCGCGACAAACGGAACAGGCGAAATGCGTTTTGCAGGAATGATAAGGTCGACAAGATGGACAACATGTCGATGATGGCAAAGGGCGTGAACGGATGCACCAAGAAAGTCAGCACACCCTTTTTCCCCGTACGAATATCAGCCGTCAGCCAATGCAACAGGTAATCCACCCCAAACAGCACCACGACAACCATATCCGTGATGGCAAAAACCGGATAATCCTCCTTGAAAGCCAGCGGCAGCAGCCCCAGCATCACCACCAAAAGCATGAAGTGGTTGTACACCTTCGAGGCGATGGATGCTGTTTCCTTCACCTCTATGACTTGATAAATCTGCTGCCGAATGGTGCTCATGCCACCGCATGATATCATGTGGCAGCCCAGCGTGTCAACCCCCAGTGGCATGCACGGAGGATGAGTGACGAAAGCCAGTATCCCAGTCCCCCCCCCGCTCTCCCATTGCCCATTGCTTGAGGGGGCTCTTTCGAGGTCGCGGGGGGAGCCCTTGCGATGTAGACAACAAAAAAGGATAACCCGTTGTGCTATCCTTTTGAAATGCAAGGCGGATGGGTTGCATCCGTCATAGGTAGAACCCGCGTCCGCCCTCCAAGCCGCTTGCTGAGGCAAGCGGTGCCCGAGCAGAAGTGTCTGCTCGGCTTGTCGGAAGGAAGCACACTGTGCTTCCTTACCTCATCCGTGACGTCTTGGTAAACCAAGGTCTCTTTCGAGGTCGCGGGAGGGAGAGCCCTTGCGATGTTGACAACAAAAAAGGATAACCCGTTGGGCTATCCTTTTTTGTTGTTACGAAGCGGACGGGGCTCGAACCCGCGACCTCAGCCGTGACAGGGCTGCGCTCTAACCAAACTGAGCTACCGCTCCGTGTCTTTTTTGTTTTACACCTCCGTGGTGGGGGTGCAAGCGCAGTATACAAGAAAATCTGATGCATTGCAAGCTTTTTTTGAAGAAAAAATGAAAATTTATTTCATTTGGGGAGAAATTATGTACTTTACGCTGGGAGAGAAATGAGGTAGAATGCAGGATATTTAGGGCACATAAGCTATGAAACGCAAAGAGATAGAGCAGTTGGAGGCCGCGGGCATCATCAGTCCGGGGCAAGCTGTGGCGATTGCAGAATATTTTCATCTAAACGGCGCGCCGAGGCGCCAATGGCTGGTGTGGAGCATGTCCACCCTGGCAGGTATGCTGATTTTGGGCGGTATCATCATGCTGATTTCGGCCAATTGGGATACCATTCCTGATTTGGTGAAGATGGCGGTGAGCATGGCGCTGCTGCTGGGCTTTTGGGTGGGCTGTGCCAAGGTGCACCGCAGCATGCCTCTCGTGGCTGAGGGGCTAGGCCTAGTGGGCGGGGGCATGTGGCTGGCTTGCATCGCGCTCTATGGGCAGATTTTTCAGCTTCAAAATCCCTTTGCTGAGGGCTGCATGCTCTTCTTCCTAGGCATCTGCATCATCCCCTTTTTGCTCCGGCAGCGCTTGCTGCTGCTGGCTCTGGCCATCACCAGCTTTGTGCTTTTCACAGCGCTCTATGATAATACTGAGTCAGCCCTTACGCTGCGCCCGTGGATAGATGAGAGCGAAGAAATATGCACGGCCTTTTCCCTGTTGTTTTTGGGGTGGTGGTTGTTTGCAGAGAACTGCCGCGGGGCGCAAAGCTTCCTGCGGGAGTACCGCTGGCTGAGCATACCGGCGCTGCTGAGCTACCTCATCACCCTGCAGCTTCCCCTCCTCTACGGCGAGATTGGCTTTGAAATGAGCTGGACGCAGCTGGGGCTCTCGCTGGCAGCGCCCGTGCTGTTGCTGGTGGCGCGTCCGCGCGGGGTGGCGTGGGATACATGGCTGGGCATAGCTGCCCTGCTGGGGCTTGCGATGCCGCTGGGGCAGTTGTATAGCGAACTAGGCGAAGGCTGCGAGCTACTGGGCATAGCCACAGGCTTGCTGCTAGGTTGCGGGTTGATGGCGGTGGGCCACCGCGCGCTGCGCTTGGAGTGGCTCAATTTCGGCACATTCATGGTACTGAGCTCAGGTCTGGCGCTGATTTCCAACGTACTCGACTCTCTCATGCAATCGGGCTTGGTGCTGATAGTGACTGGCTGCGCAATGCTGGGCTTGGTGCTGTGGCTGGAGCGCCAACGCCGCAAACTGGCTCAGGCCATCAAATCCCAATCATGCTAAGGAAAAAGGAGATATCACGATGAAGACGAATCGAAATCTTATTCTGTTGTTTATAGTGGTGGCGGCCCAATTACTCTGGCTTGCCTGCAACTACTACTCCCGCCTCCACGAGCTCGAAACCGCCCCCACACTCCACATCCAATGCGACCAACACGACCCGCGCGACCTCCTGCGGGGCGATTTCATCAGCCTCAACACCAGCCAATCTGTCCCCCTCGAGGCGCTTGGGAGCTCCCTGTACTGGGGCGACCCCCTCTGCTCCCAACTCAATAACCACGAGCGACGTGATGACGACGGGGTGTGGCGCATGCAATCGGTCAGCAATCCCCTCTCCCCGCGCATCACCCACGCGGCAGATGCCGTCGAAATCCGCGATCAGCACGACACGCTGCGTGTCGCCGCCTTCTGGAAAAAAGGGGAAGATGGATACCACCACATCGTGCGTGTAGAGAACCCGGGCTCCACCGCCGACTCCCCTGCCCGCGGAGAGTTCCGCTGCCTCATGTGGGGCGGCATGAGAAACAGCATCAGCTCCTGCCGGGTGGGCAAGGAGTCCCCCGTCCACCACCGCCAAACCCACTTCCGCCTCAGCTTCTTCCACAAATCTTGGCACAATATCCGCTACTATGTGCAAGAAAAAACGGGCGATATCGAGCGCATCTGGACAGAGGAACTGAACAAAGCTTACTCAGATTTCCCCACCTCTCACATCCGCTACACCGTCGATTTGGCGCTGCGCCCCTCTGCCGCCCCCGTCCCCCGCATGCTCTACCTCAACGGCATCCCCTACCCCCAAGCCGTCCAGCAAATCCGCAACAAAACCTTCCCCTGGCAGGCGGGACAAAACGAACAGACGAAGTGAGCTCCTCCCCCCTTGGTAGGAACTCCCGAGATGTGCATCTGGCTACATGATCCATAGCCGTAAGGCAGAGCTACACCGAGACTGCAAATCAGTTGGGACACGACATCGGCATGCTGTTGAAGCACTACCGCCGAGCCATTACCAAGACGGAGGCAGAGAATTACTACAACATCCGCCCTGATAGCGTGTAAGGTGCCAGGTGCAAAAGTGTCAGTATTTTACCTTCAGAATCATAGAATTAAGGTTTGCTTATTCTAACATGGCGTTTCACCTTGTAATTTTTTAATACTGTGGTAGCATGTTCGTAATATAATTTTTAACTATGATGAATTCTTTACCTTCTTCACTTCAAAATTTTTGGGAAAAAGATTATCCTCAGACTCTAACTGAATCTGGTGATTTTATCCAAGAATGCATACAGAAATTAGATGCATGCGTTCTTGATTATCAGGTAGAATTACAAAATGGAATTGAAGCAGACTTGGCTAATATTAACGATAGACAGGCACGCATTGACAAGTGGATTCAACGCACTAATGGAAATCTCCCCCCTAATCAGCGAGCTGAATTAGCTCAAATTTCCCATGAACTCAAAGATTTACAAAGAAGAAATAAGGATATTGATAAGGATGTCAAAAATTATAGAGAAGCATTAATGGATAATGCTGTTACTGATATTTTTGAACCTCAGATTAAAACGAATGTTAAATCGTTAGAGAATTATTTGGAAGTTGTATTGTCGGATACATGTGATTCTTTTGATTTGGATGCTGATTTCCGACAAAAGATAATGGAAATAGAAAACACACCTTTGCCAGAAAAACCAATAAAAAAGGAGATAAAGAAGCCAAAAAGCGGATGTGTTTATGTAGTAATTTTCTTATTCCTGAGCTTAATTTTTCTTTTTATTACCAATATTATAGCTGCAAGTGTTGTTGAATCAAAAGGGGTACATTTAGCAGTAATATTTGTAGGTCTTCCTTTCGTGGCTGCGTTATCATGTACCATTCTGATTGCAAAAGCAAATAAGAAGAATCTCAAAGCATTAGAGGATAAGTATAATTACGAAATTAAGGAATGGGAGAAAGAGATTAATCACATAAATGAATTAAAGTTTCAAGAACGAGATAAGGTCGTAGCAAAAATGAACCTGATTAACTCTCTTCTTGAATCGTATCGCTCTGGCAATAAAGAAAGCATAATTAACTTTATTATTGCTACACTTGACCGCTTGCCTAAAATTTTTCACCCAGCACCAATTATTTCTGTAGATTACACAAATTCAAACTTTATCATCAACTACATACTGCCTACAATTGAAGATTTGCAAGGCATTCCAATTGCCGTTGAATCAAAGCGAGGGCAAGTTATTGTAACGCCTATTAAGAATACTCAACTCATCAAAATATATAATAAGCTGGTCTACGATATTATCTTGTCTATCATTCATTCCGTGTACAAGTATGATGAGAACGAGCTAATTACTAGTGTAACTGTCAATGGTATTATGGACACTATTGATAAGTCGGTTGGAAAAAATGTAAAAATTTGTGCCTGTAGTTTACAGATGGGTCGTGAGGAATTCAGCGAATTAAACCTTGAACTTATTGATTCCTATGAATGCTTCCGCAGATTTAAGGGTGTTGCAGCAGCCAATATAGCTGATAAAGTAGCCGTCCGTCCTATCCAGCAGATTCAAGATAAGGATAGAAGATTTGTAGAGGGGTACTGCGTTGCTAGCGAGTTACAGCGAGGCACAAACCTTGCAACAATGCCTTGGCAGGACTTTGAAAACTTAATTAGAGAACTTTTTGAAAAGTTGTTCAGCAAACATGGAGGTTCGTGTAAGGTTACTAGAGCTTCACGAGATGGAGGTGTGGATGCTGTTGCATTCAATCCTGACCCTATCAGTGGAGGTAAATTCATCATTCAAGCAAAACGATACACTAATCTAGTCTCTCCGTCTGCTGTTCGTGACCTTTACGGCACATTGCAACATGAAGGTGCTAATAAGGCGATTCTAGTAACAACTTCTGATTATGGTGGTGACTCATATTCCTTTGCAAAGGATAAGCCTATTCAGTTGCTCAATGGTAGCCATCTGCTCCACTATCTAAAAGAAGAACTGGGAATGACAGATGTGTATATTAACCTTGATGAAGCTAAGAAAATCAACAAGGAAAATTGAAGACAATGACTCTCCTCTAATAGTATAGGAAATAGGACGGAAGGTCTCACACTAGAGAACAGCAATCTTTCCATCACCCACCCTTGGTTTTATAGCCTGGGGTGGGTATTTTCTCCCTCAGTTTTCCCTAAATACTATTGTTATGAGAGAGTAGATTACATGCAAATGGAATTGGAACAACGGCACAGACTTTGCCAATTGGATGACCAAGCAGGTGGCTTACAAGGTTTTATCCGAATTCTGGTGTTGGTATGGCGATGTGGTGAAGACTGTTAGCCGTTTCACTGATTACGAGCATGGATTGACTGCATTGGATGAGGTAGGAGAACATTCCTTTGATGGCCTGCCCTTACCCGTCCTTGATACCAAGTTGTGTGTGAGGTCAGGTATAACTCTCTAACTCACATCCCAACTTTCTAGAGATTAATCCCATTTATCCTTGACGAGTGAGCAGTAGTATGTTACGTACATAATGCCCTAGATGAACAGTTTTTGGAGGCAAAGTAGTTAGTCGTTTCACGAGATAAGTAACACAAACACACCTCAAAACTATGTTAGAAGATTTACCTAATCCGCCTCAAAAGACAGAGGCGCTCAAAACAACCTTCCTCAAACCATCTCTTTATGGTGGGCGATTTACAAGAAAGCAGTATGTTCTTTACCTTCTTGCGGGAATACCGATAAGTGCTCTTGTATCTTCACTAATGTATGCGGGGAGGGAAGGTCATATGTATGCATGTTTGATTATGGCGATATTCATCCAAATCCTTGCCTGCATTTTTTTCTTTTTCCCTATAGCCATAAAAAGGGCACATGACATCGGGCATAAAGGAACATTTCTCATTGCTCTGTTTTCTATTTATTCAATCATAAATTGTCTATTCACTCTCGCGGGAGGAGGTTTGTGGAACATCTTTCTGTTTTCAGTAACTATACCTGTCGTGATTTATTCGTGCATCCTGCTCTTTACAGATAGTCAGAAAGGTTCCAACCCATACGGCCCATCCATCAAATATCCCAATAAAGACAATGACGAGAAGCAAAAATCGCGCCTATGGATACTCTGGGGGAGTCTTTCTTTTCTGATGACTATCTTCCTGGCAGCGTATGTGTACCATCTTTTACCAATTGTCTTGCATCAAGATGCTGGCAATGGTAATACAGAGACTGCCAGATTACTAATAGCGGCTGGGGCGGATGTGAACAAAGCAGATGAAGGAGGGTGGACTCCTTTACATTTGGCTGCTATTGAAAGGCAAACAGAAACAGCCAGACTGTTGATAGAGAAAGGAGCGGATGTCAATAAGATAACTAAGAGCGGCAGGACTCCTTTGTATTGGGCTCTTTCTCATCGGCTAAACATAGACCTAGCAAAAATACTGATAGAAGCGGGAGCAAATGTCAATATAGTGGATAGAGAAGGTTACACGCCTCTGCTCAGGTTTATTGGCAACAGTAAGCACACGGAATTAGCTAAGCTAGTGATAGAAAAAGGAGCGGATATCAATAAAGCAGATAAGTATGGCAAGACTCCTTTGTGCAAAGCAATTGATAGAGGACAAACAGAATTAGCCAAACTGTTGATAGAGAAAGGAGCAGATATCAACAAAGCAGATGAATGGGGCAGGACTCCTTTGCAAAGAGCCAGAGCAAATGGCAATAATGAAATAGCCACACTGTTGCTGAAAAAAGGGGCAGATTTCAATATTGAGGATAGCAGGGGGGAGATTCCTTTGCATAAAGCAGCTGCTACAGGCGAGATAGAAATCGTCAAAGGACAAATAGAGGCGGGTGCGGATGTCAATAAAACAAACAAAAGAGGCCAAACTCCGTTGCATAGGGCTTTTGAGTATCGGAAGCGGATACAAACAGAATCAGCAAAGCTACTGATAGAAGCAGGAGCAGATGTCAATATGTTGAATTGTGATGCCTGGACTCCTCTGCACATAGTGGCAGAAAAGGGAAATACTGAAGTCGCAAAACTGCTGATAGCGAAGGGAGCAGATGTCAATATGTTGAATTGTGATGCCTGGACTCCTTTGCATCTTGCTGCAGACGAGGAGCACGCCGAAATCGTCAAGCTACTGATAGAGGCAGGAGCAGATGTCAATATGTTGAATTTTGATGGTTGGACTCCTTTGTACTTAGTTGCAAACAATGGAAATGCTGAAATCGCAAAACTGCTAATAGAGAAAGGCGCGGATATCAATGTAATAGATATAGGTGGAAGAACTCCTTTGTACTATGCAAAAACAAAAGGTCATGCGAAAATTGCAGAACTATTGACAGAAAAAGGTGGATATGAAGAAATGCGCGAGACTTCTTTGGACCGGGCTGCTAGCAGTGGAGACGCCGAATACGTCAAATGGTTGATAGAGAGAGGGGAGGATGTCAACAAAAGAAATCCTCTATATGAGGCTGCTGAAAATGGACATATAGAAATCGTCAAACTGCTGATAGAAAAAGGGGCCGATGCCAACAGAGTTCCTCCTCTGCGTCGGGCTGCAAGAAATGCAGAAATTATTGAGCTGTTGAAAGTTGCTAGAGAAAGGAAGCAACACAACGACTAACCCGCCGTTCATTATTCCCCACCCTTGGTAGGGCCCCTTGGGTGGGGAATCCACCAAATGTCCAAGTAACATCCGAGTTGCTACCACTACTTTTCAGCCGTTTTGGGACGATTTTCTGGAATAATCACAAAGCAAGAGGGAGTTACGATTTACTCGTAACTCCCTCATTTTCAGTTATACGCACGAAAGGACTCGAACCTTCACGACTCTCATCACTAGAACCTGAAACTAGCGCGTCTACCAATTCCGCCACGTGCGCATTGAAATGGTTGCGGGCGAATTAAAACACAGAGCCGGCAGATATGCAAGCAAAATTTTGCAGAAAGGCAAAAAAATCTTTATAGGCGGGGGCGATTGTGGCTTGCGTTGGGCGGATAGGGCAGCTATAATGAGGGCAATGACACCAGGTTCCAGCGAGTTGAGCAAGGCAAAGAGCCCAAGGATGATTCCTGTATCGAAGAAGGCGCGGCGGCCAGAGGGGACGCAGCCCGAGGTACCCGACCACGAGATTTTGCGGGCGATTGGCACGGGGTCATACGGCGAGGTGTGGCTGGCGAGGTCGGCCACGGGGGCATACCGTGCGGTGAAGGTGGTGTGGCGCGAGGATTTTGAGGACGAGCGGACCTTTGCGCGCGAGTTTGAGGGGATATTGAGCTACGAACCGATTGCGCGAGGGATACCGGGGCTGGTGCATATTTTGCATGTGGGGCAGAAGGCTGGCGAGTCGCCCTATTATTACTATGTGATGGAGCTGGCGGACGATGCCTACACGGGCATCCACATAGAGCCGGCGGACTATGTACCGCGCACGCTCCAGAGCGACATGCAGTTGTATGGCATGCACCCCATGCCGCTGGATTATGTGCTGGAGGTAGGCAGCCAGCTGGCGCACGCGCTGGCGGGTCTGCACGCAGAGGATTTGACGCACCGCGACATCAAGCCCGCGAACGTGGTGTTTGTGAACAGCCGCGCCAAGCTGGCAGATGTGGGTTTTGTGGCGCGCGGCAACAAGCGCAGCTATGTGGGGACGGAGGGTTACATACCGCCCGATGGCCCCGGCACCCCGCGAGCCGATGTGTATGCGCTGGCCAAGGTGCTCTACGAAATGAGCACCGGCAAAGACCGCTTGGATTTCCCCGAATTGCCCACGGAGATACCCGAGGGGACCAACCACCGCGTGTGGCAGGATTTCAACAATATCATCTGCGCGGCGGCCGAGCCCCAAGTGGGCAAGGCGAGCATTACCTCGGCCCTGGTGCTGGCCGACAAGCTGGATGAGCTGCGCAACTTTGCGCCAGGCGTGCGCAAGAAACGCCGCAAGAGCCCCACGGCGAGCAAGACGCCCAACAGGCATCCGTGGCTGCTGGGCGTGCTCTTGGTGGGCTTCGTCTTGGCGGCGGCGGCACATTTTATCCCGCAAGACATGCGCGAGCGCGTGCAGCTGGCAGTGGCTGCGCTGTGTGGCCAAAAGCCCGAGCCTGCACCAAGCCCCCTGCCCACCCCTGAGCCACAAGTCCCGCAGGTGGCAGCGCCCAGCGAGTCCCCGCAAGAGGCGGTGGAACCGGAGCTTGTGACAGAGGAAGAGGAGAGCACCCCACAGGCGGAGGAGGGGCAGCTTTTCATCGCCACGGTGCCATCGGGCGCCTCTGTCTACACGGAGGATGGCCAATACTTGGATGAAACGCCCTATGGCCCCATCAACATGCCCGCAGGACGCCATGTTTCCTTCATTCTCCGCAAAGATGGCTACGCCGATGCGCATGAAAGCGGCACCATCCCCAAGCGGGGCTTGCTCTCGCTGGGTGGGGCCCTGCTCCCCTACCGCCCCCCTCAAAATGGCAAGGTGTGGCAAGATGCCATGGGCAACGAATACCAGCCCGACAAGGAAGGGCATGTGGCTACCTCGGTCGTCACGCGCGAACAGTTCGAGCTATTCACGCAAAATGCGCCGCACGAGCTCGAACTGCGCTATGAAACCCAAGAAGGCTCCGACTGGGTGCTCACCACGCAATCCTGCATCGGCGCCTACTCGCTGTGGCTGGCGCGCCAATGCCAGACCGCCGGCATTTTGGGGCGCGACCACTCGCTCATCGCCATCCCCGAAGCCGGCACCGAGACCGGGCCAGATATGTGTGCCTATCGTCTGAGTGTCACCCCGATTAAGAAGACCCCCATCACCGTGTATTCCAATCCCGCGGGGGCATCTGTCTACTTCAACGGGCGGCTTTTGGGCATGACCCCCATGGAAGATGTGCGCGTGCCACTTGCGCCCTATTATTTGGAGGTGCGCATGCCGGGCTACTCCTCGGTGCGCAGTAGCGGGCTCTCGCCGCGCAATCTCTCGCTCAACCTCGTGCTGCAGGCCAACAACTCGGTCTCCTTTGGCACAGAGTGGATCAACGGCTTGGGGCTCAAGCTTGTCCCCCTTTCGCCACGCTTGCTGGCTGGCTCTACCGAGGTGCGCGTGGCCGACTACAAAGTGTATTGCGAGGCCACCGGCACCCCCCTGCCAGACAAGCCTGCTTTCGCGCAAAACGAACACCACCCCGTGGTCTTTGTCTCCCGCACGGATGCCGAGAACTTTGCCCGCTGGCTCACCGAAAAGGAACGCGCCGAGGGGCTCATCGAGAGCTCGGATGTGTACCGCCTGCCCACCGATGCCGAGTGGAGCGCCATGGCCGGACTCAAAAGCGAACAAGGCGATTCGCCCTACGAAAAGCAACGCCAGCGCTCCGGCGAGATGAAACGAGATTTCCCCTGGGGCATGCGCTGGCCACCCTACCGCGATACCGGCAACTTTGCCGATACCTCGGCAGGCGCGCACACCCAGCCAAACCACATCATCCCCCACTATCGGGATGACTTCCCCTTCACCGCCCCGGTGGGTTCCTTCGCGGGCAACTTGCTGGGTCTGCATGATATGGATGGCAATGTGCAAGAATGGGTGAGCGGCGAATACGGCGGGCCAGATGGCTTTGACTTCCGCGAGTACGGTGTCACCCGCGGGGGCGACTACACATCGTTCCGCCCCAGCCAGCTGCACTCCGCCAGCCGCACCCCGCGCCCCATCGACAACAAACGCCCCACCGTCGGCTTCCGTCTCATGCTCGAGCGACTCAGCAAAAAGTTGTAATCCCCCCCCAAACAAGCTTTTTCAGCAGCGCTCTTGTGCCGCCCATGCATGCGCACGGGCTCCGTTCTATTTTTCTTTACCGACGAGGGGCTCGCGCCCCTCGCTACGATTGTACCGCCCGCCGCATGGCGAGCACATTCATGAATACCGCACGCAGGGAGATAACCCATATGGCGTCTCTTGCCGCCATATACCCTTCGTTTTTTTGGCATGTGGCATGTCATATTGGCGCTTTAGCATTGCAAGGGTCGCGCGCGTGGGCTAAAATGCGGGTATGAGCTATGATTTGATTGTGATTGGTGGCGGCCCTGCCGGCTATGTAGGTGCAATTCGCGCAGCCCAGCTGGGCAAGAGCGTGGTGTGCGTGGAACGCGAGCGCATGGGCGGCACCTGCCTGAACTGGGGCTGCATCCCGACCAAGGCCTTGCTCAAGAATGGCGAGGTGTACAACACCATGGCCAAGAAAGCAGCCGAATACGGCATCAGCGTGGGCGAACTCAGCGTGGATTGGCCCGCCGTCATCTCCCGCTCCCGTCAAATCAGCGAGCGTCTTTCCAACGGCATCTCCTTCCTCTTCAAAAAGAACAAAGTCGATAGCGTCTATGGCGAGGCCCGCATTGTGGCCTCAGGCAAGGTAGAAGTCACCGCGGCAGATGGCAGCGTGAGCATGCTGGAAGGTGCCAACATCCTCATCGCCACGGGTGCCCGCACCCGCGAGGTGCCCGCCTTCCCCTTCAACGGCAAAACCATCATCGGCAGCAAAGACGCCTTGGTCATGCCCAAGCGCCCCGACAGCATGATTGTGATTGGCTCTGGCGCCATCGGCACCGAGCTTTCCTATGTGTACCACTGCTTCGGCACCAAAGTGACCTTGGTGGAGGCCCTGCCCCGCATCCTGCCCAACGAAGACAACGAAGTGTGCACCGCTATGGAGCGAGCCTTCAAGAAGCAGGGTATCACCTGCATGGCTGGCGCCAAGGTAGATAGCCTGCGCGACAACGGCGACAGCGTCACCGCCACCATCACCGCCAAAAATGGCAAGGTGCAAGAAATCACCGCCGATGTGTGCTTGGTCGCCATCGGTGTGGTGCCTGTGGTGCCAGAAGCCAATGGGCTGGAACTCACCGAGCGCGGCTTCATCAAGGTGGATGAGCGCTACCGCACCAACATCAGCGGCGTGTACGCCGTGGGCGACTGCATCGGCGGCATCATGCTGGCTCACACCGCCAGCTACGAGGCTGAGCAGGCCGTGGAGGGTATGTTCGACTGCGAACACACCCCGCTGCACCCCGTGCATGTGCCTGGTTGCACCTACTGCCACCCGCAAGTGGCCAGTATTGGCAAGCGCGAGCGCGAGCTGCAGGAGGCTGGCGTGGAATACCGCGTGGGCAAGTTCCCCTTCATGGCCATTGGCAAGGCCGTGGCCACAGGCGAGACAGAAGGTTTCGTGAAGCTGCTCTTCGGCAAGGAAAACGGCGAGCTGCTGGGCGCGCACATCGTGGGCGACACCGCCACAGAGATGATTGCTACCCCCGAGCTTGCCATGTACAGCGAGCTCACAGATGCCGACATGAATGCCATGATCTACGCCCACCCCACCCTCTCCGAAGCGATTCACGAGGCGGTGCTGGCTGCAGATGGTCGCGCCATTCACGCCTAAAACTGCCTTATCACCTTATCTCACACCATGGCACGCAAGTATTTTTACGACACACCGCAAGGCAAAGTCGGCCCCGTGAGCGGGGAAGACTTGGTGCGCTTGCGCGCCGCGGGTGAGATTGATGGCGACACCTGGGTGCGCCGCGAGAACTCCTCCACCTGGCGTCATTTGGCGAAAATGGACTTGCGAAAAGAGGAAGAGGCCGAGGCCAACCCCAGTTTTTGGACCATGCTGCGCCGCCACGTGCCGCTGAGCACGCTCATCATCTTAGCAGCAGTAGCCATCGTCCTCGTCATGCTGCTCGTAGGGCTGGCCAGCGTGCTCTGGCCGGTACTCCTGGTGCTGGTGGTGCTGTGGCTCCTCTCCCGCGCCCTCAAGTAAACACTACCAGAGTCCCCCTTGCCTCTCTCCATGCCCCTCACCCTTGCCACCGCTGCCACCGAGGCTCTGCAAGCTGTGCAGAACTTTGACCAGCACTGGCTCTTCTACATCTGCTGCATCTTCGCCACCGTGGTGGGCGCCATTGCAGGCGCCACCGCCTCCACCCGCGTGCGCATGGATATTTTTGGCATTGTCACCTGCGCCACCATCGCTTCTCTGGGCGGCGGTACCGTGCGCGATATCATCCTCAACGGCCTCGTCAAGCCCAATGGCGAGCCCATGACCGTCTACTGGATTGGCGCGGGCGATGTGCAATTCCTTTATTTTGCCATCATCACCGCGCTCATCGTCTTCTACATCTCCCGCATTCACCGCTTGCCTGTGGGTACCATCCGCGTGGCAGACGCCTTCTCCATGGCCTTCTTCAGTCTGCTGGGCACAGCCAAGGCCCACTATCTGGGCTGCCCCTATTTGGTTTCCATCTGCATGGGCGTGTGCACTGGTGTAGCCGGTGGTGTGCTGCGCGATGTCCTCACCGGCAACGTGCCCTACGTCTTCCGCCCTGGCGAAATCTACGCCACGGCCTCTTTTGTGGGCTGCACCATGTTCATCATCCTGCAAGAGCTGCTCAACACCCCCTACGAATACGCCTACATCATCGGCGTGGCAGCCGTGTTCATCATCCGCATGATTGCCGTTTACCTCAACTGGAAGCTCCCCTCCTACCGCCCCCTTTTCGATACCGTCGGCCACCCCGAAGAGCCCGACGAGAAAAAAAATTAAAAATCACCATTTTCTTTCAACGCTCCCCACGCGGGGCGTGTTTAACCCTTATCAGTCGATTCTGCGGTGCTGGAATGAAGGAGAGAGCATTCCACCCCATACAAGGGAAAGACTGAGTTTCATAAGGTAGTAAGTTGAGGAGACGGCAGCCGAAGGGTTGCCGTCTCTTTTCTTGTTTTATTCTCAATGCCTTGCATATTGTTTTTCCTTCGCTTAACTATCTGGTGGTAGTAAGTTGAGGGATGCCCGGGGAAACCCGGGCATCCTTTTGCATACCAAGCTTCTGTGACAGCTCTTCATTTTTTGTTATCTTATCGCATTTTTTATTTACAAATGGCTAAAACTTCGTAAAATGAGACTGGGATGACAACGTTGATAGGATTAATACTGATTTGGTTATTTTGTTTAGTTTTGCTTATAGCAGTAGCATACTGTACCGCATTCTGCTTGGTATGTTTTGTACATTCTGTTTTCTGGTTGGTAGAGAAAATCACCGGTATTCGCTTTGGTTAGCAATCATCAGTAAAAGACAGATGCACCAGCCATGCATGCACGATTTGCAACGGGGTATAGGAAATTCGCACTTGCGTAGGCGTTCGGGATGAATTAGACTAGGTGAAGGACAGGAGAGAGAAAAAAGCACATTTTAAGATAAAGAGCCATGGGAAAAACGCCTGAATATGCGGAGAGTATGGAACAACAAGCCGAACAGAGCTATATCTGCGCGCGAAGCGGCAAGGTAGATTGGGAATCCTGGTTGGATGACCACGGCTCGCGCTTGTTGCTTTATGCGCGCCAACAGACCCGCTCCGAGGCAGATGCCGAGGATGTGATGCAAGAGGCACTGGTGCAACTGGTGCGTGCGGTGGAGAGTGGAGATTTCCGCGGGAGCGAGGGGCAGTGGTATGCCTACGCGCTGACGGCGATACGCCACCGTGCGATGGATGCAGGCCGCCGCGCCCAAGTGCGCCGCAACTATGTGGAGGCACAGCAGGACAGCGGCGAGGGCATCTGCGAGGAGACGCCCTGGCTGAGCTGCGGAGCGGATGATGAATACCTGCGCAAGCAAGTGGAGAAGCTGCTGCGCAAGTTGCCGCCGGAGTTTGCGGAGGTGGTGGTCCTGAAGATATGGGATGGGCTCACCTTCCAGCAGATTGCGGACACCACGGGAGTGCCAATGCCCACGGTATGCTCGCGCTACCGCTATGCACTCAAAAAGATGCGCGAGGAGCTGGATGAAAACCCCATAGAAGATTAACGGACGATGACAGATTCCCCCACAGACACAATGACTAGCATGAAGCCCACGCCCCTGCCAGCGGCTCTGCGCATGCGCATGCTGCGCGCCATGGAGGAAGCGGGGCAAGAAACCCGCGACGAATTGGATATGGAGTGCACCTTGGCGCGCTTGCAGCCAGCCCCCCTACCCGCCGCCCTGCGCAGCAGCTGCCACACCCGCATGCGGCATGCGCAGCAGAGCAGCGTGTACCGTCCGTATACCCGTCTCTCATGGTGGCGCATGACCGCCGTAGCGAGTGTGATTATCATGGGTGTGGTAGGCATGGGTGCCTCGATTCATGGCATGATGGGTGGCGACGCCGCCCAAGGATTGGCCCGCCGCAGCGTGTTGGAACGCACGGGTGGTGATAGGGTGCAATGGGCAGCAGATGGTGATGCCGTGCTGGAGTACGAAGTGATGTACGAGGATTCCTTTGTGTTGTCTGGAGAGGATGATACGACGCTGGTCATCCGTGTACCGAACAGGACCACCGTGAATGTGAAAGGAGAGGTCATCTGATGCGACATTTTTGGCAGATTTTGCTTGTATGGGGCGCGAGCCTGTGGGCTACGGCAGCCGTAGCGGCTCCCGCCGCGGGTGGTGCTGTGTTTGGGGTCGTGCCGTCTGAGGAAGCAACGGCCCAAGGCTTGGAGGTGGCTGCGGTAGCACCCGGCAGCCCGGCTGAAAAGGGCGGGTTGCAGGCAGGAGATGTGCTGCTGGCGGTAGACGGAAAAGAGATACGCACGCGCAGCGATTTGATAGCCGCGATTCTGGCGCACAAACCGGGCGACACGGTGGCAGTGAGCTATGTGCGCGCTGGGCAGAGCGCGGAGGCACGCGTGCTGCTAGCCGCCCGCAAGAAGCGCCGCAAGCCCCAAGCCGCAGATGCTACTGATCCTGGCTACAAGGAACATGGCGACCGCATGGTGAAGCTGCTCAATATCTCCCCCGAGTTGCTGGAGCAGATGCGCGCGCTCAAGCGAGAAATCCGCCACAGTATGGCGGGCATTGCCGAGGAGTTTGCACCGCAAGATGTGAGCAAGAAGCTGCAGCAACTGCGCGATTTGGCGCGGGATGCGCAAGCCCACCGGCATGGCTGGATGAAGGGCCGCGCCTGCGAGGCTTATTTGCAATTTCACGATGAGGCGGGCACGCTGGTGCTGCATGGTGCCAACAACCAGCTCACGCTGGAGGTGTACGACACCACGGGCAAGCTGCAGCAGAAGTACCCGCTCAACACGACTGAAGAGCGCGCCGAGCTTCCCGCGGAGCTGGTACGCCGTCTGCAAGAGCTCCGCTAATACCCCGCCCCAGTGGCAAAAGGGCACGATATTTTCACTAAAGCATTGTGCAAGTGGCATCTATTTGCTAGAATGACCGCCGTGAAGATGAAGCAAGGTATATTGATGCTGCTTGTGGCAGGAGCTGGGCTCTTGTTGGAGACGAGCTGTTCTTGGAAATCCGCAGCGGAGCAAGCCTCCGAGCAGGAGGCGCTGGATACGCGCCCTGAGCCCAAGCTCAAAAAATCTCCCTACACCGTGCGCGGGAAGCGCTACTACCCCATGGGGATGAAGGAGGCCTTGCAATATGCCGAAACGGGTGAAGCTTCTCTCTACAACAACAACAACACGATAGGCGCCATGGGCGAACGACTGCGGGGCTTGTATGCCGCCCACCGCACCTTACCCCTGCCCTGCCAAGTGCGAGTCACCAATTTGGAGAACGGAAAGAGCTGCATTGCGCGTGTCAACGACCGCGGGCCTTTCCACCCCCGCCGCATTATTGATATCAGCCCCGCCGTGGCAAAAGCTATCGGGTTTCACCGCTGGGGTGTGCTGCAAGTCAAGGTAGAGACCGTAGCTGTGGGCGATGGCCCCAACCAGCGCAAGAAGGATTAAGGCTGCGGCTCTTCTTGCTCCAAACGCTCCAAGAGATACAGAACCATGCGCCCAGATTCCGCAAGGGAACGGGGGCAGATGCGGCTCATGTTATCCCGCGAGGTGTGCCACCAGTTGCCATCCGAGAAATAAGCAATCAGGTTGATAGAGGGCACACCAGCTTGCACAAAGGGTTGGTGATCATCCAGATATGAGCCAGGATAGAGCGTCCAGCGCTCGTGCGAGAAGCCCAATTGCTCCACCCCTTCGGTGTAGAGCTGCAGGAGGTGCGAATCGGTATCGAGGATGGGAACGGCTATCATTTTGTTGCGGCCACCCACCATATCGAGGTTGATTTGCCAGCGGGGGAGATTGCCCTTGCGGCGCATCACGTCGTAGCGGGAGCCATACATGCCGTCTGTCTCGCTCATGCGGGGCGCAAAGGACTCCTCACCATCAAAAAAGACGAGCTCAATCTTGGCTGCCTGCTCAGGCTTCTTGGTGGGCAGCACGCGCGCCAACTCCAGCATGAGGGCGGCGGCACTCGCGCCATCATCTGCCCCCACAAAGTGCGGGATGCCGCGCTTGGTGTCGATGTGGCAGCTGATGAGGATGGGACGAGCGGTGGTGGATTCGGCCCCGTATTCGGCATGCAAGTTGGTCATGAGCATGCCGTTGGAGAGGGTGAAAGACTCTCGGCGCACGCGCCAGCCAGCTTTTTGCAAGTATTCGCTGAGGTAGACGAGCTGTTTTTCGTAGGCAACCGAGTTGCTGGGGCGTGCCCCCAAGGAGCAGAGCGCCGCGCAATGCACATAGGCGTTGTCTCCCGTGAGCTCGGGGGTATCTTGGAGCGTGGTGGGCGCTGCGGGTTGTGGCACAGTCTGGGCCACGGCTGGCTTCTCATCCTTGCAGGAAGCCAGCAGCAAGAAACTGCAAAGCAGCGTGGTAAGCCATGTTTTCACCATCAGAGGGGGGCATCGACCCCGAACATCTGCAGGATGCGCACCAGTTCATCGCGCCCAGCGTAGGGAATCTCGATGACGCCGTTGCTCTTGCCCTTGAGGGAGATGTTGACGCGGGTACCGAAATCAGAGGAAAGCTGGCGGCACACTTGAGCATAGGGTTCGGGGAGCACCTGCTCGGAGGGCTGGGGCTTGGGTGCGGGGTTGAGGATGGAGCGCACAAGCTGCTCGGTCTGGCGCACGGTCAGGCCCTGACGCGCCACGCGTGTGGCGGCTTCTTCTTGCTGGGTATCATCCTTGAGCTGCAGCAGCACCTTGGCATGGCCAACGGTGATGTCGCTCTTCTCCAGCAAGATGCGCACGGGCTCGGCCAAATCAAGCAAGCGGACCATGTTGGCCACCACGGTGCGGGATTTACCCACGTGGCGGGCGATGACCTCCTGCTTCATGCCGAACTTTGTTTGCAGCAAGCGGTATTGTTCGGCTTCTTCCAGCGGGGTGAGGTCCTCGCGCTGCAAGTTTTCGATGAGTGCAATCTCGGCCACCTCTTGGTCAGAGGCTTCCATGACCACCACTTTCACCTCCTTGTGACCCAAGGAACGCACGGCACGCAAGCGACGCTCACCGGCAATCAGTTCGTACTTGCCATCGACACGGCGCACCACGAGCGGCTGCACCAGCCCACGCTCGCGGATGGAATCTGCCAGCTCAGCAATCTGCTCTTCGTTGAAATGACGACGCGGCTGGAAGGGCGAAGGCTGAATCTCCTCAGTCTTAGCCAAAATCACGCGATCCGATTCCACCTCTGTGGTATCGGGAACGTCCTTTCGGGCATCGTTCCGTTTGATGAGAGCGCCGAGTCCTTTACCTAATGCTTGCCTTGCCATACGTGTGCGGGGGATTGTACCCCAACATTGCCTAAAAAGCAACTATTTTTTGCTTCTGCATGCAACATCTGCGGGAAGCCTTGCCAGCAGGGCAATGCAGCTCTTTTGTGTGACGAAATTGTAACAGAGGCGGCCTTGCCAAAGCCTGCCGATAGGGTCTATACTATGGGCAAACACCCGCACTTTTGCTGTTGACACGCAACAAAAAGAGTGCAAAACACCGTTTTCCTGATACACTATGCCTGTGCACATCGTGATAGTCGAAGATGATGAGGATATTTCCGACCTGGTGGCGTTCAACCTGGAGCGCCAAGGCTGGAAGACGACTCAATTCTACAACGGGAGCGAGGCCCTGCCCCGCATCTGCGAGCTGAGCCCAGATTTGGTGGTGATGGATATCATGCTGCCGGGGATGACCGGGCTGCAGGTCTATGCCGCCATGAAAGAAACCGGCATCGCCGCCAACACGCCTGTGCTTTTCCTGACCGCCAAGGCCCAGCTGGAAGACCGCCTCGCAGGCCTGCAACTGGGCGCAGACGACTACATGACCAAGCCGTTCAGCCCCAAAGAATTGGTACTGAGGGTGCGCAATATCCTGAACCGCACGCAAAACGCGGGGGCGCAGCTCATGGTACGCAGGGGCGACATCCTGCTGGATAAGAACTCCCTGCGAGCCTCCGCGAAGGGGGAAGCGCTCGACCTGACCACCACGGAGTTCAAGCTGCTGGCGCACCTCATGGAGCGCGAGGGCAAGCTGCAAGACCGCTACGAGCTGCAAAAAGAGCTCTTCGGCTATGCAGACACCACCCAATCCCGCGCGCTGGATACCCACATCAAACGCCTGCGCCAAAAATTGGGTGCATATGCCACCTGCATCTGCACTGAACGCGGCGTGGGCTATTACTTTGAATCAAAAAGCGAGCAAGCCTGAGCTGCGGCAGCCCACCCACACTCCAACAATTACTATCAGATAAAAGAGAGCCCCTCTAGCGCCAGAAAATGGTCCAGAGGGGCTCTTGTGGTATACGCTGAAACGATATGCTTACTGCCTGTCAGCCGGGGTAATCCACGGAGCAAAAAGCTTGCTGGTGGCGGGCATGACGAGCAGGTTGAGGATGGTGGCGCTCACGAGACCACCAAACTGCACAATGGCCAGCGGGGCAAGGAGCTCGCCGCCCGGTTGGTCTTTGGCCCAGATGAGGGGGAGCAGACCTAAGATGGTGGTGAGGGAGGTCATCATGATGGGGATAACGCGCTCCAACGAGCCCTTGAAAATGGCATTTTCGGCGCTGTGTCCACTGCGCTCAAGGTCGCGGTAGCGGTTGAGCAGGATGAGGCCCGAGCGAATGGCAAAGCCCACGACTGTGACAAAGCCCACGATGGAACTCACCGAGAGGATAGGCGCGGTGTAGCCACCTTGCATGATGGAGGTGATGGTATCTGGCGAGGCGAGGAAGATGGCGATGATGCCCCCCACCAAACACAGCGGGATGTTGATGAGCGTGACCACGGCGCGACGCATGCTGCCCAAGGAGCTGGAAAGCAGCAGCACGATGAGCACGCAGACGATGCCGCCGGTCACATACAGACGGCGGGCGGCCGATTCTCGGCTCTTGATGGTGCCGGCATATTCCACACTGCAACCCATTTCGTGCATGACGGGATCGAGCTTTTCGCGGCAGGCATCAGCCAAATCACCCAAGTTGGAATCAGGGGCGGGGTTGCAGGAAATCATGGCCTTGCGCATGGTGTTATCGCGCAGGACGAGGTTGGTCACCTCGGTGCGGTAGACTTGAGCCACATCGCTGAGGCGCACCGCCTTGCCACCGGGTGCCACGAGCTGGAGGTTGCGCACATCATCCACGCTGGTGCGCAGCTCGGGGTCGAGACGCAGCACGATGTTCCAGTGGTCTAGGTTGCGGATAACCTCTCCCATCTTGAGACCATTGAGCGCGGCAGAGACCTGCTCTGCGGCTTCGGCCACGCTGAGGTTGTAGGCGGCCAAAATCTCGCGATTGTAATCCACGCACACGGTGTCGACCATCACCTCGCGGTTGGCTCGAGCATCGGCCACCTCGGGCATAGCCGAGAGGATTTCTGCGGCTTTTTTGGCGGCAGCGCGAATCTGTGGCAGCTCATTGCCATAGATATTGATAGCGATTTCCGAATTGGAGCCCGAGAGGGTGGCGCTGATGCGGTGCGCAATGGGATACCCAATCATGCCCCCCGTGCCGGGGATGCCATGAATGATATCACTGATTTGCTGGCGCATGATTTTTTGGTCCTTGTTCAAATCCACACGCACGAGGATTTCGGAGGCGGAGACGGGTTCTGCGTGCTCATCATTTTCAGCGCGACCCGTACGCTGCGCCACGCTCTTGACGCCATCGAGCTTGCCCAGTTCTCTCATCACTTGGCGGGAAATGCGCTCGGTTTCCTCCAACGAGGTACCGGGCACGGTGTTGATGAAAACGGTGTAGCAATCTTCATTGAAGGGGGGCAAGAAGCTGGTGCCATAGGTAGAGGCCAACCACAAGGACGCGGATGTGACCACCAAAAGAGAGCCGAACACGGTCTTGGGCCAGCGCATGCAGAAACGCAGCACTGGGGCATACGCGCGCTTGATGAAGCGGGAGGTGGCTGAGTCTCCGTTCTTGTTTTTCTTGTGCCCGCTCTTGAAATACAGCATGCACAGCGCGGGGATGATGGTGATGGCCACCAGCAAGGATGCCGCCAAAGCCAGCATGTAGGAGATGCCCAGCGGGCGGTAGAATTGCCCCTCTAGCCCGCTCAGGAAGAGGACAGGCACAAACACCAAGATGATGATGATGGATGAATAGCTGATGGAGCTCACCACCTCGTTCTTGGCTGCAAGCAAGACGCGGAAACGGCTCTTGCGCTTTTCTTCTGGCAGGGCGGCATTGCGGCTCAGGCTGCGCCACGCCACTTCCACGAAGACGATGGCGTTGTCCACCACGTCGCCCACCGCCACAGCCAAACCGCCTAGAGTCATGATGTTGACAGCCAAGCCAAACAAGGGGAACAAGGCCATGCCAAAGAGCACGGAGAGCGGCATACTCACCAAGGTGATGATGGCGGTGCGCACGTTGAGCAAGGTGAGCACGATGACAATCATCACCACGATGGCCGCCACGATGAGGGTCTCTCGTCCATTTTCAAGGGAAAGCTGGATGAAATCGGCCTGACGATAAGCGTCTGCATGCAGTTTCATGTTGGCCGGCAGCTGGCTCCGCGAGAACTCCTGCACGGCGGCATCCACCTGCGCGGTGAGTTCAAGCGTGTTGGCTCCCGGCACTTTCTGCACCGAGAGGATGACGGCCTCGCCATCCTTGAACCCGGCATTGCCGCGGCGCGGAGCACCGTCGATGCGCACGTCGGCCACATCTTCCAAGCGCAGCACACCGCTGGGATGCCCCGGCACAAGGGTGCGCTTGAGGTGCTCGGGGGTCTGGGCGCGGGTGAATTGCTGCACAGGCATTTCTTGGCCTGCTACGTCTTCCAGATAGCCGGCGGGGATGCTGCTTTGGGCGGCTTCGACGGTGGCTTTCAAGTCATCCAGCACGATGCCAGCTTGGCGCATTTTCTCTGGGTCGTAGAGCACTTGGTACTCGGGCAAGCGGCCCCCCAACACGGTGATTTGCCCCACGCCGGGAATGGCCATGAGACGATTGCGCAGGCCGAACTCCGCCACGCGGCGCACCTCCAAGGGGTCTGCTGTTTCGTCGCCCGTGATGGCGATGAGCATGATTTCACCCGTAACGGAGACAATAGGCGCCATTTCTGTTTCCACGTTGTCTGGTAGCGACTCGCGCACGGTGCTGAGACGCTCCGACACAATTTGGCGGGCTCGGTAAATATCCGTCCCCCAATCGAAATCGACCCACACAAAGGAGAGACCATTGCCAGAGGAAGAGCGCACTTCTTTCACCCCCGCCGTGCCGCTCATGGCAGATTCCAAGGGGATGGAGATATATTGCTCCACCTCTTCGGCGGAGAGGCCGCCAGCCTCTGTTTGGATGGTGACACGCGGGACGTACAGCTCGGGGAACACATCAATGGGAAGCCCCAGCACCACCATGGCGCTCACCGCGGTGAGCACAAGTGAGATGAGGATGACCGTGATGCGGTTCTTGAGACAGAAGGATATCAGATGACTCATCATATTTAGTGGTCCTCTCCTTCGTGGAATTTACCATCGGCATGGAAATGGCCAGCTTTCTTCTTCTCGCCCTCGCCAGGCAAGATGTATTTGAGCTCGTAGCCGCCTTTGACCACAATTTTTTGGCCTGGAGTGAGCCCCGACACGGGAGTCATGCCGCGGCGGCTCTCGCCAGCGCGCACCTTGACCATGCCGTATTGCCCTTCCCCAATCTCGACGAACACCACATCATCCACCCCCACTTTCACGACGGCGGTGTCGGGGATGGAAACGGTGCTTTCTGCCGTCTGGTTGTCGTACAAATCTAAGCGGCAAAGCTTGCCTGCCAAGGCACCGGCGGGCAGAGACTCGGGAGTGAAATAGATGGAGCGTGTCTGCTTGGCGGCATCTACCTGCTCTGCCAAGCGCCATGTACCTTTCAGCGCCACATTTTCGCGCCCGATGGGGATGGTGGCTCGCACCTCTGAAATGCGGGGCAAATCAGAGCCATAGAGGGTGGCCACAATTTCCATGGCTTCGACATTGGTCATGGTGATGACCGCAGACCCCTGCTCTCCCCAGCTGCCTTGGGAGATGCCCACATTGCGCACGGTGCCGTCTTTTTCCGCCTTCACGACGAGGGTGTAAATGCCGTCTTTTTCTTCCAGCTCGGCGCCCATGGCCAGCATGCGGAGGCGGGCGCGGGCGGTGCTTTCCTCGCGGGTGAGCTGCCCGAGCTCGGCTTTCTTGAACTTGAGTTGCTCTTCCAAATCACTGTTGCGGGTGCCAATACCGTGCAGGCGTGCCACGCGTGCTTCTACGGCGGCTATCTCCTCGGTGCAGCGAGCGATGTTGGCCTCGATTTTTTGCAAATCTGTCACTTGTTCGGAAATGGTGGGAGATTCTACGGTGTAGAGGACATCTCCCTTGTGCACTTGCTGAGCAGATTTGACGCGCAGAGAAATGCGGCCTGCACAGGGCAAGGCATACGTTTCTGTGGCGTGCTCAGGCACGGTCAGGTAGCCGTACAATGAGTTGGTGAGGGCAAGTGATGTGGCGGGCACCTCCTCAATCTGCATGTTGAGGATATGGCGCGAACGCGCATCAGCCTGCACGATGATGATGCCGCCACCCGAGCACGGAGCAGACGAGTGGTCGTGGCCACTGCACCCGCTGTGGTCGGCGTGGTCGTGCGCCTCGGCAGCGTGGTCATGCTTGTGCTCAGCGGCGTGGTCGTGCCCGCTGCATGCGCTGTGGTCTGCGTGGTCGTGCGCCTCGGCAGTGTGGTCATGCTTGTGCTCGGCGGTGTGGTCGTGCCCGCTGCATGCGCTGTGATCCGCGTGGTCGTGCGCCTCGGCAGTGTGGTCATGCTTGTGCTCGGCGGCGTGGTCGTGAGAAGAGGCCGAGCATGTGAGTGCCAGGGTGCACAGGGTCAAAAAGGGGTATTTCATGGCTGGTAATAGGGATTGATGTATTGAAGCTTTGTTTGAAGTTCGAGGAGGGTGCCCAAGCAATCAAGATAGCTCATGCGGCGCTGAAAAATCTCGTGGCGGGCATCGGCAAGGGCTGGGAGCGAGGTTTCACCCAGTTTGTAGAGCTGCTCTTGCTGTTTTCCTGTTTCCAGCAAAATCTGCAAGCGCTCATGCTCGGTGCGGCAGTGCTCTGCCGCCAATTTTTGGCGGGCATCGAGCGCAGAAACATCCTGCTGAAGCTTGCGCCACAGGGCGATGGTGTCGTGGTGCTTCAGGTCGCGCTCCCCAGTGGCTTTGGCAATAGCCAAGCGGTTGCGATTCCAAATCGGCAGGCTCAGCTCAATCCCGATGCCCACTTTTTCGTTCCCCTCCTCGCGGGTGAGTGAGGGACCCAGTGTCAGTTCGGGGTATTGCTTGCGAATCTCGGCTCGCAGCTCGGTTTCGCTAGCACCATAGGCTGCCAACTTGGAGTGCAGCTGTGGACTCTCCAGCAATTGCTCCACCGTGGGTGGGCGCACGAGCGATGGCACGCCCTGGGGCAGCTCACCCGCCAGCTCAATCTCGCCCACGGAGGGGTGCAAGCCTAATTGGGCAATGAGTTCGTGGCGCTTGGTCAGGTGCGCGTTCTCCAGCTCTTGGCACTCTTTCATGGTATCGTTGTAGCGCTGGCAAGAGGCTTGGTAATCGCTCAGCTCGACTTCACCCAGCTTGTACAGGCGGTCGATGCCGTTTTTTTCCTCTTTGACCTGAGCGAGGCGCTTGCGTATGAGATCCAGCTTGGTGTGAACGACGAGGATGTTGTAGCGCAGGACGTCCAAATCAGCCAGGAACGAGCGCTCCATGGAGCGTACTTTCCAGTAGTCGGCCTCGCTGTACTGCTCTGCCACTTTGCGGGCAAGCGAGGGCAGCCCCGTGACGGGGATGGAAAGCGAGGGGCCAATGGAATTGTTGTTGAAGTTCTCTTTCAACACGCGCACGCCTTCGACAGAAAGCGAGGGGTCCTCCCAAAGGCCTGCGAATTGGATGGCCTCTGTGTCTGCCGCATAGGAAAGGCGGACTTTGTTGAGTTCTGGGTTGAGCAGCAAACCGATACTGCGCATGCTGCCTTGGCTGAGGCTGCTGTTGGGCGGGCACAGGCGGGTTGAAACAGCAAACCACTCCGTACCATCGCGGTCTAGGCTCACGGGGTCGGGGGTGTAGCTGGTGCAGGCCGCACACAACAAGGCTATGCAGATGCTGGTGTAAAATTTAAATTGCATGATGTTAGATATAAAAAATGTGAGTGGATGAAAAGGCTAAATGCTCCGCAACCACCCGCAGTTGGGTGGGGGAGTGTGCAAAAAAGTGCCTTCACATCAGCATGGGCCGGTGCCATAGCGATGGGGGGATTCCCCTAAGCTCGCGAACGGGGGCAAATGTGCAACGCGTGGCAGGCGCGCGAGGTAGATGCATGCCGCAGCTCGCCGCAGAGGCCAACACGATGGGCATGGTGAGCGTCTTGGCTCGCTGGCTGCGCTCAGTTTGTATGCCAATCAGCAGGTGTTGGTGCTGCTTGTCGTGGTGGTGGTGGCAGCTCTTGGCATCGTGGTGCAAACACCCATGCACCGGGGCTGCGCATACGCAGTGTTCTGGCTCCATGGGGTGCTCGCAAGCATGCGCACACACTCCACGGCATGTTATCAACGACAACATGCAAAGGAACAACACGCACATGGCTAAACGGCGAATCAAGCTCATCTCTGCACCAGCATTTTACACGCGGGGTGAGCTCATTGTCAAGGCCATTTCACCCCGCACCCTCGCTTTCTACCTTTTTCAGGTGAATAAATGCCCCTCAGCGTGCCGGAGCTTACCTGGTGAGGCGGTGCGAGGCAAAACAAGATGCCCGGCAGGGCTTGAAACCTTGCCGGGCATGAAATGAGGCTTGCGTTTTATCAACGCTGCACCGCTTTAGTCGTCGGAGCCAACGCTGATGGCGTCATCCACGGGAGCCAAGTCTTCCTCCATGTCGTAGGTGGCACGGGGGATGGGTGTGGCACCGGGAGCGGGTTCCACCACGATGTTGCGGTACTTGTTGAAGCCGGTACCAGCGGGGATAAGGTGACCCAAGATAACGTTTTCCTTGAAGCCCTCCAGCGTATCGACCTTGCCCAAGGTAGCCGCCTCGGTAAGCACGCGAGTGGTATCCTGGAAGGATGCTGCGGAGATGAAGGAATCCGTCTTGAGGGAAGCCTTGGTGATACCAAGCAAGATGGGTTCGCTCTCTGCGGGGCGGCCATTCATGCTGACCGTCTCCTTGTTGATGCGGGAGAGAGTGGTGCGATCCACCTCGTCGCCCCAGAGGAGACCAGTATCGCCCGGGTCCTTGACGCGCACCTTGCGGAGCATCTGTGAAACGATGATTTCAACGTGCTTGTCGTTGATTTCCACGCCCTGCACACGATACACTTGCTGCACCTTGTTGACGAGGTGTTCCTGCAGAGCTTCCTTGCCGCAGATGCGGAGAATTTCATCGGAAGCTTCGGAACCGTCGGACAGGGGTTCACCAGCGCGCACATAGTCACCATCATGCACGATGATGTGGCGGTCCATGGGCACCAGGTGCTTGCAGGAGATGGAACCATCGTTCTCGTCGCGCTCTTCCAAGCGGGTGGAGCGACGGCGGCTCTTGCTGGCGGCCTCGCGGGCTTCGGCATCGCGATAGATGGTCACAACCTTCTTGCCGCGAATCATCGCATCGTCGATAGCGACGATACCATCCATCTCGGCCAGGGTGCAGGTATCCTTCGGGCGGCGAGCTTCGAAGAGCTCGGCCACACGGGGAAGACCACCGGTAATGTCGTTCGTCTTCTGAATCTTGCGGGGAGTCTTAGCAATCTGCGTACCGGCAGAAATCTTCTGCTTGTTGGAGACGGCCAAGTAAGCACCCGTCGGGATGGAGTAGACACGGGGTTTGTCCTTATCACTACCGGGCTTGGCTGTGTGCACGATGATGCGCGGAGCCAAATCCTGACGGTGGTCGATGATGACAGTCGTACCCTTACCGGATTCGGTGTGACCGGACTCGGTGCGGCAGGTAATACCCTCAATCATGTCTTGGAACTCGACGGTACCGCCGATTTCAGAGATGACGGGAATGGCGAAGGGATCCCATTCGGCGATGAGCTGACCAGCTTCGATTTCCTGACCATCCTTGACGTTCAGCACAGCGCCCATGGTGAGCAGGTAGGATTCCTGTTCCTTGCCTTCGGCATCATAAATCTTGACGCTGCCGTTCTTGCAAAGCACCACCATGTTGCCGTTTTCGTCCTCTACGCAGCGATCACGCAGGTTTTCGTCGTAGATGACTCGGCCAGTGGTCTTGGCAATGAACTCGGGGCGGCTAGCGGAGGCGGATGCAGTACCACCCACGTGGAAGGTACGCATGGTCAGCTGAGTACCAGGCTCACCGATGGACTGTGCAGCGATGATACCCACAGCTTCACCCACCTTCACGGCCTTGCCAGTAGCCAGGTTCAGACCATAGCACTTGGCGCAGCAACCGCGGGGCAGATCACAGGTGAGCACGGAGCGTACCTTCACCTTTTCGATACCCACCTTCTCAATCTTCTTGGAGGCTTCGTCGGTGATGATTTCGTTGCGACCCACGATGAGTTCCTTCGTGGTGGGATCGTAGATATCGTCGCAGGTGACACGGCCGTAGATACGGGTAGCCAAGGATGCGATTTCATCCTCACCGTCGAAGATGGCGGTCATGGTGATGCCTTCGTCCGTACCGCAGTCTTCCTCACGCACGATGACGTCCTGAGCCACGTCCACGAGCTTACGGGTCATGTAACCAGAGTCAGCGGTCTTCAGAGCGGTATCGGCCAGACCCTTACGGGCACCGTGAGTGGAGATGAAGTACTCCAGCACGGAAAGACCTTCGCGGAAGTTGGAGGTAATGGGGCGTTCGATAATTTCACCGGAGGGCTTGGCCATAAGACCACGCATACCAGAGAGCTGCTTAATCTGAGCCTTGTTACCACGAGCACCGGAGTCCACCATCATGTAGAGGGGGTTGGCCACGGCGGAGCCGCCGTGGGACTCCAGCTTGGTGTAGAGTTCCTTCTGGATGGCGTCGGTCGTGGAGGACCAGATGTTCACCACCTTTTCGTAGCGTTCGCCGTTGGTGATGAGGCCTTCCTCGTACTGTTCCGTCACCTTGGTGACCTGCTCGTAGGCTTCGGCAATCACCTTGTCCTTGTTCTCGGGTACCACCATGTCGACGATACCGATGGAGCAACCGGAGCGGGTAGCCTCCTTATAACCCAGAGACTTGAGCGCGTCGAGCGTTTCGACAGTCTTCTGCTGACCGCAGGTCTGGTAGCAGCGCCAGATGATTTCGCCGAGCTGCTTCTTGCCCACGTTGCGGTTGATGTAGCCGATTTCGTTGGGCCAGATTTCGTTGAAACGCACACGACCGGCCGTGGTGACGATGGTCTTGCGGTTCACGTTCTCCTGGTTGAAGGAGAGGCGGTCAAATTCCTTGCCAGTCTTGCCGTAGTCGGGGTTCTTGAGGCGAATCCACTCGTGGTAGCCAATCTTGCGTGCGGCGATAGCGAACTCCACTTCAGAGATGGATTCGAAGAGCGGCAGCAGGTTCTGGCGGTCCTGGTTCTCCTTCACCTCCTTGGCGCGGGTGTGCGTCAGGTAGTAGGAACCGAGAATGATATCCTGAGAGGGAGTGCTGATGGGCTTGCCGGAAGCAGGCGAGAAGATGTTGTTGGGAGCCAGCATGAGGAGGCGGGCTTCCAGCTGGGCTTCTACGCTCAGCGGCACGTGCACGGCCATCTGGTCACCGTCGAAGTCGGCGTTGTAACCCGTACACACGAGCGGGTGCAGACGAATAGCGGAACCTTCAATCAACACAGGCTCGAATGCCTGGATGGACAGACGGTGCAGCGTTGGAGCACGGTTCAGGAACACGGGGTGACCCTTGGACACTTCTTCCAGGATGTCCCACACGAAGGGTTCCTTGCGGTCAATCATCTTCTTGGCAGAGCGCACGGTGTGCACATAGCCAAGCTCCTTGAGGCGGTGAATGATGAAGGGTTCGAAGAGGGACAAAGCCATCTTCTTGGGCAAACCACACTGGTTCATGCGCAGGTTCGGGCCGATCACAATCACGGAACGACCAGAGTAGTCCACACGCTTACCCAGCAAGTTCTGGCGGAAACGACCGCTCTTGCCCTTGAGCATATCGGACAGGGACTTGAGGGGGCGGTTGCCAGCACCTGTGACGTGGCGGCCATGACGGCCGTTGTCGAAGAGGGCGTCCACGGCTTCCTGCAGCATGCGCATTTCGTTGCGCTTAATCACCTCGGGGGTCTGCAAAGCAGCAAGTTCCTTGAGGCGGTTGTTGCGGTTGATGACACGGCGGTAGAGGTCGTTGAGGTCGCTGGTTGCGAAACGGCCACCGGGCAGCGGGACGAGCGGGCGCAGATCCGGGGGGATAACGGGAAGCACCGTCAGCACCATCCACTCGGGCTTGCAGCCGCTGTTCAGGAAGCCCTGAGCCAGCTGCAGGCGCTTAGCAATCTTGCGCTTGTTCTGCTTGGAGTTGGTCTTCTCCATCTCTTGGCGCAACTCGTCGATGAGAGCCACCAAATCCACCGTGGCAAGGAGGCGCTGAATAGCAGCGGCACCCATGCCTGCTTCGGGAGCATCGTCGCCGTAGTCGTCGACGAGTTCGTCGTACTGCTCCTCGGTGATAATCATGCCACGCTCAATGCCGTTGACACCGCGAGGATCAATCACGATGTAATCCTCGTAGTAGATGACGCGCTCCAAATCGCGAGCGGTCAGGTCGAGCATGAGGCCGATGCGGCTGGGCATGCACTTGTAGAACCAAATGTGGGTGACGGGCACAGCCAACTCAATGTGGCCCATGCGCTCGCGGCGCACGCGGGCGCTGGTCACTTCCACACCGCAGCGGTCGCACTTCATGCCCTTGTTCTTGGCGCGCTTGTAGCGGCCGCAAGAGCATTCCATGTCGCGGGTGGGCCCGAAGATACGTTCGCAGAAGAGGCCACCCTTTTCCGGCTTGAACGTACGGTAGTTGATGGTTTCCGGGTTTTTGACCTCGCCGCTGGACCAGCGCTGGATGTCCTCCGGGCTGGCAACGGTAATGCAAACCTGGTCGAAGTTCTTAGGCTTCTCGTTGTTAAAGTCGTTGAAAGACATATGGGTGTTAGTGTTTGAAGGTTTGGTTGCAGCCTGCACCTGCGGGGCATGTGCAGGCTGCGGTTACAGGTTTACATATCGTCCTCGTCGGCGTCTTCGTCGGCGTCGTCATCCATATCGGAATCATCAGCCTCATCGTCATCGAAGTCATCGAAGTCGTCGTCGTCATCGAACTTGTTGTCGTCGTCGTCGTCATCCAAGCCTTCGCCATCAGCAAGCAACTGGAAGAAGTCGTCCGTCGTCTGCGGAGCATTCTCGAGGTCCTTCTTCCCCAGCGGCTGCACGTTGAGGCAGAGTGCCTGCATTTCCTTGATGAGCACGTTGAAGGATTCGGGGGTACCGGCTTCCAGGGAGTTGTCGCCGCGCACGATGTTCTCGTAGATGCGGGTACGACCCTGAACGTCGTCGGACTTGACGGTGAGAAGTTCCTGAAGGGTGTAGGCGGCGCCATAAGCTTCCATAGCCCACACTTCCATTTCACCGAAACGCTGACCACCGTGCTGGGCCTTACCGCCCAAGGGCTGCTGGGTGACGAGGGAGTAAGTACCCACGGCACGAGCGTGCACCTTGTCGTCGACCAAGTGGTTAAGCTTGAGCATGTAGGTGTAGCCTACCACCACGGGGTAGTGGAAGTACTCACCCGTCAAGCCGTCAATCAGGCGGCTCTTACCAGCCACACTACCATCCTTGCCATCGCCAACCCATGTGAAACCGGGTACCTTCTTGGCCTGGCTCATGTAGTCCCAAATCTTGCCTTCGTCGATACCGTCGAACACAGGGGTAGCTACCTTGAAGCCCAGAGCCTTGGCAGCCACACCGAGGTGAGCTTCCAACACCTGACCCACGTTCATTCGGGAGGGCACGCCCAAGGGGTTGAGGATGATGTCCACCGGCGTACCGTCTTCCAGGTAGGGCATATCCTCTACCGGGAGCACGCGAGAGCACACACCCTTGTTACCGTGGCGGCCTGCCATCTTATCACCCACGCCAAGCTTGCGCTTGGTGGCGATGTAGACCTTCACCTCAGTAACCACGCCGGGGTCCATCTCGGCGCCAGCTTCGATTTGGTCGAGCTTGCGATCGCGCTCTTCATCCAAGTCCTCGAAGCGGGAGGCATAAGCGTTGATGATTTCGAAGATTTGGTTGCGCACGGGGCTTTCGTTCATCTCGATTTGATCGTGATAAACAGCGAGCTTGCGCAGCAGGGTCTTCGTGATCTTGCGGTTGGCGGGGATGATGACCTCGCTGGAGCCAGCGCGAGTCACTTCCAGCGGAATCTTCTCGCCCAAGAGGCGGTCAGACAGGCGGCTGGTGAGCTGCTCGATGAGGGCGTCCTTATCGCGAGCGTACTCGGTATCCACCTTCTTACGCTGCTTCTGGCTTTCCCTCTCAATGTCCACAGCGGGGGTGCCAGGTGCAGCAGAGCGCACCACGCGCACATCCATCACCACACCCGTGGTACCCGGGGGCACACGCAGAGAGGTATCCTTCACATCAGCGGCCTTTTCACCGAAGATGGCGCGCAGGAGGCGTTCTTCGGGAGCCAAGTCGGTTTCGCTCTTGGGAGTAATCTTACCCACGAGGATATCGCCGGGCTTCACTTCAGCACCGATACGCACCACACCGTCGCTGCCCAAGTTGCGCAGGGCATCATCGCCGACGTTGGGGATATCGCGGGTGATTTCTTCCGGGCCAAGTTTGGTGTCGCGAGCTTTTTCCTCGAATTCTTCGATGTGAATGGAGGTGTAGGCATCTTCCTGCACCAGACGCTCAGAAATGATGATGGCGTCTTCGAAGTTGTAACCGTACCAGGACATGTAGGCCACCAGCACGTTGCGACCAAGAGCCAACTCGCCGCCATCAGTACAAGGACCGTCGGCCAGCACATCACCAGCCTTCACCACATCACCGCGGGAGACGATGGGCTTCTGGTTGATGCAGGTAGAGGCGTTGGAGCGCATGAACTTGCGCAGCTGGTACACATAGATACCCTTGTCAGGATCAGTCTTGACGCTATCGGGGTCGCTCAACCAGCGCTGAGCGGAAACCGGAAGGCTGCCATCGAGCGTGGTGACGATGTATTCGGCCGTAGCGGAAGCCACAATGCCAGGAGCAACGGCACACACCACAGCGCAACTATCGCGTGCGCACTTGGCCTCGATGCCAGTACCCACCAACGGAGCCTGGTTCACCATCAACGGCACACCCTGGCGCTGCATGTTTGCGCCCATGAGTGCACGGTTGGCGTCGTCGTGTTCCAAGAAGGGAATCAGACCAGCAGCAATAGAGATAATCTGCTTGGGAGAAACGTCCATGTACTCCACGCGGCGGGGATCCACTTCGATGAACTCGCCGTGCTCACGAGCAGTGACGCGGGAGCGCACAAAGTGGCCCGAGCCGTTGTCGTTGTCGATGGGGTTGTTGGCCTGAGCAATCAGGTGGTACTCTTCCTTATCAGCCGTCAGGTACACAACTTCGTTGGTCACGACGACTTCTGTCTCCACTTCACCCTTCTTGTTCTTCTTCTCCACCTGCTTCACACGGCGGAAAGGAGTCTCGATGAAACCATATTCATCGATGCGAGCATAGGTACACAGGGAGTTAATCAGACCGATATTGGGACCTTCAGGGGTCTCAATGGGGCAGATTCGGCCATAGTGAGAGGGATGCACGTCTCGAACCTCGAAGCCTGCGCGGTCGCGGTTCAAACCACCCGGGCCCAATGCAGAGAGACGGCGCTTGTGCGTCAACTCAGCCAAGGGGTTAATCTGGTCCATGAACTGGGAGAGCTGGCTGCGACCAAAGAAGTCGCGCACAACAGCGCTCAGAGCCTTGGGATTGATAAGCTTGCTGGGAGTGATGTCGTTGCGGGTCGTATCGCAAAGAGTCATGCGCTCCTTGACCAGGCGCTCGGTGCGGGCCAAGCCCACGCGGCACTGGTTGGCAATCAGTTCGCCCACAGCACGCACGCGGCGGTTGCCAAGGTGGTCGATATCATCCACCTGCCCTTCACCATTGCGCAAGCGAAGGAGGTACTTGAGGGCGCTCAGGAAGTCGATGGGCTGGATGAGGCGCACGTCCTCGGGCACATCGAGACCAAGCTTCTGGTTAATCTTGTAGCGACCCACGCGTGTGAGGTCGTACTTCTTCTCTTCCTTGAAGAGGCGGTCCAAAGCGGTAGCAGCTTGCTGCACAGAGGAAGGATCACCCGGGCGGAACTTGCGGAAGATTTCCTTAAGAGCGGTTTCGCGGTCGTACGCAATGTCCTTCTTCAGGGTCTTGACAAGAGTTTCTTCTTCGCGCTGGTCAATCACCTCAATCTTCTCGATGCCCAGCTCGAGCATCTTCTTGATGGTAGCGAGGCTAAGGGGCTCGTAGGCCTTGGCGATGATGGTGGACTTGCTCTCATCACCGTGCTTCACGTCCTCGAAGGGAATGAGGTACTCCAACTCCTCGCCCGACACGTCGGCCAGAGTGAGGTTTTGGATGGTGTAGAACTGCTCCACGATGGAACGGTCGCTCTCGTAGCCAAGGTAACGCAAGAACGTGGTGGCCAAGAACTTGCGGCGGCGACGGCGGCGATCCAAGAAGACGTACATCAGGTCGTTCGTGTCGAACTGTACCTCCAACCAGGAGCCGCGGTCAGGAATGACGCGGAAGGAGAAGATATCCTTACCGTTGGAGTGGTGCGTCTTTTCAAAGCAGATGCCGGGGGAGCGATGCAGCTGGGCCACAATCACGCGCTCTGCACCATTCACCACAAAGGTACCGCGGTCGGTAATCATCGGGATTTCGCCCATGTACACATTTTCCTCTGCGGTGTAGTCTCCACACTTGAGGCGGAACTTCACGTAGAGGGATGCACTGTAGGTCTCGCCTGCACGGATGGCGGCGAAATCGGAGGTCTTGGGCGGGGAAATTTCGTAAGACTCGTATTCGAGCTTGATTTGCCCGTCGTAGCTTTCTATCGGGAAATGCTCGCTGAGGACAGCCTGCAGACCCATCTTAAGCCGCTTGTCGGGCTCGGTGAAACGTTGCAGGAATTCCTCGTAGGACTTTGTCTGGATCTCAATCAGGTTGGGAGGTTCAATAACCTCCTTGATCTTGCCGAAACTGATTCGCTCTTGCTTGGGCTTTGACATGGAGTTGGCGGAGATGTTGTTGAGCACCCTTTCCGGATGCGGGCTCGGTTTACGACCGGTAAAACCGACTTGGACTCATGTGTGCTAATGCTCCCGAGTCGAGCCTACCTGCCTGCCCCTCCTTTTATAACGCGGGGGCGCGCGTTGCAATGCGTTAAGAGTTAATAATTAGTGGATTATGAACAGAATTTCCGTTCATGAAGCGACGCGAACGCAGGAGGGGACAATAATCCCCCCCTGCATTCGTAAAATCGAATAGGTTACTTGATAGTGACCTTGGCGCCAGCCTTCTCGAGTTCGGCCTTGGCCTTTTCGGCGTCTTCCTTAGAAGCACCTTCCACCACCACGGTGGGAGCGCCTTCGACGAGCTTCTTAGCGTCAGCCAGACCCAGACCGGGCTTGACGGTACGCACAGCCTTAATGACAGCAATCTTGTTGCTACCAGCGTCGGTCAGTTCAACGTCGAATTCAGTCTTTTCTTCGGCAGCTTCAGCAGCGGGAGCAGCAGCGCCAGCGGCAGCCACGGGAGCAGCAGCGGACACGCCCCACTTCTCCTCGAGCATCTTAACGAGTTCAGCAGCTTCGAGGATGGTAAGCTTGCCAAGTTCTTCAGCGATTGTATTGAGATCAGCCATTGTAGTATTATTTGTGTTATTTGGTTCTTGTCGCGGACGGGGGCTTCCCGTCCATTTCAGTTCTCACCGGCCGGAGAGCCGACAGAGAACCTCATTTTTTTCAGGCGGCGGGGAGGTAGTACCACACCGCCGCCATCTGTTCAAGTCTTTTTTTACTCTGCAGCAGGAGTTTCTTCCTGTGCACCACCGTTTTCCTTGTCCACGTATGCCTGGATGACACGGGCGAGGGCGGAGCCAGCGCCGTTGATGGTACCAAGCAAGGTAGCCAGAAGAACCTCGCGGCTGGGCAGGTCGCCCAAGGCCTTGATCTTCTCGGGGGTCAGTTCAGCGCCATCGAGAATACCTGTCTTCCAGGCAGTCTTCTTGGAAGCCTTAGCGAAGGTGTTGACAGCCTTAGCAGCTGCGCACACGTCGCTGTCGCCCATGATGTAGGCGGTCTGGCCCTTGAGAGCGGCGGTGATATCGGGCAAACCAGCGCGAGAGATAGCCTTGGCCATGAAAGTGTTCTTGGCCACGACGCAGCTAGCACCAGCCTCAGCCAAAGCGGCGCGAAGCTTGGTGAACTCAGGCACGGTCACGCCAGCGTAATCAATCACCAGCAAGAAGGGAGAAGCATTCACCCTCTCCAGCAGGCCGTCGATGATAATACCCTTGTCGGCATTCACTTTTTTCTCAGTGCTCATATTCGTATCTGTGGTTTGGGTTTAGTTCTTGGAGTATTCAACCGGGCTAATGGACACACCAGGGTTCATGGAGCTAGCGATTGTCACGCCAGCGATGTAAGCACCCTTGGCGCCAGAGGGGCGAGCCTTCACCACAGCGCCGATGAGGGCGCGGGCGTTCTCCACGAGCTTGTCGCTCTCGAAGGAAAGCTTGCCGACGGCGGCAGAAACATTGGCGTTGCGGTCAACCTTGAAGTCAACACGACCAGCCTTCACCTCGCGAACAGCCTTGGCGGTATCATCCGTCACAGTGCCAGTCTTGGGGTTGGGCATCAAGCCGCGGGGACCAAGGACGCGAGCAATCTTACGCACCTGGGCCATGGCGTCCGGGGTGGCGATTGCGCTGTCGAAGTCGAGGAAACCGCCCTGAATTTCCTTAATCAGGTCATCCAGGCCAACTTTTTCGGCACCGGCTTCCAGAGCAGCCTGAGCGGCTTCACCCTGAGCAAACACGATGACGCGAACATTCTTACCAGTACCGTGGGGCAGAGCAACGGAGCCACGCACCATCTGGTCGGATTTACGGGGATCCACCGTAAGGCGGAAGGACAGAGTGACCGTGGGGTCAAACTTGGGAGCCGGGAAGCTCTTCATGAGTTCCACAGCTTCATCGACAGCGTAGTTCTTGCTGGAGTCAACAAGCTTGGCTGCCTCAATGTAGCGCTTGGAGCGTTTTGTAGACATATATTTAGCAGTACGTTCGGGTTAATATGAGGATTCCCTCCTGCATGAAGGGGGTTACATGCCTTCAACCTCGATACCCATCTGACGAGCCTGGCCAGCAATGATGCGAGCGGCAGCTTCAGGATTGGTGGTGTTGAGGTCGGGCATCTTGATATTGACAACTTCCATCAACTTATCCTTGGAGATCTTAGCGACCTTCTTCTTGTTCGGCTCGCCAGAACCGGACTGGATACCAGCAGCCTTCTTGAGGAGGTTGGCTGCGGGGGGCATCTTGGTGATGAAGTCGAAGGACTTGTCCTTGTAGACGGTGATCACGACGGGGAGCACATCGCCGGCCTGCTTCTGAGTTTTAGCGTTGAACTCTTTGCAGAAGCCCATGATGTTCACACCGGCCTGACCAAGAGCAGGACCCACGGGCGGCGAGGGATTCGCAGCACCTGCGGGAATCTGCAGTTTGATTACTTTAACTACTTCTTTTGCCATGGTTTTGTTTGTTTGTGTTTGCGGCCTGCTTCACTTCTCAGCTAGGCAGGCCACGGGAAATTGTTGAGGTTCTTATGCCTTGGAGCCGTTACCACGCTCATCTTCAGGCACAAGCTGCACTTGGGTGTAATCCAAATCCAAGGGGTTGGAGCGGCCAAACATGGTCACGCCCACACGCAGACGACCACGCTCGGTGTCCACTTCCTCCACGATACCGCGCTCGCCTTGGAAAGCACCCTCGAGCACGACGACTTCGTCCTTCACGTTGAAGGTAATCTTCTGGCGGGAACCCTCGCTGCGGCGTGCAATTTCAGCCATGAGGTCGCGTACGTCCTTGGGAGACATGGGGAGCGGCTTCTTGGAGCGGCCACAAGCAAAGCTGATGACACCATCCACAGCCTGAATCTTGTACCAAGCGTCGTTGTTGAGCTCGCCATCGGGGCGGCGCAGCGCAAAGTTCAAGTACACATATCCAGGATACAGCTTACGCTCCTGAACGTACTTCTTACCATTGCGCATTTCCTCCACTTTTTCAGTGGGGACAAGAGGTTCGCTCTGGACAAGAGCCCCCATCTCCTCATCTTCCTTGAAGAGGCGCTTCAGGTTTTCCACGGCGCGGCGCTCCTTGTTGGAGAGCACGTGCAACACGTACCACTGATCCTTTGCCTCGGGAATGACGCGAGTGGATTCAGAGCCGGATTTGCGTTCGTAAGGACGGGACATAGCCAGCAAAATTGATTAAATATCAGGAAAGATGTACGATGACCCAACTCACAACCTGAGCCATCACATAGTCAAAGAAGGCGACATATGCGCCAAGCAACACCATGGCAATCAGCACCACCAGCGTTGACCCCCACAACTCACGGAATTTTTTGAACCCTTTTACTTTCGGGTCGCTTTCCCAAGGCCAGGAGCACTTCTTGAGCTCACCTTTTACATTAGAAATGGATTGGGATATCTTGCGGAACATTGTAAAGTGAGAATGGTGGTTTTAATTTTCAGAAAAAAAAAGAGGAAGGCTGGCAGGGTATGAGAGACTCGAACTCCCAACACGCGGTTTTGGAGACCGCTGCTCTACCAATTGAGCTAATACCCTTTTACCTTGCTCTATTTTTGGTTCTTTTGGGGGGATGCCCGTTGTGACAGGCACCCCCCAAAAACCGCGGGCAACTTAGTGTTGGGAAAGTTACCCGGAATGAAAGGCTTTTGTAAGATTAGCCCTTGATCTTGGCTACCTTACCGGCACCCACGGTACGGCCACCTTCGCGGATAGCGAAGCGCATACCTTCTTCCATGGCCACGGGAGTGATGAGCTCAACACCGATGGTCACGTTGTCGCCGGGCATCACCATTTCTGTACCCTCGGGCAGAGTCACGGTGCCGGTCACGTCCGTCGTACGGAAGTAGAACTGGGGACGATAGTTGTTGAAGAAGGGAGTGTGACGGCCGCCTTCTTCCTTGGTCAGCACGTAAACGGCAGCCTCGAAAGAGGTGTGGGGGGTCACGGAACCGGGCTTGGCAATCACCTGACCACGAACGATGTCTTCCTTCTTGATACCGCGAAGGAGCACACCCACGTTGTCACCAGCTTCACCCTTGTCGAGGAGCTTGCGGAACATTTCGATGTCGGTGACGGAAGTCTTAACGGTGGGCTTGATACCAACGATTTCAACTTCTTCCATCTTGTTGATGATACCGCGTTCGATACGACCGGTAGCAACGGTACCACGGCCGGAGATGGAGAACACGTCTTCCACGGGCATCAGGAAGGGACGTTCGGTGGGACGCTCAGGAGTGGGGATGTATTCGTCCACAGCAGCCATGAGGTCGAGGATCTTGGCGGTGTATTCAGGATCACCTTCAAGAGCCTTCACAGCAGAACCCATGATGATCGGAATGTCGTCGCCAGGGAATTCGTAGGAGGAAAGGAGGTCACGGATCTCCATCTCCACGAGCTCAGCAAGTTCGGGGTCAGCGAGGTCCATCTTGTTCATGAACACCACGATGTAGGGAACACCCACCTGACGAGCAAGGAGGATGTGCTCACGAGTCTGAGGCATAGGACCGTCAGCAGCGGAGCAAACGAGGATAGCGCCGTCCATCTGGGCAGCACCAGTGATCATGTTCTTAACGTAGTCAGCGTGACCGGGGCAGTCAACGTGAGCATAGTGACGGTTGTCGGTCTCGTACTCAACGTGAGCAGTGGAGATGGTGATACCACGCTCGCGTTCCTCGGGAGCACCGTCAATCTGATCGTATGCTTTGAATTCTGCCTTACCCTGCTCTGCAAGAACCTTGGTAATTGCAGCGGTGAGGGAAGTCTTGCCATGGTCAACGTGACCGATAGTGCCCACATTCACGTGGGGCTTGGTGCGCTGGAATGATTCTTTGGCCATAATAGTATTTTGGTTGGGCTGCTTTGTATTCTTGCATGAGCCGGAAAGCTTCTGGCGGGATTTGAACCCGCGACCTCATCCTTACCAAGGATGCGCTCTACCCCTGAGCTACAGAAGCGTTGGCTCCAGACCGTCCAACAGGACGTAAAAGCGGGGAAACTATACACGACTTTTTGCCGAACGTCAACTATAAATTCACATTTTTTTCATTTTTTTTACAAAACATTGATAATCAGTACCCGTAACAGCTAGATTTTTTTCTTGAAAATGAGCGGTGGTAGATGGAAGCTGGCGTCCTATGAAGACAACAGCCATAGCAACAGTCGTTGCGCTCTGCGGCATGACCGCCATGGGCGCAGATACCACAACCAGCACAGTATCAAGCAATGAAAGCACTTGCTGCGCTGCAAAACCTGCCGAAAATTGCTGCAATGCAGACTCCAGTGCGGCCGATAACGCCACAGAATGGGTCGACATCGAGACCATCACACTGGAAGCCGCGAACGGAGATCCGATTGCACAATACACGATTGCGTACATCACCGACACCGGCTCAGGGAACGCGACAAAGGACCCTGAGAAGGCTAATGAGATGTACCGCAATGCCTTGCCAGGGCTCGAAAAGGCCGCTGCCGAGGGGAATCCTCATGCTTGCCGAGCTTTGGCCTACATGTATGCCGAGGGCAAGGGTGTAGAGAAGAACGAAGCCAAGGCCAAGGAGTACATGGAAATGTGCGCAAAGTGCAGCGGCAAGGATGCTAGCCCCAGCAAGGCAGAAGACGCTCCCGCGGGGGATAGCAAGAGCATGTAAGAGCATGCACCCACGCGAATCTGAATGATATATAGCCATGCAGCGCCCGCTTGGAGATACTCCGAGCGGGCGTTTCTTCATGCATCCATGGGCGGATACTCTACTTGGGTGAGATAGAGCCCATCTGGCGGGGCGCAAAAGCGTGTTTTAGGGGCATCGAGCTGCGTGAGCATGCCCGCCAGCTCTTGCGTGCTCATACGGCCGCGCGCAACTTGGTGAGCCGTTCCCACCAGCATGCGCACCATACGGTACATGAAACCATTGCCATGAAAGCGGAGTCGCAGCATGCCCTGCCCTTCTCGCTGCATCGAGCAGGAGTATATCGTCCGCTCGTAAAAGCCGGGGGGCGGCGGCTGAGGCTCGTTGCCCCGGCTGGCAGCAAAACGGCGGAAATCATGCGTCCCCACGTAGACTTGCAGAGCTTCCTCTAGCGCCGTGGCGCTGAATGCATGCGGGATATGCCACGCGCGACCATGCAAGAAGGGGCTGAGCACAGGCTCGCGGCAGATGAGGTACTCGTATACCTTGCCAGCGGCATCAAATCGCGCGTGAAAGGTCTCTGGGACGGGTTTAACCGCCAAAATGCGAATGCTGGCAGGCAGGTTCGCATTGAGCGCAGCCAGCCAGTTCTGCGGGCTCATGCGGCAGGTGGGCGGCGCATCAAGATGGAAATGCTGCGCCCACGCGTGCACACCCGCATCTGTGCGGCCCGAGGCAGCTATGCGCACGGGCTGCCCCACCACCTTCGCAATGGCGCTTTCAATGGTATCTTGCAGGGTATCTACACCGCGCTGGCTCTGCCACCCACAGAACCCCTCGCCATCGTACGCACATGTGAACAACAAACGTGCCATGCTTGTGTGTGTCTCGCTTTGTTGTCGGCAAAAAAATGAGAGCCGCAACGCCCCGAGGCGTGTGCGGCCCTCACAAAGTCACCATTTTTGAAGACCGTTCAAAAATTACAGGTCGAGGTCGATTTCCACGTCGCCGGCATCATCGCCACCATCTTCTTCTGTGGTGGTTTCTTCCTCGGCAGCGGGTTCCTCGGTGGATTCTTCATCGGAAGAAGAATCAGATTCCAAATCGAGAGAGGGCACATCGGCATCGCTGGAGTCATCAGCGGAGTCATCGCTGCTAGAGTCATCAGCCGCGGGCTCATCCGTGCTATCCTCGGCAGCAGCGGGTTCCTCGCTGGAGGCGTCGGAGTCATCAGCGGCGGGTTCCTCGGTAGAATCTTCCTCGGCTGCGGGCTCTTCGGCAGCGGGAGCATCGGCGGGCATTTCTTCCTCTTCCACGGTCACAGATTCAGGGATTTCTACCACTTCATCGGTGGACTTGCCGGGTGCGACGGTAAACTCGAGGGCCTCCTTCAGCTTGGCAGAGCCATAGTATTCAGCAAAGTTGCCAGGCGTCTCGCTGGATTCTGTTTCACCATGCATGTAGGCCACACCTTTTTCCTTGCGCTCCACAGCAGAAGCAGCATCACCAGCGCCATTGGCTGCACCAACAGCCAGCACCAAGCGGTCGCGGTCTACCTCGCCATCAGACGTGGCCACGGGCACGCTAGCACGGATACGCCCCACTTCACGAGCGAGTTTTGCAAGAGACTCTGCATACGCATCGCCCTCGTGGCCAGACTCACCAGCGCTACGAGACAATGCGCTACCACCCACGGCAAACACGCGAGCACCAGCGTTCTGGAAACGCTTATTAAGCGCTTCGACTCGGGGAGCCGCAGCCTCTGCCGTCTTATAACTGACAACTTTCTGCAATTCAGCAGTAAGTTCCTGCGAAAGTTCGAGAGCTGTTTTTTCTTCCTTCTGGCAGGAAGTGAGAGTGCTCAGGGCCAAGATGGCGCACGAAGGAATGAGGAGGAGACGTTTCATGGAAAATAAGATATGCTACGCTTTGCAAGTTAGCAGGATTTTTTGCTTCTGTCAAGGTAAAGTGTCGCATTTCCTGAAAAAAAGCTTTTCCATTTCATAGATTGGTGAAAAAGCGAGTCAGGCGTATCCTGTTTTTCTTGTATCAGCATGTCAAATTGGGTGTCAGCACTTAGGCTTGGGGCGGTGGTTCAGGCAATAAATCAGCGTAGATTCCCGGGGTTGAATTCTCGATAAAAGTAGCGCCCACCCAGCGTTCATAAAGCTCGGCTGGCCCCACACCACCGATGATAGCATAGGCATAGCCCAGGGCTCGCATCTGCTCAAGCCCCGTCACAAAAAGAGCCTTTCCAACGCCCAATCCACGGGCCTCTGGCCCCACGCCCAGCGGGCCAATGAAACCGCGAGCCGTGGTATCCACGCAAACGAAGCCGATGATTTGAGACTGGCGGGTAGCAATGAAGCAACCGATGGGCTGGTGGGCCATGGCCACGGTGCATTCGCTCACCCATTTGGGGCTAAAGTGCTGCCCTACCCATGCGGCCAGCAGGTGTGTTTCATAGGGGTTGCAGCGGCGAATCAGAATCCCCTGCTCTGCCAAGCGGGCGCGCAAGGGTGCACCATCTGGCAGTTGGTATAAGCGTACGAGCATGTCTTGCATGATTTTTTCTCCTTTCTCTGCACAAAAAAGGTGGTTTACAGCTTATCTCACACTGCAAACCACCCATAAAAGGTGGCGCCGTCGCAAGGAATCCCCTTGCGGCGGCGACCAAGTTGGACTTAATCTTCTTTTTTCTCTTCAGCGCCAGGTTTTTCCTTGCCTTCGAGCGTATTCACATGGAACGATGCCAAGCGGTTGATGGTACCATCCTTAATGTCGGGGATGTACACATTCTTGATGAGGTAAGCCAGCGCCACAGCATCGCGGAAGTTGTGGGGAGCGGCATTCCACTTGTTCACATCCATGTTGTTGGCCTGAGCCACATATTCCTTCACGCCCGGCATAGCCCACAGAAGCTTCACGGCACGCAGCATGGCATCCTTGGGAAGCTCCATGGCTGCACCGTGAGAGCTCACCACGGCTTGGCACAGGGTGTCGATGGCCAAGTTGGCGTCGGCAAGCTTAGCTTCGGCAATGGTGCCATCCAGCTGAGCTGCGGGAATCTGTGCGGCATAGGCGCGACCAAGGGCATACATCAGCCAGCCATACTGGGTGGAGTTGATGTATTTGTCAGCCTTGGCAGCATCCACACCAGCCTTGATACCAGCAAGAGCACCAGGATCATCGCTCACGCTACCCATCACTTTGGCGACTTCATAGAGAGCCTTGTTATTGTATTCGAGGGCACCAGCGTTGGGGAAAGAGGCGACCAGAGACTTCACGTCTTCCCACTTCATCTGACGGATGGCGCATTCAAGCTCCATCACAGCAGCTTTGGTGGAGGGGTTGCCAGGCAGACCCACATAGGCCTTGTACTTATCCTTGCAAGCGCCCAGTTGCTTACGCGCAGCTTCGAAATCGCCGCCCTTGAAGGTCTTGGTAGCGGCAGCCAAATCAGCAGGGGTCTGGATGTAGAAGAGGTCACACTTGGTGACATCACCACCCATCATCTGCTCGGTTTCCTTGTTCATGAAGAAGAACTTGGTACCATCCTGCTTGGGCTCAAGCGCGATATTCATCGGCTTACCCTTTTCAAACTGCACATAGGCTTTTACCTGATTGGCATTGCCTGCTTTTTCCTGTGCGCCAGCCACGCCAGCAATACCTGCTGCGGCGGCCAGTGCGAGTGCTACGATATTGTATACTTTCATTGTGTCTGAAATGGGTTGATGGTTTACTTCTTGCTCTTACCAAGCTTAGCTTGGAATGCCTTCTTCTCCTTGTCTTCCTTCTGCACACCGGGATCGGCGGCCTTCTCGGCTACAATCTTCACGACTTCGTTGAACTTATCGCGTTCATCAGGCGTGAGCTTAGCCTCGATACCAGCCTTGCGCACCTGAGTCACATAGTCCTGACCCAGAGTCCAAGCCTGCCAGTGGTCAGACTGCTTGAAGGTACCCTTCATGCGGTCACCGGAGGCAGCCTTGTCGCGCTTCCAGAGCACTTCCATCATCAACTTACAAGCAGGTGCAGAGTAAGTGATGTTGCCGCGGTTCTGGTTGTAGAGGTTCATGAGCGTCTGCAAGGCCTTGTCCAAATCACCAGATTCCATATAGGCCTCGCCAAGCTTCTGCATCATCATGAGACGATTTGCGCCACGGTTTGCACGGTTGTTCACGTACTTGCTTGCGCTTTCTACAGCCTTGGCGTAGTCCTTGGTGTCCATGTACAGCTGGGTAATACCCACAAGAGCAGGACCAGAGACCTCATTGTTGCTGTTGCCAGACAATTGCTGATACAGCTTACCAGCCTCAGCCTGCTTAGCAGCGTCACCGGTAAGAGCCAGAGCATTGGCCTTACCCAAATTAGCCTCGTTAATCATGTCGCTGTTGCGGCTCAGCACCATATCAAAGTATGCAAGAGCGGTATTGATTTCCTGCAACTTGCTGTTCTGATCAGGCAAACGCTTGGCGTAATCCACTTCATAGTTACCCACCTGCACGCAGATGAAGTTGGTGAGGTCGGAGGGCTTGAAGGAATCCGTCATCTGGCGGAAGGTCTGGGCGATATCGCGGTCCAACTGGGCCACCAAGCCATCATTATTATCACGCTTCGCCTGCTTCTTGGCTTCTTCCATGGAGTTGAGCAGAGCCATGCGCAAGATAGCGTTGGTGTACTTATCATCCTTGGAGATACCGGGGAAGTTGTTGAAGTGATTTCTCTTCTCATCCAGAGTGAGGTCCTTGCCCAGCAACTGCTTGTGACCATCCACATAGGAAAGCACATAGGAGTTGAGGGTCTTTTCCAACTCAGGATTCAACTCATTCTTAGCAGCAGAGGCATTGGCTTCGCGAGCAATGATTTCCTCAGCATGCTTGAGGGCCTTGGTGTAGGCATCCTTGTCGTTGTTGGCCATGGCTCGGCTCAGGTCGAGAGTAGCCATCTGCAAGGCATAGGGGTTGCCTTCGTAGTCAGCCTCAGACCAGAAACGGTCGGCATAGCCCTGCACACGAGTCTTGTGATCAGCCTCGCTCTCACCATCGCGCTGCATTTCGCGGCCGTAGGACACGAGCCAGAAGAGGGCGTTGGCAGCAGTGCTCTTACCCTTTTCACCCTGCTTGATGGAAGCATCGGCGCATTCCTCGAGGGCGATGATACCCTCGGGCTTCTTCGCTTCGTCCTCACCGTTGATGAGGATGCTACCCGTGAGCAAGCGAGCGGTGGGATACAGGTCGTTCTCCTTCCAGTTTTCGGCGATGACGTTGCAGTATTCCAAAGCCTTGGCCAAGTCCTTGGCATCAGCCGTGGGGTCACCATGGCCACGGCGCTTGAGCAAAGCATCCACACCGTCGTAGTACACGTTGGCCACAAGCGGATTCTGCTTGATGTCCATGGAGGGGAACTCCTTGGTGTAGCGGGAGACGTACTCCAAGCACTTATCCAAGTTGGCGGCATCGAGACGGGCCAGTTCGCGGTAGGAGTCCAGCACGAAGAACATGGTCTGGCTCTTGTAGGTAGTCACCTGCTTTTCCTTAATCTTGCCAGGCACCAGAGAACCACTTTCAAGCAGAGCTTCACCTTCCTTCACCACCTTGTCGAACTGACGCAGCTTGTAATAGGAGGCCACCTTACTGAACTGAGCGGTCACATAGCGGTCGCCAGTGGGGTCGGCGCTATAGGCCTTCATCACAGCGTCAGCAGCGGGAATCACCTCCGCCCACTTCTGCTCCTTGAGGAGGCGGGCCATTGTGTTCACCAAGATGGTGTTGCTGCCGTCAGCGCCCATCTTGCTGCCATCAACCTTGCCTTCGAACTCAACGGCCTTGGCTTCATCACCTGTGGCGCGGCAAAGCTGGGAGAACTGGAAGTAGTTCTTGTCCTTCATGGAGGTCATCTTGCCGTCCTTACCCTTCTGGGAAAGCTTGGGATAGCGATCCAGCAAGATTTGGTAGCCAGCCTTAGCCAAGCGATTGGAGCCGAACTGCAATGCTGTATTGGCAGCGGTGATGGTAGCATAGGCTTCCACCTGCATGTTGGTCTTCTCAAACTTGTTGTACATGCCCAGCAGCTGCTTCTGCTCCTTGGCATTAAGCACAATTTCAGCAGCCTTGTCGGGCAGCGGCTTGGCATACTTGCCCAAACGCTGCAAATTCGTGGTCAGGGCAATGCGTGCATCAATCACGTCCGGAATCAAGGCAAAGAGGCTCATCTCGGTGCGGGCAGCCGCCGTGGCGGTCTTCATGTCGCCCTTGCGCAGCGCGCCATCCACCAAGGAGGCAGACTTGATACCTTGGTTGAGGAACTGTGCACCATAACGAGCCAAACGCACGGGACCCAAGTCATAGCTAGCGGGGTTGGATTCCACCACCTTGTAGCCCCAGTCAATGTACTGCGGGTTGGCGCTAGCCACCTTGATGACGGTGTCCAAACCACCCATGGCCATGTTGTCCGGCAGGGGAGACTTAGCCGTGCGGCTCTTTTCCAAGAACTGCTCGGCCTTCTTGAAATCAGGATTGCTCTTGAGGAGGTTGGCCTGCATGAGCAAGAAGCAAATCTTGCCGTCCTGCTTGAGTGCCTTTTCCTTGGCAGAAACCTTGCCAGCTTGATACAGCTTCAGGTATTCCTCGAGCACGGGGATGGCCAACTCAAACTTGGAGGGGTCACCGGGCTTGCCCTCGGAGCCAGTTGCCTGCTGGAAGCGCGTGTAGCCTTCCTGGAACATGGCGGCGGTCAAGAAGGGTTCATAACCATCGGGCGGAACCTGAGCCTTGGCGCGGTCAATCATTTCCTTCTTCTTGAAGTTCTCGTTCGTGTAGAGCGCCTTCAATGCTTCGCAGGCTTCATCATACTTGCCCAAAGCGGACAAGTTAGTGGCTTTCTGCATGTAGAAGAAGGGCACCAAGTGAGCAAACTGCTGGCCCACACGAGAGCTCGGGTTACCATATGCCTTGATGACCTTATCGCACAGCTCCACGGCATCTGCAGGCTTGCCTGCGGCGGCCAGTTTCTGAATCTGCGAATAAAAAGTCATGGGGTCCTGAGCTTGGCAAACGACGGGCGCGCTCAGCGCGGCCATTGCAAGCACGGATGCAACTGTTGTGTATTTATTCATGAAACTATTTTGGGGGTTGGTGTAAAATTTTTTGTTCAGGCGCGAGCTTTTGAACAAAAAGAGGGGAGCTGCGGGCTACTTCCGCTATGCTCCCCTCCGGGGTTGAAGCGTTTGAAGGGGACTGTTACTCCTCGACAGCTGTGCTCAGGCCGACGGAATGAATATCAGCTTCGGCCAAGGCAGCCATCACGTCCACGATACGCTGGTGGGCAGCACGGGGGGAGCCTTCCAGCATCACAACAGGATTGGTGTCAATGGCGGTAGCCTGGTCTTTCAGGAGCTTGAGCTGCTCCACCAGCTGTTCCATCTTGCGCTGGGCGCTGTAGGCAGCGGCTGCAGAGGCATCCGTTTTCTTTGCATCGGCCAGAGAGGCATCGTAGGCATCAGATACCTGCAGGTCGTTGTTCCAGAAAGTCGTACCATCGCCACGGACGCTAATCTTACCTGGGTCCAACGGGGGCTTGGAAGAAGCCTGACCTTCTGTTGCAGGGATGGAGATATCAAGTTTCTTCTCACTCACGAGCGATGTTGCCACGATGAAGTAAATCAGCAGCAGGAACACGCAGTCAATGAGGGAGGAGATGTTCATCTCGGGATCTCCCTGCTCTTCCGTCTGAAGTTGCTTATGTCTTGCCATATCTTAGTAGAGTGTTAAATATTATTTAGACGGGAGAGTACCGAACACGATGTTGTTTACACCGGCAGCGGCTGCGCAACGAATAGCCTGAGCAGAGCGCTCCCACGGTGCATTCTGGTCACCACGAAGATAGAGGCGAATCTTAGACTCCTCAATCTTGTGCTGATTCTTGAAGAGATCCTTCTGCTTGGAGATGAAGTCCGTAAGCTCCTGGGTCTGGGAAGAGGTGTAGCCGATGCTCTTACCACCAGCTTCCGCCACACCCCAATAGGTGCCAGAGGGATAGGTCGTCGTGAACTTATTGAGCGCATTGCCCTTCATGTTCTCGACATCTGCGAACACGTTGACAACGATACAGCCCTTGGCATCCTTCAACTCAGTGCAGGATACCGCGCTGGGCATCCCCACACTCGGGTCCTTGGATACGGTAATCTGGGTGGCGTTCACCACGAAGAAAATCAGCAGAAGGAAGCAGCAGTCAATCATCGGAGAGAGGTTAATATCTGCGCTAACCTCGTCTTTTCCCTTTAATTTTTTCTTAGACATATAAGAATAATTAATCGATGTTGAGATGAGATGCCTGCCCGGGTGGGTGATACCCTGCGTCGGGCAGGCCCGCTACGAAATCAGGCATTAGGCCTGTTCTTCCACTTCTTCCTCGACGACTTCCTCTTCTTCGCCTTCGTCGTCGCCCAAGCCCTCGGGGATACGAGCGAGCTGAGCTTCAGCGTTGATGACGTTGATGGAAGTGTTGACCATTTCTTCAATGGTGTTCACGCATTCTGCTTCCAGAGCCTGAGCTTTCTTCTTGAGGAAGAAGAAGGCAGGCATAGCGATAATGGAGATAATCAGACCCCAGAAGGTGGTGAGCAGAGCCACGGAGATGGAACCTGCGAGCTGGGTGGGGTCAGCCTGACCAGTGGCGGACAAGATAGCGAAGGCTTCCACCATACCTTGCACCGTACCGAACAGACCGATGGAAGGAGCAAGAGAGCCGCTCAGAGCGAGCATATCCACATACTTCATCAGCGTGGGGCGCTCGTTGTTGGCGAAGTCAGCGATAGCATCTTCGATGCCGTCCTTGCCCAGGTCTTCGGGGCGATTGGCATCAATGTTGGGCAGAGCGTATGCAACCAAGCGACCAAGATAGGTGGGGCTGGTGGTAGCAAGCTGAATAGCGGACTGCACACGGCACTCGGTCATGAGAGCGATGAGCTGGGAGCGCAGATCCTCGGGGCAGAACTTGTTCTTACCAAGAGACATCATGCAGTAGACAATGAGGAAAATCGTGGCGGCAAGGAGGATCACGAGGGGAATCATGGTCCAACCACCTTCGATAACCCACTTATCGAGCATGGATTTTTCAGTGACCTCAGCCTCCTGAGCGAAAGCTGTGGACATAGCGAGCATTGCGACAGACCCGAAGGAGAGTGCACGGATACCGAGACGTGTAATGACTGATTTCATAGTGATAAACTGCGTTTATACAGAAGTGACGTCCCATATTTAATCAAATTTTCCTCTCTTTGCAAGAAAGATTTACCGAATTGCAGAATTTTCTTACATTTTAGGGCATGCAGGCCTACTCTAACGCAAGGAGGCAAGAACAAAGGTGTCGCGCGTGCGACAAAAAAACATTCACTTTTCCAAACAATCGTGCAAAAAGGCACAAAAAAGTCGAAGCTGCTCCCCACAGGGAACAGCTTCGGAAAAAACAGTCGGCGCGCAGGGCGCAGCATCATCGGGGTTCCGCCCCCGACAATTCTCTTTACTTACCCTTCTGGGGAAGCACCTTGATGGGCTCAGGCTGAACCACAACCTCAGGAGCATCGCCACAATCCTTGGGCATGGGGCGCAGCGGAGGCATGGGCTGAGACTGGCAGCAGCAGGAAGCAAAACCTACAGCTGTAGCAACGGCAAGAATGAGAGTAATAGCTTTCATAGAAAATCGCATATTGGGGTTTTCGATGAGCATTAAACCAAATCCATGCCATCAAGTCAACTCTTATTTTGCAATTCAGTCATTTATTTTGCGCGCAGAAGTAAACACTTGAAAGCGGGGAACACCTGTGATACAAGAGAACGCACATGGCAACACGCAGACGAGACCGATTTCATGCGCGACGAGGCATTTTCGCACGAGGGAGCAAGGGCCGCCGCATCCTCATGTGGGCGCTTATAGGCGCAGGCACGCTTGCAACTCTAGGCGTAGTAGCGTACTACCAACTATTGGCACACCTGCAAAGCCCCGCCTTTTGCCGCACCCTCAGCCGGCACGCAGGCACCGCGCTGCAGGCCAAACACGTTTCTCTGCGTGAATCCCTTCAAATAGACGGCAACCGCGTGGCGCTGGCCGAAGCTGAGGCAGAAAACATCCGCACGATTGATGGGGTATCAGCCCGTGGCGTCAGCCTTGAAATCGACCGTAGTGCCCTCTGGGACCGCCACTTGGCCCTGCGCAAACTGGCCATTGAAGAAGCAGAGCTCTACATCACCCTGGGGCAAGGCCGCAGCGCCCAACCCAGCATGCCATTGCCGAACAAAGTGTCTCGTGCTGACACCCCGCCGAAACAGGAGCCGGATACCCCCGAAGCAGAAGCCCCCGTCCCTACCCCCAGCGGCAAGAGCAACAGCCTTGGCCGCTTTATCAGCAGCCTCGCGCCCAACAAATTCTCGCTTGATTATTTTGAGTGCAAAGACAGCGATGTGCACCTCCTGCTGAACGGTCAGGAATACTCCCTGCGAGCCTGCACCACCAGCGCCACCCCGCAGAAAAAACTGGGTCGCAACACTTGGCAAATCAACCTTGAGAACGGGCGCTTCCACACCCCCTTCCCGTTCTTGCGCGACACCAGCGTCAAGAATGCCACCATCATTGCCTCGCCCAAGGAAATCGCCCTCACGGAAAGCAGTCTCTTGCTCACCCCGGGCGAGCTGCGCGTGCGCGGCACATACGACACCAACACCAAACGCTGGAGCACCGTCTTGCGCGCCAACAAGGCCAATGTGGAGCGTATCCTCAGCGAGGATTGGAAAAAGCGCCTGCATGGCGAGCTGTATGGCGAATTGGAATTGACCGGCAAGGGCGACGGGCTTACCCGCGGCGCTGGTTTCTTATCGCTACAAAAAGGTATTTTGGAGGGGCTACCCATTCTCTCGCAGCTGCAAATAGGCGACACGAGGCCCTACCGCTCGCTCCCCTTGGAAAAAGCTGAGTGCCGGCTGAGTTTCCCCTACAATGAGCCCCGCCACAACATCCGCCATGCGTGGCTTTTTGACCAAATCGACATCCGCGGGCACAACGGCCTGCTGCATGTGCGGGGTCACGTCATCATCGGCTCCGACAAATCGTTGGGCGGCACCCTCCGGATTGGTATCCCCGCTGGTCGATTCAACTCCCCGCAAATCAGCTTAATCAGCAGTCTTTTTGAGCAAGAGGATGAGCAAGGCATCATGTGGTTGCGCCTCAACCTCAGTGGCACGCTCGATGCCCCCCAAGAGGATTTATCCATCCGCATCGCCACCCTTGTGCAACAAGCTATCCCGCAGCTCTCTGGCAATGCAGTCCAAGGTCTCAACACCATCCTCAACAACCTCTTCTCTCGCGCCTCCAAGCAAGAGGAAAAACCCGCCGAGACCCCGCAAGAACCAGCCCAACCGCAAACACCTCTCAACGGTGCTGGCAATTTGCTCAAAAACACCCTCCAACACATCTTCTAAACTCCCCCCTCACATGAGCCAAGCCTCCTATCCCTCGCAATACATCGACAGCATCTGCACCATCCACGAGCGTTTCGCCCCCACGGCCTATCACGCCACCCTACCCAACGGCAAAGAAACCGTAGCCTTTGTGCAGAAGAAAGAAGCATATCTGTTAGACGTATTACAACCCGGCGACAAAGTGCATGTCACCCTCTGTCCCGCAGACTTCGACCGAGCACGCATACGCTCCCAAGTGACGGCGTGAGCAAGGCATTTTCTACTCGACAAGCGCGTGAGCGTAGCGTATAATGCGCGCACGCATGACACGCAAAAGGCCCATACTCTCACGCATAAGCCCGCTGGTAGATCTTTTCATATCATTTTTTTGTGCCTACATTGCCCCTGATTTGACCAACATGGTTGCACCCTTGTTTGGTTGGCAGACTCAGGAGGATTTCAACTTAATCACCACCACACCCTTTGTGGTGGGGGCCGCTGTAGCAGCCGTGCCAGTGGTACTGCGACTCGTTGGTTTTTACCACCGCGGGAATCTGCAGCGCACAGCCTCGGCTGCCCGCCAGCTCTGCACCTTCTGTGTGTACTATCTGTGCGCCATAGCCATCTACCAAGCCACCCGCGTGCAGGGGGACTACTTCTACCTGAACCACACCATCTTGGTGTGCATGATCATCCTCCCCATTGCCCTTTTCCTGCGTTTCCTGCTTTTCCGTTGGCTACTGGTCAACACAGCACGCGGGCGCCAGCATCTGCGCAGCGTCTTGCTTGCGGGCAGTGCAGAGGACATTGAGCGAGGCTGGAGCCAGATGTCCCAGCACTGGATGCGGAGCATGCAAGTAGCGGGGCGAGCCATCGCGGGCGAGACCTCGCGCGAAAGCATCCAGCAGATGATTGAAGAGAACCACGTGGAGCAGCTGCTGCTCTTCGGCGGGCTCGATGCCTACGAACCCAACAAAACAGCCGTGAGCCTCTGCGAACTGCAGGGGATAGACGTGTACATCATGCTGCGCAACGATCACGCGGCTTCCCTGCGCGCCAATATCGCGGACATTGAAGACAATCGCGCGCTCATCATCTCCTCCACACCGGTTTATTCATGGGCTCAGCTGTGCAAATCCATCATGGACCGCGTGCTGGCTTTCATCGCCATCATCGGCACCTCTCCGCTGTGGCTTGTGGCCGCTATCGGCATCCGCTGCAGCGACCCCAACGGCCCCATCTTCTACCGCCAAATGCGCTCGGGGCTGCACGGCAAGCCCTTTGCCATGTGGAAATTCCGCTCCATGTATGCCGATGCCGACAAGCGTTTGGATGAAATCAAGGCCAAATACGGCAATGAGATGGATGGGCCCATCTTCAAACTGACCAACGACCCGCGCATCTTCAAGTTTGGTCACTTCATCCGCAAGACCTCCATCGATGAATTGCCCCAACTCATCAACATCCTCTGCGGGCACATGAGCATCGTGGGGCCGCGTCCTCTTCCCACGTATGAAACGGCCAAGTTCCCCGACATATGGAACCGCCGCCGTCTGAGCGTGAAACCTGGGTTGACCTGCTACTGGCAAGTAGAGGACCGCAGCGACACGGCAGAGTTCAGCACCATGGTCAAGAAGGACCTGAAATATATCGACAACTGGAGTCTCTGGCTGGATATCTCGCTCATCTTGCGCACCATACCGGCAGTCTTGTTCGGCAAAGGCGCCAAATAACCCACCGCAAGCATGTTTCACATCGTCTTATTTCACCCAGAAATACCGCACAACACTGGCGCGGCTGGTCGCTTGGCTGTAGCGACCAACTCCCGACTGCACCTCATCAAGCCCCTCGGCTTTAGCCTCGATGAAAAACATGTGCGCCGCACGGGCTTGGACTACTGGCCACATGTGGATTTGCACCTCTGGGACTCCCTAGAGCAACTGGAATCCGCGGCTGAGCCCGGCGCGCGTTTTTGGTACCTCTCCACCAAGGCGACCCACAGTCTTTGGGCAAATGATGCCCCCATCCAAGACGGCGACTATTTCGTTTTCGGGCCCGAGTCCAAGGGCTTGCCCGACCGCTGGATTAGCGCCCACCCCGCCACCGCTCTGCGCATCCCCATGCCGGGCACTCATGCGCGCTCGCTGAATCTTTCCACCTCCGTCGCCATCGTTCTGTACGAGGGGCTGCGGCGCACCCTCCCCCCCGACACACTATGAAAAACATTGTCTATTTCGATTTAGAAACGCGCCGTTCGGCCGCCCAAGTAGGGGGCTGGGGGTTTGCAGAGAAAATGGGCATGTCTGTGGGCGTGACCTACTCCACGCGGGACCAAGCGTACCACATCTACACCGAGGACCAAGTCGAAGCCCTCATCGAAGAGCTCCGCACGGCAGACTTGGTGGTGGGCTACAACCACATCGGCTTCGACTACGAAGTGCTGCAAGCCTTCACCTTCTGGTCCGTCAAGGACGTGACCCACAATCTGGACATCTGCACCTACATGTCGGAGCGCTTGGGCCACCGCCTGAAGCTAGACTCCATCGCCAAGGTGACGCTGGGTGGGTGCTCCAAAACAGCGGATGGGACAGATGCGCTCAAATGGTGGGCAGAATACGAGAAGACGGGGGACCCGCAGCTCATGCTAGACATCGCGCGCTACTGCTGTTTCGATGTGAAAGTGACCATGGAGGTCCACAAGTTTGGTGTGGAAAACGGCTACGTGCTCTACGAAAACAAGCAGGGCGAAGCCGTCCGACTCGACGTCGATTGGCAATAAAGAAAGCCCTACGCCCCGGCATCCAGCGGTGGCAACGCCACCACGCGCAGCGCATAGCGGCCCAGTCCGCGCAGCGGGTACCATATTGTCCCGCACGCCACAATTTTGAGCACGTCATTCACCCACACCAATGCCTGCACATTGGTGAAGGCATACAACAAAGCCGCCGCGGCAAACACAGAAATAGCACTCAACTTGCCCCAGCCAGCCGCCACACCGCGCGGTAAATTTAAATACACACTCAGCGCTAGCAAGAGGGTGACGATGACGGGCAAATCATCTTGCCGCAGCAGCAAAAACTCCCCCACCAGTATCTGGTACGCCGTGCACACTGGCATGAGCAGCGCCAACACGGCACCCACCAGCAACAAATAGCGGGTAAACTCCATCCCCCTGCCCGCCAGCAGCACCATGTGGCACCACAGAGCAAGCCACACCACCACCATCAAAAACAAGCTCATCAGCAGCTCCGACAAGCTGCCCACAAACAGCGCCGCGCCCACACAGCCCAGCGGAGCCAACATCAATTCACCAGCCGCCGCCAAGGCACACGCCAGCGCCACACCGGCTGCAAAGCCTGCCAGTTTTGCCACCAGCGCGCGCACCGCGGGGTAGATGAGCACCTCCGGCGTCATGCGGTCTCAGCTGCAGAGGGTTCAGCAGACGCCGCCGGAGCATAGCCTATGGGGAAGCGGGCCTTGCCGCTCATATCCGTCAGCACGCGCGTGTCCACGTAGCCCGCCGCCTGCATCAGCTCGCACACCGCAGCACCTTGGTCGTGCCCCACCTCCAGCATCACCAGTGCACCGGGGCGCGCATGCGGCAGCATATCGACCACAAAGCGTCGCACCACATCCAAGCCATCTTCCCCGCCGTAGAGCGCTGTGGCGGGATCGTGCTGCACCTCCACAGACACAGCCTCGGCCTCCGGCACATAGGGCAAGTTGGCCAGTACCAAATCAAAACCATCTGGCGGCACCACCGCATTTTCGGGAGCGGGCTCCCAGGCAGAGAACAAATCGCTGCGGTATGTGCGCACACGCGCACCCAGCGAGGTGGCGTTTTCCAGCGCCAGCGAAAGCGCAGATTCAGAAATATCGACCAGCACCACGTCGGGGCGCAGCTGGGCCAATTCGAGCGCGAGCGTGATACCAATCACCCCAGAGCCACAGCCCATATCCAGCACACGCAGCCCCTCCTTGCGCGGAGCCATCTGCAGGGCCATCTCCACCAGTTCCTCAGTCTCGGGTCGGGGCACCAACGCGCGGGCATCCGAGCGAAAGGAGCGGCGGTAGAACTCGGCCTCGCCCAGCAAATGCTGCAGCGGCACCCCCTTGCCACGCTCTCGCAACAAATGGCGCAGCTGCTCCAGCTGGGGCTCAGTGAGCGCATCTTCATAGTGCAGGTAAAGCCAAGTTTTGTTGCAGCCCAGCACATGCACCATCAGGCTTTGCATCGAGTAGCGGGGAGCATCCACCCCGCGCGCCTCCAACCACTTGGTACCGCTTTGCAGGACTTCTTGAATCGTGTTCATGGTCGGTCAAAATGGGAAAAGTGTGCCTATCAACCCAGCTCGCTCATGCGCTCTTGCATTTCCTCATGCTGCATGTGCGCAATCAAATCTTGCAATCCACCCGTAGCCACCACAATATCCAAGTTGTAGGCCGTGTAGTTGATGCGGTGATCCGTCAAGCGATTCTGGGGGAAATTGTAGGTGCGGATTTTTTCCTCGCGGCCACCAGAGCCAATCAAGGCACGGCGTTGGGCCGAGTAGTTTTGCTGGGCCTCGCGCTGCTTCATCTCGAAGAGGCGCGCGCGCAGAATGCGCATACCCGTTTCCTTATTTTTGAGCTGCGAGCGCTCATTTTCGCAGCGCACCATGATACCGCTGGGCAAGTGGAAAATCTGCACTGCCGATTCCGTGCGGTTCACATGCTGCCCCCCTGCTCCGCCGGAGCGGCAGGTCTCGATGCGCAAGTCCTCGGGGCGAATCTGAACATCCACCTCCTCAGCCTCGGGCAGCACAGCCACCGTGGCGGTCGAGGTGTGGATGCGCCCCTGCGTCTCCGTGGCGGGGACGCGCTGCACGCGGTGCACGCCGCTCTCGTATTTGAGGAAGCGGAACACCTCCTCGCCCGAGATGCGCGCCGTCACCTCGCGGAACCCGCCAATGTCATTCGGGCTGGCATCCAATATCTCGAAGCGCCACCCGCGCGATTCCGAAAAACGCTGGTACATGCCCAACAAATCCGCCGCAAAGAGCGCAGCCTCATCCCCACCCGTGCCAGCACGGATTTCCACGAGAGCATCGCGGTCTTCTGTCTCATCTCGCGGCAGCAGGCTATACTGCACCTTCTCCTCCAGAGTGGCAATGCGTGGCTGCAATTCCTCTAGCTCGGCGCGCGCTAATTCAGCCATTTCCTCATCATCCAGCGCGACTAATTCCTCATTCTCCGCAAGCTGGCGGCGGGCATCGCACAGGGCGGCCCAATCCTGCATCAACTCTTGTGTGCGGCGGTGTTCGCGCATCAACTCCCCAGCGCGGGTGCGGTCCTCAAACAAGGCGGGATCCGCTATCATGCGCTCCAATTCCTCTAAGCGAGCCCGGCGTTTCTCTATCAAAGGAGCATAGTCCATGATGCGTCGTCTTCTCTTGATGAAACAGAAAACCCACTTTCTTGCGGAAAGTGGGTTCGTGAATAGTCTCGCCAGGATTCGAACCTAGACAGAGGGAATCAAAATCCCTAGTGCTACCTTTACACCACGAGACCACACTATTGTGTGCATCCGCAGGGATGCGGGCGCATTTTATCACACCGCCCACCCTTTGGCAAGACCAAAAAAACGAAATACTGTGTCACCCCGCAAGAAAACAGCTTCTGCACTTGCGCGCAGAAGCTGTTTGAAAGTGAATCAGGCACACACCTGAGCTCTCTTACAGGTCGAGCTCGTCGTCCAAATCATCGAGAGAATCCTCTTCCGCATCGTCAGAGGACTCTGCTGCGGGGGTAGCTTCCTCGGTGGTATCCTCGTCCTCAGCTGCGGCGGGAGCGGCTTCTTCGCTCGGCTCATCGTCTGCCTTCTGGATGCTTTCTTCCTTCTTCTTAATTTCAGCCAACTTAATCTGAGCCTTCTCAGAAAGCGGCTTAGAAATCAGGTAGCGACCCTGTGTCAGACCCTGAGCCTTGCGGGTGTTGATGCGGTAGGCATCATAGCCAGCATCAGCCAAAGATTCCATGATAGCGTCGCTCAAACCCTTGCGAGCATTGGTGTCGCACACATACATGCGGTAGTTGCCGATGAAGGGCAAATCCCAAGCGGCTACACCGGAGCGGGGGATGAGAATACCCACCAAGTTGCCCATGCCATCGGAGCAGATACCCCACACAGCCTGACGACCGCGGGTGTCCGTCAGCGACACATAGTACTGCGGGTATGCATAGGAGAAATTCTTAACGGTCGACGTGCGCAACCAAGCCTTCATGGCGCGAGCCGTGCGCTCAGGCAGGGGGCCAGCCTCGCTGCAAATACGGGCAGCGGGGGTCACGGCGTCATTGTAGCTGAACACCGTAGCCGTCTGCGTAGCCTGCAGTTGGTTATACGCAGCCGTGGGAGAAGGAGTAGAGCCACAGGAGCTCACAATGAGGGCGGCAGCCATGGCACCGCAGGCCACAGCAAAAGATTTGAGAAGGGAAAGGTGTTTCATGTCGTTTCGGTGTTCCTTATTCTAGCCAATCAGCAAGGGGAAAGACAAGCAAAAACTTGCGTTGATGGCATTTTTTTGCAATTTTTTAAGAAAAAATGAGAGAGAGCGCCACGAAACAGGGAGCAGAGGCAGCATATTTGTGTGTCTCGCTCATAGAAATAGCTTGACGCGCTGTGGCATTCGGTACAGAATAGATGCGTTATGAGAAGTCCATTTTTGCATCGAATTGCCCGCGGCGCATGCGTGACCGCCTTGGGCACAGCAGCACTCGCAACTCTTTGCTCCTGTGGTGATGAAGAAACCACCACTCCCGCAGCCACCACCCCTGCCGCCAAGCCAGCAGCAGCCACTGACAACGCGGATACGGCTAAAAACGCCCTTTTCGAACAGATGGTCTACACCATCGGCAAGCTTGCCAGCGCCCGCGTGTCGGACCCCGAAATCACCGAGCCCGTGCGCGAAATGCTCGCCCTGACCGAGAGCTACTACGCCGCTATCTCCCCCACCGCCAAAGGCACGATGGAGCTGCCCAAGCTGGCACTCCGCATTGCCGATATCACCTTGGACCTGACCGCCTTTGCCAAGGCCGAAGCCGCCTACGACACCGCTCAGGCAGATTTGGATGCCCTGCCCGAGGCCGAGCGCAACAGCCGCGAGGCACGCCGCATCCAGAGCGCCATTTACTACGGCAAGGCTGCTTCCCTGCTCTCTCGCCGCCAAGCCTCCGATGCTCTCAGCTGGTACGAAAAATCTCTCGAGTCTGATTTGGGCATCTACAAAGAATTGGCACCTGCCGAGGGTGAGAAACTGCCGGAAGGCAGCGTGGATCCTGATTTGGCACGCGCCGCCACAGACGTGATGAGCTCCTACCGCTGCTTGGGCGAATGCCAATTCTACGCAGATGACCCTGAAGAAGCCCGCGACACCTACAACAAGGGCATCGAACTGGCCAAGGCGCTGGATAAGCTCACCCCCGAGATGTCCGTCCAGTACATCAAGCTCCTGATTGGCTTGGGCAACTTGGAAAGCCGCGTGGGCAACAAGAAAGAAGCTCTCAAAGCTTGGAGTCAGGCCGTAAACTTCTGCCAGCGCCTCTACGCCAGCAACCGCCGCGGCGATATCCGCATGGAAGTGCGCCGCCTGTACGAATCTCTCATCCCCAACGTGTTACCGCTCGCTCGCGAACTGCAAGACGCCCAAGCTGCTCAAGTCGAAAACCAGAGCCTGCAAGACTCCCCCGCAGCCGCTCCGGCCGCCTCCCCCGAGGAGCCCACGCCGGTCCCCTCCCCCGAGGGTGCGCAGCAATAACACCAGGCGAGTTTGACCAACCGTGGCAGACTTCCTCATATCCCTCCCCGCACTGGAAAAGAACGCACGCTTACTGCACGAAGTAGGCGTGCGTTCTGGTGCCAAGATGCTACTCGCGCTCAAGGCATTCTCCACCACCGCGGCGTTCGGCACCATCCGTCCGTGGTGCACGGGCTGCTGCGCCTCGGGGTTGTATGAAGCGCGCCTCGCCGCCCGCCACATGGGTGGCCACATCGCCGTCTTCTCACCCGCCTACCGCGAGGAAGAGCTGCTTGAGCTCCTCAACATCGCCCACCACATCGATTTCAACAGCCTCCCCCAGTGGGAGCGCTACCGCGACCTCTGCCTAGCCCATCCCCGCACCCAAAGCGGCGAACTGCAGCTGGGCCTCCGCGTCAACCCCTGCTACTCCACCGGCCACACCGCCATCTACGACCCCTGCGTGCCCGGCTCGCGCCTCGGCATCCCGCCAGAGGAACTGCAAGGCGCCGATTTGCGCGGCATCAGCGGTCTGCATTTCCACACCCTGTGTGAGCAAGGCGCCGCCGAACTCATCGATACTTTCCGCGCCTTCGAAAAACACTTTGGGCACCTGCTGGCATCCCCCGCCATGCGCTACCTCAACCTTGGCGGCGGGCACTGGATTACCAAGCCTGATTACGACCGCCCCGCGCTCATCAACCTGCTGCAAGAAATACGCGCAGACTACAAAGTCGACGTCTTCTTGGAGCCGGGGGAGGCATGGGCTATCCACAGCGGCGTGCTGCGCGCCACCGTGCTCGATGTTTTCTCCTCCTTGGGCTACCAGCACGCCATCTTAGATGTGAGCGCCAGCGCACACATGCCCGATGTCCTCGAAATGCCCTACCGCCCAGATGTGTACTGCCTGCAAGCTGGCGGCACCGGCACCCCCGCGGTGAGCCTGCCGGGGGAGGAATACAGCCTCGCGGGCGCCGCAGGCGAACTTCCCCACACCTACCGCTTGGGTGCCCCCACCTGCTTGGCGGGCGATGTCATCGGCGATTTCTCCTTCCCCACCCCGCTTTCCCCCGGCGACACCATCATCTTGGACGACATGGCGCACTACACCATCGTCAAAACCACTCATTTCAACGGCGTCCCCCACCCCTCCATCTCCATCTTGCGTGCAGACGGCACCCAGCAACGCGTGCGCCAGCTCGACTACGCCGATTTTGAACACCGCCTGGGCTGATACCACGCCCTGCACTCACACGCAGCCCTTCCAGAAGAGCTCGGCACTCCGCCGGCTCGCAGGCATCATGTAGCGGCTGCGCAGCAGCGCGGTATCGCGGTGCCCCATCTCCAGCTGCAGCTCCGGCAGATTCCGGAACTTGGCCGCATGGTATGTGGCGAAGGTGTGGCGACACACATCCGGCACCCAGTGGCGAAAACCCGCCGCACGCCGCAAGGCCTGCCACCGCCGCCTCCAGTTGCGGGGGATACACCGCTCCCGCTTGCGGATGCCCCGCATACCGCGCAGCGGCACCGCGCGCCCACCGCCCGTCTTGCTCGTGCGCGGGCGGATGATGACCAGCCCCTCCTCCCAGTTGATATCCCCCTCTTGCAAGCGGCTCACCTCCGTGGGGCGTATGCCGCCATAGAGCATCAGGCTCAGCGAGAAGCGCATATCCCGGAACTCTGGGCGGCTGGCTGTAGCTTTCAGGCGTTCCACCTCCTCCAGCGTCAGCGGCTCGATAGGCTTTTCCTGCACGGCGGGCACCTCGATACGCGCCACAGGGTTGCTATCTGTCCATTCCTGCCGGATGCCATAGCTGAACACGCTGCTGAGAATCACGCGCCCCTTGCGGTAGCTGCTGGCGCAGCTGCCAAACGCCGACTCCAAAATCCGCTTGCAATCCGCTGTGCGCATCGCCCGCAGCGGCATATCCGCCGCCCCCTCCACACGCAAAATCCGCCGCACAAAATGCCGCAAATCCCGCCGAGTCGTCGGCCGCAGCCCCTGGCGCGCCTCCACGCTTGCCCACGCCGCCTCGCGCAAGGAGACCGTATGCTCGCGCTTTTTGAGCTCCTCGGCTCCCAGTTGAATAGCCCGCATGGCTCTATCCATACTGCCATCGGCGGCTTTCATGGCCGCGTTGGCTACTTGCGCTGCCTCTAGTATCGGCGCTCCTATGCTTTTCAGCAATTCAAGAGCAGCCAATTCTTCTCGAGTCACATGAAAATGCTCACTCGGTCCTAACAAGGTTTGTTCTTTGCATTTTTTCTTCATGCTAAACAGGAGGGGTCTTCTTTCAGAATGCTGATGTCAAACAAAAATCATGCAAATTTAACAATTTTCCCAGAAAAAAGCGCATTTTTGTGTGATAAAGTGTCTCACCCACGAACCCTCAAAACGAGAAAATCCCCCATAAATGATTGATATTCATCATGAAAAACAAGCATCAGCATTCTGAATGATGTATATTGTACTTGCTATGAGTACTAAATCTGAAATCGATACTGAAGACGAAGAAGAAACGGGTTCCATGCCTACAGGTTATAAAATCTACTTCTTCATCAAAGAAATCTTGTGTTACTTAGTCTTGGGGGTTGTTTTACTTCCTCTTAGACTTGCGCTTTCTGGCGGCTACCCTGCGTTCCTTGCCTCGTTAAGTTGGTTTGGCAAATGGTTAGGCGGTAATAGTTCGCTTTCAGAAGCTCCACCCGTGGGTCATCTCATTGCTCCATTCATGAAGTGGCTCGTGGTCTTCATTATCTCCCTCGCTGCTTGGATGGGCGTATATTATGGAATACGCTATGGAATGACGCAACATCTTCATAGTCCACTGGTGGAACCCCTATAACACACCTAAACTCATCTCCCCTTCCCGTCAATCTGCGGAAAGCCGGCCCTGCCGGAAAACAAAAAACTAATTATACCTACACATCATGATTTACGTTGCAAAAATAGAAAACAGTAGAGTAAGGCTCTACAATGCAGACAACGGTTCGTTCCAACGTAACGTTGGCGACGCCAGCGCTGTCTCTGCTAATGTACAGGGCGATACCGTCGCTATTACATATGCCAACGGACAAGTAAAAATCTACAAGTGTTCCACTGGCTCCTTCCAGCGTACGCTGTAAAATGGTAGAGGCCACATAAGTGAGCCCTCCTCCTTAAAAAGCCCCGCAATCGATATGACATTGCGGGGCTTTTTGATGGCTCGAATACCTCCCCCAGCAGCAGACTGTGCAGCAAACGACACACAAAATGCCCCACATAACCCACAAAATTCACATTTTTTTACTTTTTTTGAAAATAAATAAGAATTTTAGTTGACATTCACTGAAAAAAAAGCTATACTTCGCGCACCGCAACAGCGGTAACAAACAAGAACGCGCCCGTAGCTCAATTGGATAGAGCATCTGACTACGGATCAGAAGGTTTGGGGTTCGAATCCCTGCGGGCGTGCTTCTCATCCTAGGCAATAAGCCAAAAAAACGCCGGTTATCTTCAACGAGACCGGCCTTTTTTGACTCTAAAAAGCAAGAGGAAGAGAGAAAGCATGGGGGCGTCCCGGTTTCGACTGAACATTCGAGGCGCCGGCTGCATGTGGAGGTTGAACGGCTGGCCTCCTAAAAAGCCGCTCAAACGATTAAATGCCTATTCCAACAACGAATACGCAATGGCTGCGTAAGACACGCGCCTAGATCTGATGCCTGACGCCTACTAAGGTTGACGATCCTAGCTCAGTAGGCAGGTGCCCGGCGGGGGAACCGCGCCGAGCATGACATCCACAGGTTCCTGGCTAAGGTGAAAGGCTGGCGTGGAGCGGATCACCGGCGAGATGCAGCAATCCACGCCTGAACATGGAGATGCTTGCGTCAACAGTGTCCAGGACAGGGGTTCGATTCCCCTCGCCTCCAGCCTCCGTTTTTTCGGAGAAAAAACTTCGGCTTGGCAAGCCTTTTTGGGTTTGCCAAGCTTATTTTTTGCCCTTTTTGATGGGCTGGGGTACACAACAAGGGGGCCCGAGGAGGGCGCGAGGAGTGGCTTATTCCTGGGGTTGCTGCGGCTGGGGAGAGTCGGGGGCAAAGACTTGGCGCAGTTTGGGGGAATCGTAGTAGTTGCACTCTTGGAGGGCGGCAGCGAGGCGGCCAAAGTCGACGTGGTAATCCTCGACACGGCGACCGTAGTAGACGGAGCTTTCGGCGTCTAAGGGGAAGGATTCGCACTCGGTGGCAAATTGTTCGAGGACTTCTCCGCAGGCCAAGGCGTATTCGACCAAGGCGGCCACGGTCTCGGCGGAGGCGGTATCGTGCACTTCATCAAGCAGCAGCACGATCATCTCCATGTTGTTGAGCTTGAGTTCCCACGCTGCGTGGGCTGCTTTATCTGGTGGCAGGGGGCCTTTCATGAGCGCCGCAAGGGAGGTGGCAGCGGGCAAGGAGGCAGAGCCATGAAAATCGCTTTGTTGCAGGGTGGTGATGCTGGCAATGGCCGATTTTCGGGCTTGAGCGCAGCGTGCGGTGAAGGTCTTGGCGTACTCGGGGCGGACGTCGGCATGGTTTTGCATGGCGAGCATTTCGGCATGCAAGGGGCGCAGCATCAGGAAATCGACCGCGACGCGCGAGGCGATGAAGTCTGCATCATTCACATCTTGCACGGTGAGGAGGGCCTCTGCCACGTCTTCGAAGGCGGTGGCTAGGGTCTCCAAGCGTTGTTCAGCAGCGGAGAGGGGCTGGGGTTCCTGCGCGGCAGCACAGGGGAAGAGGCAGCAGGCGCAGAGGACACAGATGAGCAAATGAATGAATCGGGGCATCAGGGGCGAGCATAGCAAAGCCCCCATGCAAAAGCAAGACATTTGACAATGAACAATGGGGGGATGGCGATGGGTGGCTTTACTTGGTGGTCTTGGGGGCGGAGCCAGATGAGAGCGAGGAGGCAAGGTTGCCGAAGAGCGAACCGACGCCGGAGATGAGTGAGGCGCGGGCTTGGTTGCGGGTGCGAGCGGCGGCGTTGTGGGTGTTCCAAGCGGTGTAGGCTCCCTGCTCGCGGATGGCATGCGCTTGCTGGAGTGAGGTGTTGGCGCTGTTGGTGATATCGTCTTGGAGGCGGGTGGCCAAATCGACCTCGCGCATGTGGGCGCTGCCCTCATCTGCAAGGCGGGAGATGGCGGCATCTACGCGTGCGGAGCCCATCTGGGCGTGGGCGTTGCGGGAGGAGCGCTGCTGGTTTTGGAGCGTGGTGTTGGTGAGCGAGTCGGCCTGCCTGTTGGCGAGGCGTTGTTGCTGCTTGGCGGCGCTATCAAGTTCGTTGGCTTGGCGGCGCAAGGAGGTGTATTCCAAGATATGAGGCAGCGTGGAGGCTGCGGCGGAGGCGGCTGTGGCTATTGTTGTGAATCCCATGCAGGCAGCATAATCCTACCAGCCCCGCAAGGCAAGCGATACGCGCCCGCCGCACGTGCTGCACCCTCTCTAGCGGGCGATTCAGGCGCGATGGGAGAACATGTTCTCCACGTACTTGGCAATCATGTCCACCTCGATGTTGACCACGGTGCCGGGGGCGTATGTGTGCATGGAGGTGCGCTGCCACGTGTGCGGGGTAATCCAGAACTCGAGCACGCCCGGCTCAGGCATGGAGGCGATGGTGAGGGATACGCCGTCGATGGCGATGCTTCCTTTGTCAATCGTGTAGCGGGTATACTCGGCAGGGATGCGGATGCGCACCATGTGGTCCTGCCCCACGGGGGTGATGGAGACGACCTGAGCGGTGCAGTCAACATGGCCCATAACAAAGTGTCCACCGAAGCGCCCGCTACCGCCCATGGCGCGCTCGAGGTTGCAGAGCGCGCCCGGCACCAAGGTGCCCAGGGAGGTCACGCGCATGGTCTGGGTGAGGAGGTCGAACTCCACACCGGCATCAGAAATCTTGTCCACGGTGAGGCAGCAGCCATTCACCGCCACGGAATCGCCCAGTGCCAATTCAGCGGCGAAGGGGATTTGCAGCGTATAGCGGGCGCCCTGCTCGACAGGCAGCACGGCCAGCACCTTGCCGGTGCATTCTACAAGACCAGTGAACATGAGAATTAGCGGATGAAGTTGAAGATGCAGAACATGATGATGGTGGGCAGAAGAGCCCACAGGAAGAGGCGCAGCGCACTAATGCCAGACTTGAAGTATTTGCCCAAAATGGCCTGTCCCGCCGGGTTGGGGGCGTTGGCAATCACGGTGAGGCCACCACCCGTGACAGCGCCTGCCACGATGGCGTATTTGATTTCTTCTTGCAGGTTGGGCACGGTGCTGGCCAAGAAGGTGACGGCGGCGTTGTCGTTGAATGCCGTCAGGATGCTGGCAAGCCCCATGGTGATGGTGGCACCCAGCTCTGCCAGAGCTTGCAGCACAGGCTGCATCCACCAGCCCTGCACACCGCCCATGATGAGCAGGCCTGCAAGGAAGAATGCCACCAGCATGGGCACCTTGATGGAAAAGGCGTTCTGGTACTGAGGAGTCGCCATGGTGAAGCCCAAGAAGAACATGAAGCCACCCACGAAGATGGCGGGGTGGTGGGCAAACATCACCGTCCACACCAAGAAGAAGATGGACACGCCATATACCCACACGGGGATGACGTCCTGGCGGTCTTCCCAAGTGGTGGGCACGGCGCCGTCAAAGGCGCTGTTGATGCGCTGCACCTCTTCCAAGCGCTTGAACTCCTTGGCAAAGATGAAGAAGTAGATGATGTTGGAGAGCACGATGCCGACCACGGCCTTCCACCCGAAGTGGGTGAACATGTGCAGCATGTCCCACTTCCACTTGCCTGCCACCATCACGATGGGGGGTGCGGCAAAGTGGGTGAGAGTGCCGCCCACGGATACGTTCACAAAGAGCAGCGCAATCGTGGCGTAGCACAGGGTGGAGCTGGGCTTGAGCTGGTAGAACTTCTTGCCCAGCAAAATGGCGGCCAAGGTCATGGCTGCAGGCTCGGTGATGAAGGAGCCCAGCAAGGGGGCGATGCAGAGGACGGAGAGCCACCACGCGGCGGGTGTGCCCTTGCCCAAGGAGGCGCTGAACTTGAGCGTGTTCTCCGCCAAGCGGTAGATGGGGCGAGAGGATGCCACCACCATGACCACGGCCACAAAGAGGGGCTCTGTGAAGCTGGTGTCGTGGTCGATGTAGCGCAGGAAGTCCTCCATGGAGTAGTAGTGGCAGCACACAAAGAAGAAAGGCACAATCCAGAGGCCGAACACCACTTCAACCTCGCCCAAGAAGTGGCAAAGGGTGGAGGCAAAGGAGACGGGGATGCGCTGCTCGGGGTGCAGGATCATGAATTTTTCGTCGCGGAGGCGCTGTTTGTGGCGTTTTTCCAAGTGGTGAGCCAGAGTCTGGAACTTGGGTGCCAAGAAGGTGTGCATGATGGCGAGCAAGAAGATGATGGTGGCGGCCAGGTTGAAATGATCGACCTGCACGCGGTGAACCAGCTTTTGCCAGAGGGTCATGCCCTCCTCTGCCGTGGCGTAAATAGACAGGGGGATGGGGAAGCGGCTGTATTGCTCTTTGGAGCCAGTGTAGTGGAAGCTCCACGCGGGGAAAGCGCCCTCGGGGTTGCGGTTGTAGACCACCTTGCCGCAGTCTGGGCAGGGTTGACCATCTGCAGGGGGAGAGAACGGCACTTTCATGCAAGCATGCTCCAGCACGGAGTGGCCATCGTAGGCATTGTGCTCATGCTTGAGGTAGGTTTGCACAAAATCCAAACTCTTGCCCTGCACCGCTTCCTTGAGCATGGCCTTGCCCTTTTCAGAGGAGGTGGCAGAGGTGATAATCTGCTCTTTGAGCGTATGTTCATCCACCGGAGCGGGAGCCACCTCGGCATCAGCTGCTATTTCATGCAGCGGCGCGGGCGCAGCGGTTTCCTGTGCGGTCAGCATGTTCCCGCCCAGCAGGGCCAAGGACATGAAGCTGAGTAAAGAAAAAAACTTATGCATGAGAAGAGAAGAGTGCGTTTCGCGGATATGCTACCATAGAGCGCACTCCATTTCCAGCCAAAAAGTGCATTTTCCTTTGAAAACTCAAGTATTAGCCTAAAAGGTGAAGGGTGACTCATCAGCGCAGCACACCCCACCGCTCCTGCGGGGTCATGTAGCACCACCACATCACCACCGCATAGGCAAGCAAGAAGACGAGGACGCGCACACCCCACAGCCACCACCCGCCCGACGGCAGCACCGCCTGCACCCCACAGGCCACCCCTGCCAGCAGCGGCAGCCACAACCACCAGCGCGCAAAAGAGCTGCGATAAAAACGCCCCACGTGCAAACCCAATTCCATTTTATAGTGCAAGATATTGAGCATGAGGAGCTGGGTTATCATCGTGACAACACCCCAAGAGGCCAAGCCCACGATACCAAACCACCGGCAAGCGGCATAGCCCCCCAGCAGGAAAAGCACGCTGTTGAAGGCGGCTATCCACACACGGCGGCGCAGACGATTGCGCGCTTGGGAAATATGCCAGCCCACGCCTTGCACCAGACTGAGTGTCTGCGGCAGCATCAGCAGTGCGGCTATCATCCAGCATGTGTCGGTGGCGGTCCCCAGCGAATCCCCTATCCAAAGGGAGAAAAACTCGCGCCCAAAGAAGAGCACCACCATGAGCAGACCCACCAAGAGCACCACCAAGTAGCGCCCCACGCGTATCATGGCATTTGTCTGCTCCGTGGCATCGGCACCGTCTACCACCATCTGCACGACCCGGGGCAGATACAAGCTCGCCAAGCAACCAGCCGAGAGGAAATAGTAGCCATAGAGCTTGAGCGAGTTGGTATACAGGGTGACCTGCTCGGTGTCTTGCGTGAGCGCCACGAGGAAGTTCCCCGTGCCGGCATTCATGACATTGATAAGCTGGCTCAAAAAGACCCAGAGCGAGAACGCAAACAGCCCGCGCAGCAGCGGCATATCCCACCCGCGCCAGCGTATGCGCGCACGCAACACTCCAAAGCAATAGATGGCGTGGCACAGAAGGCTGAAAACTCCCGTGGCTATGGCCAGCGTGGTGAGCGCGACCGAGCGGAAGCCCAGCATAAGCAAGGCGAAGGTGCCAGCAATGTTGATGACCGAGGCCACCGCGGCGATGATACCGGGCACGCGGAAACGCTGCCGCGAGGCCGAAATACCGCCCAGCGAGCGCGCAGGAAACATCAGGGCCGTGTTGAGCACCGTCATGATGTAGAGCACGCGAAAAATCTTCATCTCCCCGGGCGTGAAACGGTTAAACACGTCTCCCAAAAAGGGATAAAACGCCGCGCCCAGCACCAGCACCAGCGCGCCACCCAGCGAAAAAAGCGCCAGCAAATTGCCCAGGAAATGCGCCTCGCCCTCGGCATCTCCACGGGCGCGGTACTCGCTCAAAAAACGGGTGGCCGAGGCGGTGAGTCCAAAATCGCACAGCGCCAAGCGCGCCACCACCACACCTGCCAGCGTGTAGATGGCAAACTCTGACTTGCCCAGACACAGCAACAGCAGCGGCACCATGAAAAAATCCACCCCTATGCGCAGCAGCAAATTGGCGTAGTTGAGCAAGGCTCCCGAGCGTATTTCTGATTTCATGGTGGGGCGGGAAGGTGTGCGTGTTAGCATTCCCACACATCCAGAAGCTCTGGGGGCAGCGTGGTCAAAAAGCGGGAGGGTGGGCAATACTGGCTATCGTAGCTGTGGCCATTGTAGCGCGGGAACGACATGTAGAGGCGGTCCTCGGCGCGGGTCACCGCCACGTAGAACAGGCGTGTTTCTTCCTCCATGGCATCGGCATCGCCCTCCGTGATCACGCGGTAGTGCGGGAACATCCCCTCTGCCAAAAAGATGATGAACACCACCTTCCACTCCAGCCCCTTGGCTTGGTGAATGGTGCTCAGCGTCACACAATCATCCTCTGGCTGCACTTCTTGGTCGGCCTCGCTCAGCAGCGCGACTTGGGAGAGGAAATCATCCAAGCTGGGAGAGTCTCCCACGGTGCGTGCCAGCTGGGCGATGTCTTCCAAACGCTCTTCATAGTTCTCGTACGTCGCGCGCAGGTGCGCGTCCAGATAATTTTGCACACGCTTGACGAGTTCTGGCGGGGTAAGCTCCTGCCCGACGGGGCGCAGGGTATCCAGAAATGAGAGGAAAGCGGACCAATGGGGACGCACCGCGGGCGCCACGGCCACGGGGCGCATCCATTCGGTGTAGGGAGCGGGCGGGGGTTCCTCGGGTTTAAGCTGCTCCACCACGCGCTGCCAGCCAGCCCATATTTTGGCGGCAGTGGCATCGCCCACGCGCGGGAAAGTTGCGACCACGCGGCGGAAGGCCACCTCATCCCGCGGGTTGATGAGCAGGCGCAGCACAGCCAGCACATCCTTGACATGCGCTTGCTCAAAGAAGCGCAAACCGCTGGTGATGCGGTAGGGCACATGGCGGCGAGAGAGCTCCATTTGCACATCCAAACTGTGGAAATGCGCGCGGTAGAGCACCGCGATATCACGCCCAGACACGCCCGATTCGAGGAGCGAATCAATCTCCCGCGCCACCATCTGCGCCTCTGTCCTATTATCAGGCGCGGGCAGCACCGCGGGCAAAAACTTGTTGCTTGGGCGCGCGGGACGAAGCACCTTGGTGATTTGGCGGGAGTTGTGCGCAATGGCCACGTTGGACACCTCCAAAATGGCCGGCACGCTGCGGTAGTTGGTCTCAATCTTGTGCATTTCTGCATCGGGGTAAGTCTTGCAGAAATTGAAGATATGATCCACATTGGCGCCGCGCCAGGAGTAGATGCTCTGGGCATCATCCCCCACGACCATAAGGCTGGTTTGCTCTCCCCCGACCAGCAGGGAGATAATCTCCTCTTGCAGCACGTTGGTATCCTGATACTCATCGACCAACACATGCAGGAAGCGCTGCTGCAACTCCTGCCGCACATCCGCGTGCTCGCGCAAAAGCCGCACGAGGTTGAGCAACAGGTCGTCAAAATCCATGGAATTCGACTCCGCCTTGCGCTGGGCGTAGGCATCAAATATGTGGCCTATCGTCTCAAAATGCGGCTCCAAGTGGGCGTATTCCTCATCCACGGTGCGCTGCCAGCTGCGCCCTGTGTTGTGCGCCAAGCTGTGCAGCGAGAGCAGCAACTCAGGCTTGGGGAAGCGGTCTTTCTTGCTGGTTTTGCCGGCAAATTGTTTCACCAAAGCGCGAAAAAGTGCTTTCTGGTCATCAGAATCCAAGATGGTGAAGCCCTGCTGGTAGCCCAAGCGCCCGGCATGGCGGCGCAAGAGGCGGTTCGCCACGGAGTGGAATGTACCACCCCACAGCTGTGCAGAATCCACCCCCGTGAGCTCGCCCACGCGGCTCAGCATCTCGCGGGCAGCTTTGTTGGTGAAAGTCAGCAGCAAAATGCGCCAGCTAGGCACACCGCTAGCCAGCAGACGCGCGACGCGGAAGGTGAGCGTGCGCGTCTTGCCGCTGCCAGCGCCCGCCACCACCAACGCGCGGCGGGCATTCGTCATCACAGCTGCATATTGCTCGGGGTTGAGCTCCGCGGCAAAATCCGGCTGATGCGGCACTGCAAGAAGCGGGTGCATCAGGACTCAAAGTCCAGGTAGATTTCGGCGCGGCGGTTTTCACCACGCACGTAGTCAATCTGCTGCACAGAATCCTCTGGGCGGTAGTGGCGGCGCGGCTGAGTCTTGCCCAAGCCATGTGTGGTAATCTGCTCAGCCTGCACACCGAAGGAGACCAGAGCGGTCTTGACGGCATCGGCACGGCGCTCGGAGAGTTTCAGGTTGTAGGCCTCGGAGCCCACGTCGTCGGTGTGACCAGAGATGTTGAGCTTCTTGCCGGGGCTCTGCTTGAGCAACTCTGCCACAATCTGCAACTGGCGCAGAGAACGCGGGGTGAGCTCGGCCTCGTTGAAGCCGAAGAAGAGGGCCAGCGAATCGCCACCGCGCGGGTTCTTGACGATGGGGAAGTAGCGGCCGCCTTCGGCGCTGGCGCTGGCTTCGTAGCTGCTCAGCAGGGCATCCAAGGCGACGGCGCTCACACGCCAACCGGGTTCGATGCGGGTCATCTCCAGGCCCACGTTGCCCGGGCGGGGGCTGTCCTTGGAGACGATGTACACCAAGAAACCAGCGTGATCGGCGTTCTCGAACGTGCTGCGGATGGGGGCATCGGTGCGCAGGGAGAATGCGCCTTCTTCAAACACCATGCAAAGGCCAGCAACCGTGGCGTCGGACACCTCTGTACCCGTCACCAGAGCACGAGCGGTAGCCATATCCCCGCGGCGCACGGCTTCCATGAAGCCCTCGGCCACCGTCAAAGCATCTGTGTTGGCGCCCACGTGGGTCTTGTCTGCCGGGGTGGCCTTGGCCACGTCAATGGAGACCTCGCCGTTGCGAGCTGTCACCACATCCACCAGCATATCTTCGCCGCCATCGGCCGACTTGATGCGGTAGCGGGTCACCTTGGCACCATCGGGGCGGCGGGCGGTACCCACCTCCTCCACAGATGTAGCCTTGTGAGCAGCGGCCCAAGCCTTGAGCGCATCTGCCGCTTCTTGGCTCATGCGACCGCGCTTCACCATTTCATCCACCACAGCGGCGGCGTTGTCACCCTTGAGTGCCTCTGTCACCTGCAAAGCCATGGAGTGCTCCACGCTACGAGGCTTCTCACCCAACACGGGCAAGGTGCGCAGGGGAGGAGCGGGCTTGGGAGCCGGAGCGGGTGCAGGCTCGGGGGCAGGAGCAGGCTCAGGAGCGGGAGCGGGCTCGGGAGCAGGAGCTGGAGCGGGTGCAGGTTGCTCTGCGGGGGGCTCAGGAACGGGGGTGGGCTCAGGCTGCGCAGCAATGGCAGGCTTCTGCGAGAAAATGCTCGGCATTTTGATGATGCCGCCCTTTTGCAGCAAGAAATACACAGCGGCAGCGGCGCCGATGGTCATCAAAAAGGCTAAAAGGAACAAAACAATACTACGTTTCATGGTGTGATAAATTGGGATGGGTTGACAGGTATCGTCCCCTCCGGCACAGGAGCTGTGGCGGGTGAGGCGGATTGGGAGCGGGAAAGATAAGCTTCGCGGATGCGTAAACCACGCACCGCATCATAGGCATCGGGGTGCTTAGGTGCAGGAAAGCGCGCTATCACCTCGGCTGGATTCAGGCGATTCATGCCACCGGCAGGGTGGTATCCCGGCATGCCCGCTTCTGTGCAGCGGGAGTGGATGACCTCAAAATGCAAATGCGCCAAATAACGACCACCCGCGGTGCCGATGGTGCCAATGCGACGCCCGCGGTGCACCATGGTCCCCAAGCTCACCTCACGGGCATCCAAGTGAGCATACAGTGTCTGGATGATACCTTCTTCCCCCGGCAAGCGATGCGCCAGCACCACCACATTCCCCCATTCTTCCGAGGGCTTACCGCTATACACCACCATGCCGCGAGCTGCGGCATACACAGGCTCACCCAAATCTGTATTTTCGCCACCGATGCCGTTCAAATCCTGCCCTGTGTGCTTGCCGCCACGCTTGGCGTTGTCTGCACCGAATGGCTGCGCATCATACGCCATGGCACCCTCCTGCGTGCCGCACGGCCATTCAAAACCATCAGCCATGGGGACCCGCGCCATTTGCTCCGGTGTCAGCAAGATGAGCCCACCCATCAAGGGCTCGGGCATGCCAGCCTTGGGCGCATCTGCGTGGTAAATACTCTCCCCCTCTACGCGCGCTGCAGCCGCAGCTCCGCGCCCCGCCGCCACATAGCAACAAAGCACCACCAGCCCCACCCCTAAGAGGATGAAGAAAACCCATCGCAACGGGCTGATGCGAACCTTGTGTGACATAACTGGGGCATTATATCCGAAAAACGCTTGTATTTCAAGCGCATTCTCGCGCTCGCGCCCTATCACGCGCGAAAAGAGCGCGAGAATGCGCTGTTATCCGTCTTATTTTGCAGGCCAGCCATAAAATTTCGCTGAGCGTCTGGTCATCAATGGCGCGTCCGGCATCAAAATCGCGAGCAGACTGGCGCTTCGCAATCGCCTCCATGAGCGGCATGCCATCCGTCACCCCAACAGGGCAACTACGCCCCGACCAGCATACCCACTTTCAATATATTCTTCATCATAAGCCTTATCTTTTGTTTGTTATTTCCTTATATTTAGAAACTACTTTTTTCATATTTTCATGCTCAGGCCTCACCGTATGAAGTGTCAGAGTTTTCTTTTTTGCATCATAGGAGGCAGATGCCCCTTTAGGAAAACTCAGTCCCAGCATTCTCAAGAAATACACCACCGCATCCGGATTCGTCACATTCGTTTCTGGGGCGAAGAAATCGCGATGAATCCCCTTGTAAACCTTTTTCACAATCTTATGGTCATCCATCTGCTTTTGCGTCAGAGGCACCATGACTCTTACCTGCTCTCCGCAATAATCCACACTTCGGGAAACGCTTTCAATCACAATATTCTTTCCGCTGCGCAAGCGCTCCACATCCGCCACTATATACAGGAGCCTGCTCAAGCGATTATACGCTTCTTCGTTTGCCTTCACACGTTGATGAGCAGCATCCGTATCACCCTCTTGCTGAGCCTCTTTCATAGTCTCCATATACGCATTTGCCGCATCAATCGTTTCCTGAAGTTTCTTATCATACATGCCGGGAACCCATTCCACCCAATAACACAGCATCTCAGTATCCAAGGCAAGTCGCTCCAGGTCATAAGCATGATCCTTGTTGATTTCAATTTCCGCTTCCAACTTCCTCAGCACAGCCTCCAACTCCCTCAGCACAGCCTCGGCAACGTCTTTTTCTTGCTCATTCCCCCCTGCGATCAAGCTTTTCAGCTCGCGTTCTTTCTGCTCTCTCAACGCAGACAACTTCTTTCCTGTTGCATGAACTTCGCGCATGCGAGATTCCATCGATTCATACGCATCTGCACTCACCATACGTATCAGTTTGACGACATCAGCATGCTTTAACGTCTCATTCAACTTAGGTGTCAACTCTTTCAAGTTATATTTGCCGTTAAAGGGATTCGCCCCGGCCAAAAGAAGTGTCTTTGCCAGTTTTTTATCCTCCACGCTTTTGCAATCAATCACCTCATGCAGTTTGTCCACATACTGTGCGGGCTCGATTCCCATGCCGCTGAGTTTTTTCTGGGCTTTGCTTCGCAACTCATCAGAAACACGCTGTTTCTCTACCTTGCCGTTCTGGCCAGTTGATTCTCGCTCCGCAGCCGACACAACAGCTCCCCCAGCACGCCTAATGCAACCAACATCAAAAGAATACCAAAACGCATACCACACTATACTACACCGGCTAAAGCCTTGTAAAGTCAATAATAGTCTTGCACAGCAAATGCGCATGATTTATACTCAGCGCATGTTCAACCAAAAGCTTTTAGAGGAGTGCAGCAATGCACATGGTGTTTCTGGATTTGAGGGTGAGATACGCGACCTCATCTGCCGCGAACTGCAAGATTGCGGGGATTTGGAACACACCGCCGCTGGCTTGCAGATTTGCCACTATGAAGCGAGCGAGGACGCGCCCACCGTCTCCCTGATAGCCCACATGGATGAGGTGGGATTCATGGTGCAAGGCATCACCCCCGATGGCTACCTGACGCTGGTGCCGCTGGGTGGCTGGTGGAACCACACCTTGCCCAGCCAGCGCGTGCTGGTGAAGCCTCGCTGTGGCGGGAGCATCCCCGGGCAGGTAGCGACCAAGCCCCCTCACCTGCTGCCCGAGGCACAGCGCCGTCAAGTCATGGCAGATGATGCGCTTTTCATCGACATTGGAGCCTCCTCTCAGCAGGAGGTGGAGCAACTGGGCATAGCCCCTGGCTGCCCCGTGGTGCCCGATGTGAGCATGCAGCCCCTTGCCCTGCCCCACCGCTGGATGGGCAAGGCATTCGACAACCGCAATGGTGTCTACTGCATGATCGAGGCGATGAAAACCCTCTGCGCCGAAAAGCTCGACTGCAACATCAACGCCATCGGCACCGTGATGGAAGAGGTAGGCACCCGCGGCGCCCGAGCCATCCCCGCTGGCATGGTGGGGGATATCGCCATCATTTTGGAAGGAGCCCCGGCAGATGACACCCCCGGACAAAGCAGCATTTGCCGCCAAGGCGTGGTGGGCAAGGGCGTGCAGGTGCGCTTGTATGACCCCACCCACATCACCAACCCTGCGCTGGCGGACATGGTGCTGGCCGTTGCGCGCGAGGCGGGCATCCCCCACCAAGCAGCCGTGCGCCGCACAGGTGGCACAGATGCCGCCGCATGCTACGCCCACTGGCAGGGTATCCCCACCATCGTCCTGAGCACACCGACCCGCTACATCCACTCCCACAACGGCATCATCGACGACCGCGATTTGTGCGCCTGCTGTGATTTGGTGTGCGCTATCGTGCGCAAGGTGGCAGCCCAACAACTCAAAGCAGAGGATTTCGTCTCGTGAGCAGCGCAGCACCTCAACTGACGCCCAAACCACGCGTGGCTTGGGTAGATGTGGCCCGCTGCTTGGCCATGTTCTTCATCATGTGGATGCACGCGGGAGCCGCACCCAGCTGGCTGGGCAAGCCCGTGGGCGGTGCTATCTGCCTGTTTTTTGCCATGGCGGGCTATTTCATGCCACGCGAGGCAGGCAAATGCGCCCAGCGCGCCCTGAAATTGGGGCTGGCGTGGCTGCTGTGGTCGCTCATCACCCTGGGGCTTTTCCTGCTGGTGCGCCCAGATTTGCCATGGACCTGGGAAAAAGCGCTTGGGTGGGGCACCTCGGCCTACAACGTCCCGCTGTGGTTCCTGCGCAACCTCACCATCTACCAACTCATCATCGCCGCACTGGCGGCTCTGCGCGTTTTCCCGCGCTACAACTGGCTGGTGCTGGTGCTTATCATCAGCTTCAGCTGGGCGGCAGAACCCCGCCAGCACATGGGCTTGCGCTTTGACTGGATGCAGGCAGTGATGCTGGGTTATTGCCTGCGCAGCGCCTCTCTCAGCGCCATCCACTGCTGGCTGAGCCGCCACGCCGCCGCCATCCTCGCGTGCATTGTCATCATGCACCTCCAGCGGGCTTGGCATCCGGATGTGCTAGAGCATTTCGACATCGCCAGCTACGGCTGCTCATTGCCCATGGAATCTCTCAGCTATGCGGTGCTGTATTGCCTAGTAGGTATCGCGGTAGAGCGCTATCTGCCGCGCTTGGCGCGGCCCATGGCCGCGGCGGGTGGGTGCATGATGTTCACCTATGCCGCCCACTCCCTGCTCTATGCCCCGGTATACAACTACAAACTCCACGGCTTCTATGATGTATGGATACCGGTGGTGGGGCTCATCATCCTCACCGCGGCGGGCACTTGGCTCACCCGCCAATGCCCCCGCGTGATGCGCTACCTCTGCGCCAAATAAGGGAGCACACGCTCCCTCATTTGGTTCGTTTGTACGCTCCATCGCCCACGGAGAGCACCTCCACCCGCACCGTGTCGAGCCCCGCATGCTCGAAGCCCAGTTCGCGCGCCACGGCGGTGCTCACATCGATGAGACGCCCGTGAATGAAAGGCCCGCGGTCTGCCACGCGCGCAACGCAGCTCTTGCCAGTCGTCAGGCTGGTGATGCGCACATCGCACGGCAGGGGCAAGGTGCGGTGGGCGGCGTAGAGCTCGCCCTCATACAATTTTTGGCAAATAGCCCCCTGCGCACCATCTGCCTCGTACCACGAGGCCTTGCCCACCTCGTTGTAGCGCAGAGCCTGCTCCACGCCCATCGGCACAAAGCGATTTCCTCGCACCGTATAGGGAGCCATCTTGTACCCCTTGTAATCATCGTGAGTAGCAGGACGCCCACCATGCGGCATGCGCCCCTGCTGGCATGCCCCCAGCACCAAAGCCAAAGCCGCTCCGCCTATCCATAAAAGCTTTCTCATACCCTGAGAGGCTAACACATTTTGCCGCTCATAGCAACACACAAGTGCCCAATTTTCGCAAAAAACATTCGCGCAAAATTATTCATTTCAGCAAAATACATGGTTGCAATCAGGGCAAAAAAAAGGTAGAATAGCTCCCGTAGCACCATTTTTTTACACCTATGGCAACTCCTCAACTGAAAACAACGGGCGCAGCCCCTGCACCCCGCCGCCTTCTCAACACAGGCGCAGCCCCCAAGAAACAAGTCAAACTCATGGGCTCCAACGGCCAAGCGATTCAGCCCAAGAAACCAGCGCTGAGCACAGCTACCGTGGCAGCCACCCCCAAACCTGCAGTAGAGTCCCCCGCACCCGTTGCCGCTCCTGCCATGGAAGAAGATTTGCAAGCCAAGGCTGCCGCTGAAGCCGCTGCCGCTGAGGCCGCCGAAGCTGCCGCCGCGGAAGAAGCCGCACGTCTCGCAGCAGAGGAAGAAGCTGCCCGCCAGGCTCAAGCGGAATACGAACGCCAGATGGAAGAGTACAACCGCCAAATGGAGGAGTATAACCGCCAGATGGAAGAATACAACCGCCAGCAGGAGGCTGAGGCCGCCGCTGCCGAAGCGGCTGCCGCCCCCGTTGCGGAAGAAGCAGCCCCGGCTCCCGCTGCCACACCTGCCCCCAAGCCCAAGGCCAAGCTAACCGCTGCCAAGCCCGCCGTCAAGGCCGGTGGCGCTAACAAACTGGCTGCTGCCAAACCCAAGCCCAAAGCTAAGGCTGCACCCGCACCGGCTTCCACCGAAGAAGGCGAAGCTACCGAAGCCCCCGACGCAAACGAAGCCGCCAAAATCCAAGCCATGCAAGAGTTGGCTGAAGCGCAGCAAAAGCGTGGGTTGTTTGGTATTCCGTGGCTCAGCGTCCCGGTGGCAGGCTGCATCGTAGGTTTGGCCGTCATTGGCGCCATATGCGGCTCTCTCATCGTCAAAGCCAACGCCGAAGCTGCCGCCAAGCAGGCTCACATGGATTACACCAACAAGCTGCTCAAGCGCGCTCAGGACATCAACAAGCAGGGCATTGAAAGCATAGCCGACGCCAAGTCCAAGGGTGTAGCAATCGTGTGCTCCAAGGAGGATGCCCAGTATCTGTTGGATGTAGTGGTCGACCCCTATGTGCGCGACGAAAAGGGCAAATTCGTCTTTGGTGGCAACCCCGAAGGTGTGGCACAGCTGGCCTGCTTGCTGCTGGGTCTCGCCTCCGAACAAGATCCCAGCATCGATGCGCTCATCTTCCGCACGCTGGACACCAAATGCACCAAAATCAAGCCCACGCTGTACCGCTGGCTTGTGCAGCGCATGGCTGTTTCCAACAACAAGGGCATCAACGTCAAGTTCAAGAAGCTGGCTGATTCCGTTGCCAAGCAGCAGTGGACTCAGCGCGCCGAGGTCCTCTCCTACATCTGGGAAGCCATGGGCCTGCGCGTATCGAAGAAGGATATCCCCACCATCATAGGTCTGCTCAAAGACCCCGACATCGACAAGAAGTTGGCTGGCACGCTGGCTGGCTGCTTGGACAATGTGCTCTTATTCATGGACAATGAGGATGAAAAGAAGCAAGTGGGTGACGAAATCTTCGACAGCCTGCCGGAGAAGTACCGCGATGCCATGCTCAACACCTTTGGCAGCTCGTGCTCGCCCAAGGCTCTCGCCTACTACAAAGAACGCGCGGCTGACAAGAAGAACTGGCGCAACGACCACGTCTTCTTTGCCAACTACGCCAGCGACGACATCATCCCCTACCTGCAGGAGCTCAAGGCTCAGGCTGCGGATGACGAAAAGAATGCCAAGTACATCGACCGCGCGCTCGGCGGCGTGTTTGCACAAGACCGCGACCGCACCGAAGCCGAGGCCGAAGCGATCATCAAGATTGTGTTCGACAAGATTGACGGCGACATCTCCAAGCGCCCCGAATTGCTCGCCAAGACGGATGCTGATGCCGCAGACTTTGTCGGCGAAGGCCCCGAGCTGGAAAAAGTCAAGAAAGAGCTCAAGGACTTGGACGAAACATTCAATCAACGCAAGCGTCTCATCAACTCCCTCAAGAGCATGAGGGACCACCCCTGGGTCATGAGCGTACTCTCCAAATACGAAAAGGATGATGACCCAGAAATCGCCCGCGCCGCCTCCGAGGCAAAGGCTCAGGCGAAGGAAAACACCGCTTCCAAAGCAGCCATGCTCAAGAAGTACCAGACGCGTGGTCAAGAATAAGAAGAGGATTCTTCCATACACAAATTCAGCTCGCCATGAGCGAAGCTATGTGATAGAATGCGCGGCACATGCTGCGCATTCTTCGTTATACAGCCTTGCTATCTCTCAGCTTACTGGGTATCACCTCGTGTTACCCACCGCAAGTGCAGTATCCGTACACCCCCTTCATCGCCAAGCGCAGAGCCACCCTGCAACAGGAGCTGCTCCTGCTGCTGCCCGAGGCCGAGCAGCGCCTCCCTGCCGCCCAAGAAGAAGCCCAGTGGCTCTCCGATACCGCCTACAAAGCCGCAGCGGGCATCGCGCGTCTCAACGACTCCCATTTCCCGGGCTGGGCAGGCAACGCACTCATCAACGCCCACCTGCAAGACCGCGGCCTTTGCTGGCACTACCAACACGATATGTACCGCGAACTGCGCCGCCGCAAGCTGACCTTCTTCCGTCTGGGGTGCTGCGTGCGCGACCGCGACGATGCCTCCGAGCATAGCTGCCTCTACATCGCTGCACGCGATGCAGACTGGCCCCAAGCATGGGTGCTAGATGCTTGGATGTGGAACGGCCGCCTCAAGGTCGACAAGGCCACGGAGCTTGACCCGGACGACTGGGCAGACTTCCCCGAGGTGTGCCACATGCTCAGCTACGCCTACCCTGAAGAACACGCCTGGCCCATCGAGCACTGGTACACCCTGCGAACCCCCAATGGCAAATACGCCGAATACTGGCAGCCCCACACCCGCACCTCATCCCAATACCGCCGCATGTACGAGAACATCGAACGCGGCAAAAAAGAGCATCCGGGCTCACCCACCAATTACTGATAGACCATGAAACGCCTTCTCGCCATCTGTCTGCTGGCTCTTGCCACCACAGCATGCCAGCATGCCCCTGCCCCGGGCTACGCAGACACGCCGGAGGTCATCGAACAGCGTAGCCAACTCACCCAAGATTTGCTCGACCTGCTCCCCCTGGCAGACCAAGCGCTCCCCGGCGCCCGCCGCGAAGCCCGCTGGCTAGCAGACACCGCCTACAAAGCATCTGCGGGCATTGCCACCATCAATAACCCCCTCTTCATGGGTTGGATGAACAACCGCCTCGTCAACTCTGTGTTCAACCTCAAAGAGCGTGGCCTCTGCTGGCATTACCAGCAAGATATGTACCGCGAACTGCGCCGCCGCAAGCTGCAATACTTCCGCATCGGCTGCTGCGTGCGCGACCGTGGCGAGGGCTCCGAACACAATTGCGTCTACCTCGCCGCTGCCAACACCAATTGGCCTCATGCGCTCATCCTCGACCCCTGGCTCAAAAATGGCCGCCTTGTCACCATGCGCGAGCGTGAATTCCGCGACGACAACTGGCAAGATGCCCTCTGGACTGTCGAATTCCTCTCCGCCGTCTACCCTGAAAACCATAACTACCCCATCGAGCATTGGGCTCAGGTCAAAAGTGGCGAAGCTTGGAATCACTACATCCCCAGCTGGACCCCCGAGGGCGTCATCTCCCGCCAAGGGCAAATCATGATTCGCAACATGGAACAAGGGCTCAAAGAACGCAACGGCAAGCTTACCAATTATTAAGCCCGCGTTCTACCCCAAAAAACCACCTGACGCACACGTTGTTCTATCGGCAGCACGATAGCATCAGCCCCCCCCCCTGACGGATGAGGATGCCTTGATAATGGCTACCACCTACGAAACTTCATGAGAGTTCCAATCTATCGGCGTGCCACATAAAAACGCGCTTGATTTAAAAGAGCCATGTGGTATAAGAAGAATGCGCTTTTGCGTGCCGATTGTTCACCATTTTTCATTAAAAAGCCATGAAATTACATCTACCTATATGTTTACTGACACTGCTCTCGCTCGTACCTTCATGGGGAGCTACAGCCTCTAAAACCGAATATTTAAACAAAATAACACCCACGGTTATAGATGAGTATGACTACAAAGTCCGTATATTTGACATCACAGACGCCAACATCGCGATGCAGGGAAACCCGCGAGTTGGAGCATTGGATGATGTATTCATCATGTGGAATGTCGAGCATGAAGCAAGCGATTATTGGGGTGGAACCGCAGTAGGTGATAGAAATACAACTTACACCTTATCAGGAAGCGGTTCTGTTGCGGGATTTGCGCAGTTCTGGAAGCTTGGATATGGCACCTACGAGTTTAATGGCAAGGCGAATCCTGGCAAGTATGCAGAAATTACCGGCATGACTTACGAATCATCCGCCACCAAGCTCATTATCAATAGCGGCATAACGGTCAGCGCCATCCAAAACATTTCATCTGTCACCATTAACTCCGATAAGTTTAAAGCAACTGGCAGTATATATGGAGTCGATACACTCAACGCTTCCGTGTCTCTTACCTCCAAAAATATTAATCGCATCTTGACATCTGGCATTAGTACCATCAATGCCAACGTCATTCTGAACGGCAATACCAACAACACAGATTATATCGGAGATACGGAATACATTGATCCTACAACTGTAAATGGTAATGTGCACATTGCAAGCAAGACCACTTTTGATTTTAAAATTGCAAAGGAGTATGATGGAGTTGATGATTGCTGTGGAGCTTGGCACAAAAAGCCGACCAAGGATGACATAAGCAAGGCCTTGGACGGTATGGATGGAACGACCATGTTCTCCTGCTCGTCATATTCAGGCAAGTTATCCAATCTTTCCGTAGCATTATACTACAGCAAGGCACAGAAAGACGCATGGGGATGTTACTACAACGAGGCGAAACTGGGCTCAGGTGATGGCTACGGCACTTTTGTTCCAACATACAACGCTTCGACAGGATACTACGACATCATCTTCAAGTCATATTCAAGCGCAGAAGCCCTTGCTGATATGACCCCCTCTGCGACAGATGGAGGCACTCTTACGTACACACTAGACGCAGATAGCGTGTACATCCCGAAAGCATTGAATCTCTCCAAAACAGGCGATGCGCTCCTTGAGTGGGATGCAGGAGGACAGGCTGTTTGCATGATGGGTAAAGGCGTCCTTTCTGCGAAAAAGCAATTACTTGTCCAGCTCAATAATGGTATTTTCTCTATTGTGGGTGGCAGTGGATTCAAAAATGCTGACTTAACACTGAATAGCGCCGCGTTAGCTCTGAGCAATAAGGTGGACACCAATTCCTTAACGCTGACCAACAATTCAAAATACACCGTTATGGGTGGGGCTCTTACCGTCAAAACAGCAACAAACATAACAGACTCTGAAATCAATGCAGATTCTGCTCTCACGTTTACCAGCATCAACGCTAACAATGGCAAACTCAAGCTCCAAGCAGAAAAAGCACAAAAAGTCACCATCAAAGACAAGAATACCACGAGCGAGTTCACCAACGGCTCGGAGCTGGATATCACGGGCAGTATGACCGTGGCAGGCGGACTGACGCTGAGCGACAGTACGTTTTCCTTGCATGATTGGGAAGAGGCCACTAAGCCAAAAGCCCAGACGCTCACGGTGAAGGGCGACCTCTCGCTGCTGGATGCCTCGGTTCTGTCGCTCACCGGCAAACTGAGTGCCGGCAGCATGAATCTGACCAACTCTGACATCAAGTTAGAGAACACACAGACGGCGCAGAGTATCACGCTCACGCTGGCCAAGGATGCTGATAAACAGCCTGTTACCAACACCTTCACCGGTTCCACACTGGATATCAACGGCAGCATGACCGTGGCGGGCTCGCTGGCGATGAATGGCTCAAGCCTCACGCTGGAGGATGCCACCGCCAAGCCCAAAGCCATGGGCCTCACGGTGAAGGATGCGCTGGATATTTCGGATGAAACAAAGGATGATTCCGCTGAACTTGCCCTCACCGGCAAACTGAGTGCCGGCAGCATGAATCTGACCAACTCTGACATCAAGCTGGAGAACACACAGACGGCGCAGAGTATCACGCTCACGCTGGCCAAGAATGCTGATAAACAGCCTGTTACCAACACCTTCACCAGTTCCACACTGGATATCAACGGCAGCATGACCGTGGCGGGCGCGCTGGCGATGAATGGCTCAAGCCTCACGCTGGAGGATGCCGCCACCAAGCCCAAAGCCATGGGCCTCACGGTGAAGGGCGCGCTGGATATTGCCGATGCCGCCAAGGATGATGCCACCGAGCTGTACCTCACAGGCAAGCTCACCGCGGGCAGCATGAACATGACCAACGCCGATATCAAGCTGGAGAACACACAGACGGCGCAGAGTATCACGCTCACGCTGGCCAAGGATGCCGATAAACAGCCTGTTACCAACACCTTCACCGGTTCTACGTTGGATATCAACGGCAGCATGACAGTGGCGGGTGCGCTTGCGATGACGGATTCGAGCATCAACCTGCATGATATCGCAGGCGCAACCAAACCGAAGGCCATGGGCCTCACGGTGAAGGGCGCGCTGGATATTGCCGATGCCGCCAAGGATGATGCCACCGAGCTGTACCTCACGGGCAAGCTCACCGCGGGCAGCATGAATCTGAGCAACGCCGACATCAAGTTGGAGAATGAGCTGGCCGCGCAGAGTATTGCGCTCACGATGGCCAAGGGGGCTGATAAACTGCCCATCACCAACACGTTCGTCCACTCCACCATCACCGCTAACGGTAGCATGACGGTGGCGGGGAACCTGTCGCTGGCAGACAAGTCCACCATCACGCTGGAGGACAAGGTCAAGGGCAAGGCCATGAACCTGACCGTGAAGGGCGATTTGTTCCTGAGCGACAGCAGCATCACGCTGAGCGGGGCGCTCTCCGCCACCAACATGACGCTGAATGGCGGCAGCATCAACTTGACCTCCACCAAGTTGCAGACCATCAAGGTGAGCAAAGAATTGACTTTCGGCGGCAGCATCACGCTGGGCTTGCAGGAGGGCTTGGATATCAAGATGGGTAAGAGTTACAATCTCTTCACCTACAAGACCTTGGTTGGAGTGGATGAAACTACGAACTTGTACACGCTGTTGGGCTTGGAAGATGAATACTGCACGCTCACGCTGGATAGCAAGAAGAAAGCCATCACGCTGATGGTGACTGAGGAGGAATGGAGCAAGTGGGTGAGTGACCATGCTCAGACCACTGAGGAAGTTTCCGAGGTCGCCACCGCATCCATCGCAGAAGACGCGGCGCCCATGACCACCAGCGCTGCGGTGGAAGAAGAGCAAACAGAAGAGCAGGAGACCGCTACAGTCATCACCACGCTGCCCGTGGCGCAGGCGGTGGATGTGGAAGAACTCATCGCCAAGGTGAGCGACACGCTGGTGCAGACCACTTGGGGCACCGCCAAGGCTAGCCGCGCTTTTGTGGATAGCATCTCCAACCGCGGGCAGAACGCCACCGCCCTGGCCGAAGGGCGTGGTTCTGCATGGGGCGGTGTCATCGGCGCCACGAGCCGCCTGAGCTCGCACGGCGGCAGCTTGGGGGCCGACCACACCCTGAGCGGTGCTGTGTTCGGTGCTGAGATGAACGCCGGCGCCAAACACAGCTTGGGTATGGCCATGGGCGTGACCTGGGGCGAGATTAACACCCTCTCCGCCTACAATGTGGACCAAGACAGCACGCATTTCGCTCTCTATGGCCAGAGCCGCCTGATGCAGAACGGCAAGAAGGGGCTCACCCTCGACTGGAGCGCCGCCTATGGCCGCAGCGAGAACGATGCGGACATGCTGGGCAGCAGCTACGACTGGACGCAGCACGCGCTGCAGCTGGATGCCCGCCTGACCTACGGCTACGCGCTCAACGAGCGCACCACGCTGCGCGGCTTCGGCGGTGTGCAGTACCTGCACATCGACTCCG
>JAZTYM010000027.1:0-15723 GCA_045637025.1 Akkermansia sp. | reverse complement strand
GCTGATACTCGCCAGGGAGAGACGGCTGCTCATCCTTCAACACCCCGCTCGCCAAAATCACGGGCTGTTGAGAAGACGCAGCGGACGCCATGGCCACGAAACCCTCATCGCTCGCAAGAGCGATGCCTGCATTGTTGTTATTAGTATTCATAAGCCCCCACCATAGCGCACCACCGCCGCCCGCGCAACAAAAACGCGCCCGCCGCATCTTGTGCACCTCCACCCTGCCCGGCACAGGGAGTCATAACAACAGCAGAGGAACGGCTTGAGACACAAAACCGCGTGGGAGTCCAAAAGAGCCCGCCCCAGCCAGCCAACAATGGGACAACTACAAGAATTTTCAATACGATATGCAAATATAGGCTTGCAAGTTGCGTTGCGGCGTAGTAGAATGCACTTTCCCGCAGGTGCGGGCATTCCCACATTTTTCACCCATGAAGACAGAACTTATCGAGAAGGCAGCACAGATTGTAGGCGATAATCAATTGCTTGTCAATATTGTGTCCAAGCGAGTTCAGCAGCTCAACCACGGGTCCGACCCGTACATTCCGACGGAACCGGAGATGGGCTGCGGCGACATAGCCCTGACCGAAATCATCGAGGGCAAAATCACCTGGCGCGAGCAGACCGAGGAAGATCTTGAGAAGGAGAATGACCCGTTTGCCGATGCTCCTGTGCAGGAGGCTCCCGCAGCAGCTGAAAGCGTGGTGACCATTACTCCCGACTTATAAATCCCCCGTGGCGTACACGAGTACGCTATGATGAAGCAGCAGCCCGGGAGCCACAGGCGAGACCCGGGCTGTCGTGTATCAAGCACCCAACAAGCATCCCACAACACCATGGCCAAGAAGCCGACACAGCAAAGCAACCTCATCGCCAGCAACAAGAAGGCGGGGCGCGATTATGAAATTCTGAGCCGCCACGAATGCGGTATCGAGCTGAAGGGGACCGAGGTGAAATCCATACGCGAAGGGCGAGTCAACGTATCGGATGCCTTCGCCCGCGTCGAGAAAGGGCAGTTGTTCTTGTATGGTTGCGACGTGCAGCCATGGGAAACCGCCGGCAAGTGGTTCCAACACGAGGCCAAGCGCCCCCGCCGCCTGCTGATGCACAAGAAAGAAATCCTGAAGCTAGAAATTCAGATGGCACAAAGGGGATTTGCCCTGCCCCTGCTGCGCTTGTACTGGAAAAACGGCAAGGTGAAAGCCGAAATCGGCACAGGCCGAGGCAAGACCCACCGCGACCAGCGCTATGATTTGAAAGCCAAGGCAGAAATGATGGAAGCGCGCCGAGAAGTGACGCGCTTCAACAAAGGCATACGCTAAATGCCGGTGCGCCGCGAGGGCGACTATGATTTTTGGAGGAGGGAACCATGAGAAATGCATGGTTCCCTGCTTTATTATTCCGACTTGAGGCGGGGGATGGCTTGGCGGCGCAGCATATCGTTGCACTGCTCGACCGTCTGGCGCTCCAAGTAAATATGGTACGGAGGTTTGTTGATGGAAATCTCAGTGATACCATTGGAGGTGGGCGCCTCCAAGAGGGAGACAAACTCGGCAAAATGGCGAGCGGGCTGTCCATTCACAGACTCGACCAAGCAGAAGCCCAAGGACTCATAATCCTGCGTGGCGTCTGTGGGTATGACTAGGGTGAGGCCCACCAACTCCTCGTAGCCTTTGTCGCGCAGGTCCTTGGTGCGATCCTTGAGCTCCAAGAACTCCAAGGGCAAGCTAGAGGCCTTGCCGTGCAACACGCTGAGGTAGGTTTTGGTGAGCGGCTGGAAGACCAAGCCACCCCACACGGCGTAGCGAGGCTGCACACCAGGTTTGTCCTCGCGGAAGAGGCCCTTCTCCACCAAATCACGGTTCAGGGGCACGGCGACTTGCTGGGTTTCGCCGTTGCGGCTGATGGTCAGGTTCAAGTTTTCGCCCAGGGGTTTGTAACTAGCAGCAATGTACATGGCATCCGTCACGCCGTACAGGGGGTGTTGGCAGCGGCCGAGGTTATCGAGCGGCAAATCCTCAATAGCCAGCAACACATCCCCCTTGCGCAAGCCAGCGCCCTCTGCGGCGCTGCCAGGCTCTACCTTGCTGATGTACAGGCCGCCTTGTTTGTCTTCCAATTTGAGGTAGCGGCGGAAGACGGGAGAATCCAGCAGCTGCACGTGCACCCCCATCACCGGAGCAGAAGAGACAAGCCCCTCTGCCGAGGATGCAAGAAAACGGTTAATCATTTCAGCGTTGATGGCCGAGAGCTGCGAGGTGGGCGGCTGGTAGCTTTCGCCAAGGGCGACGAGGCGGCCATTTTGGATGATGGGCAAACCGCTCCAGCTGCTGGCGGGGAGAGGCTGGGCCACCTTCATCACCAGACGCGGCATGCGGTTGCGGGAGCCAGCGCTCTCGACAACTGAGGGCACCTGCACAGGCACCAGACCACGCACCATGCTCCAGACATCTGCCTTGTCGCCCAATTTCAAGGGAGAAGCAGGCTGCAGGGGGATGCGCGACTCGAAGAGAGAGGCATCCTCCGCTTGCGCAACCGTGAGCAAGGCTAGGTTCAAATCCTCGTCGTAGCGGACGACTTTGCCGGGCACCACACGAGAGTCGTCGGGCAAGGCGATTTCGACGTAGGTGGCGGCCTTCACGGCGTGGCCCACGGTCAGCACCATGTTGTTCCCCAGATACACACCAAAGACGCAGCTTTGCTCGGCTTCCGCTTTTTCCCAAGGGCGCAGGAGGTTGTAATCTTGCGCATGGGTGCGGACCTCCAGCATGGAAGCCGCGTAGTTGATGGGGGCCGGGGCGAGCTGAGGCTGCGCATCCTGAGCTTGGGCCGCCGACTCCGCAGCGGCAGCTTCGGCAGCAGCGCGAGCAGCAGCGGCGCGGCGCTCCGCCTCTTTGATGGCTTCTGGATTGGTGCGCTCGGTGGGCTCACACGACATCAACGCCACCAAAGCCAAAACGGGAAGAATGAAATACTTTTGCATGGGAAAAGAAAGGTTAATCGAGGCGAGCCGAGTGGGGGACATTGTACCCGGCAGAGATACGCTCATTGGCGGCTTGAATGGTGGCATTGTCGATGACCAGCGGGCGGCCAGCATCAGCAAACTCAATCACGGTGAAGGCGGGCAACTCCTCGCCATTCTGCGGATAGAGCAGACTGTGCAGGTGGGCCAGGCCAGTCACTTCGACCCCGTTGACGCTCTTGACAATGCGCTTACCGAAATCCGAGAAGCGGGCATTCACCTCATCTTTCAGCACTTTTGTCAGCACCACGATATCGTCTTTCTTGGTCGAGCCACCCTTGCGCTGGAAGGCATCGAGCTCGACCATGAAATCCGTCACGCTGAGGCGGTGCGCCTGAATCACATTGAGCTGCAGGGGCTGGAAGACCAAGCCAGCATAGACCACGTAGCGCGGCAAAGCATCGTAGGTGTTGGCCATGATATCGCCCGCAGGCAGGGGGAGCAACTTGGCGACAGGGTTCAACTTCTGCCCCGCACGGATGATGGAGAAGCGCAAAGAATCGCCACGGAACGCGCGCTCGGCCAATTCTTCCAGCGGCACATGCTCGCCGTCCAAATTAATCATGGCAGAGCTATCGACGGGGTGGCCATTGACCCCCAACACCACGTCACCGGGCTGCAACACACCATCGCAGGTGCCACCGCTTATCACATCGGCCACCAGGGCGCCGGCATCGTCTGCCGCAAGGCCATAGTGACTGCGCATGGCCGCATTGCGCAGGGGCATGAACAGAGCGCCCAGGTCAACGTAGTGGTCATAGCGCCCGTCTTCCACATCTTTCAGGAAACGCTGCACCACGGGGAGCGGAATCATGTAGCCAGTGGAGTTCGCTTCCAACAGCCCTTGGAAAGCCACACCCACTACTTTATCACCCATGAGCACGGGGCCACCGCTGTTGCCAGGGTTGATGGCGGCATCAATCTGCACGGCCAGGTGTGCTTCATTGCGGGGGTGAGCATAGGTAATCGTATCAATACGGGAGATGATGCCGCGCGTGACGGACAAACGCTTGCCACCAATGGGGTAGCCGATGGCGCGCACCGTGTCCTCCAAATGCGGCATTTTGTCGCTGAAACTCAGGAAGGGCACATTCTCAAAAGCAGTCGTGTCGGCAATCTCCAACAGTGCCAAATCCGCATCGTGAGCCACGTGTTTCACCTTGGCGGGGATGAGGCGAGACTCAGCATAGGGGGAAATCATGATACGCTGAGCATTGGCCACCACATGAGCATTGGTCATGAACACACCGGGAGCCACCATGAACGCGGTACCTGTGCTGCGGCCATATTGCCCAGCATTCCACGGCGTGCCGTAGTCGGGGATGCGCTTGGCGACCTCTACCTTCACGATGCCGCGGTAGGCATTCACGAGCGTATCTGCCTGCGGCTCGGCAGCGGGGGGCTCGGGCTGCACGGCGGGTGCGGGTGCAGGCTCGGCAGCGGGGGCCTCGGGCTGCGCAGGCTCGGCAGCGGGTAAATCTTGCGTTTCAGGTTGCTGCGCCAACACGGGAGCAGCAAGCATAAGTGTCGCTATAGCAATCTTCGAAATCACGACACCATTCTTCACCAACAACTCGGTGAAGTCAAGTTCAAAGTGCAGCGAGCCAGCACTCAACCATGCAGGCGAGCCGAAAGCGTAGCCACCAAATCAGACATGGGCGGGTAGCTCACGCCATCGCCGTATTCGGCACACACCCCAACCCACCAGCGAACCAGCTGCCCAAGCATCTGCAAATATACCTCGGGCGTTTCCTCCGGCACAGCCAAAAAAGCCACCATTTGCACGGGTTCCACGGGCCAATGCACCGCGGGAGCCACCCGTGCCAAGTAAATACCCGCGCACGACAAGCCCGAGACTCGCGCATGCGGCACCGCCAGGGCTCGACCCACGCAGGTGGGGTCCTCGGCCTCGCGTTGCAGGGCAGATGCCACCACAGCCTCGATACGCTGCACCCCAGCTCGCTCCGAAAACTCGCGCGCTACCGTCTCCACGGCTTCCATACAATCGTTGGCAGCAAGGGGGCTTTCCCGATAAAAAATCAGCGTGTTAGACAATATGTTCTGCATGGTCGGCTTGGGTTGCGGCGCAGGGTAGCACACTTACCCCCGCGACGCAAGCCACACTCACGATTTTATTTAATGATGACACATTCTTACCCTCAAAGGTCTAAAATGTTAGAATATAAAAAGAATCTATTTTTCAAAAGCGACACAAGAGACTTGACAGCGGGCGCGACATAGGTAGAATTTGTCTTGTGAAACCGATCATCAAATGGGGTGCAATTGTAGTCATCTGCGCAGGCGGAGCCGCCGCGTGGTATTTGAACACAGATTCAGCAGAAAAGACGGTGCAACTGCGCACCACCAGCGTCACGAAGGGTGACTTTGTGAACAAAGTGCAAGCCACAGGCACCTTGGAGCCGCAAGAGCTCGTGGATGTGGGCGCCCAGGTGACGGGCGAAATCAAAGAGTTTGGCACCGACGTCAACGGGAACCGCGTGGACTACGGCAGCGAGGTGAAAGCCGGCCAATTGTTGGCCCGCATCGACGACACCATCGTGGAGCTGGACATCAAGCGCGCCGAAGCCAGCGTGGCGCAAGCCAAAGCGCAAATTTTGTCGGCAGATGCATCGCTCATCCAAGCCAAGGCCAACATTTCCCAAGCGAAGGCAAACAAGAACAAGGCCGACCGCGACCTACAACGCGCCAAGAAGCTGGGCGTGGGCGATGCGCTCTCGCAAATGGACTACGACCAGTATGTGACAGCCGCTGAGAGCGCCGCGGCCAATCTGGAAAGCGCCATGGCGCAGCAGAACACCGCCGAAGCCCAGCAGGCCAGCGCCGCCGCCCAGCTGCAAAGCGCCGAAGCCCAGCTGCAGAGCGAACTGCGCAACCGCGACTACACCCGCATCACCACGCCGGTGGACGGCACCATCGTGGTACGCCAAGTCAACGTGGGCCAGACCGTGGTGAGCAGCATGAACGCGACCACCCTCTTCCTCGTCGCGCGAGACCTGTCCAAGATGCAGATATGGGCCAGCGTCAACGAAGCTGACATTGCCAAGGTGAAGCCCGGGCAGGAGGTGCGCTACACCGTAGATGCCTTGCCCAACGAGACCTTCAAGGGCACAGTGAACAAGATTCGCCCCAATGCCACCATGTCTTCCAACGTGGTGACCTACATTGTGGAAGTAGATATCGACAACCCCGACCGCAAGCTGCTGCCCTACATGAGCGCCGATGCCAACTTCATCGTGAAGGAAATCAAGGATGCACTCTTAATTCCTGATGCAGCCTTTGATTTCCACCCCACGCGCGACATGATTTCGGAATCTCACCGAGGCCGCCGCCCTGCCCCGCCCGCAGAGGGGGAAAATCTCCCGGCCGGCATCAACCCTGCTGATGAGGAGAGCGGTGGCGAGCGTGCGCTTGTGTGGAAGAAAGATGGCGACAGCAACAAGGTTATACCTGTTCGCGTCATCAAAGGGCTGAGCGATGGCACGCGAACCGTCGTCACCCCCGCAGCTGGCGAAACCCTGAAGGAAGGGGACGAACTCGTCACCGGTATCTTCACCATCACCGAAAAAGCAGCCGATCCGGCAGGTGGCAATAGCCCCTTTGGCATGAAGCGCCCCGAACGCCGCCAGCGTGGCACGGGTGGCGCAGCCGCCAAGCCTGGTCAGCACCAAGCCCCCTCGGGCCGCGGTGGCCCCCGTATGTAATTTAGCCTGTATCACACCGTGATTGAGCTCAAAAACATCACCAAAGTCTACCACGTAGGCGAAATTGATTTGCCGGTGCTCAAGGGAATCTCCCTGCGCATTGAGGACGGCGAATTCGTCTCGCTCACGGGTGCATCTGGTTCCGGTAAATCCACCCTCATGAATATCTTGGGGTGTCTAGACCACCCCTCCGGTGGCGAATACTGGATTGACGGCAAGAATGTAGCGGGGCTGAACGCCGACCAGCGAGCCCGCCTGCGCAACCAGCGCATTGGCATCGTTTTCCAGAACTTCACCCTCCTGCCGCGCACCTCTGCGCTGGAGAATGTGATGATGCCGGCCTACTACAACCACCCGGCACGCAGCACGGCAGAGATACGCAAGCGCGCCCTAGAGCTCATCGAGATGGTGGGGCTCACAGAGCGCATGCACCACTCCCCCGCCCAGCTCTCTGGTGGCCAGCAGCAGCGCGTGGCCATTGCCCGCTCGCTCATCAATAACCCCGGCATCCTGCTGGCGGACGAACCGACGGGTAACTTGGACTCCACCACCTCGGTCGAAGTCATGAACATGTTCCGCGACCTCAACCGCGAAAAAGGGCTCACCGTCATCATCGTGACGCACGACCGCAAAACCGCCGCCTTCACCGACCGCGCCATCAACATGTGCGACGGTCTCATCCTCGACGGCGTATCCGATGAACTCTCAGCCACGCTCAGTAAATGAAATTCAACACCCTCTTCGTAACCTGCCTGAGCGGGCTCGTGCGCAACCCCATGCGCGCCGCCCTCACCGTGTTGGGTATCGTGATTGGTATTGCCGCCGTCGTCGCCATCATGGAAATTGGTGAAGGCTCCAAGAAGCAAGTGGCAGATAAATTCTCCTCCATGGGTGCCAATGTGGTCAACATTTTCGGTGCCTCGGTGAGCACAGCCGGTGTGAGCTCGGGCATGGGCGGGCGCGCCTCCCTCTATGCGGAAGACGCCACCGCGCTCATGAGAGAATGCAGCGATGTGATTGCCGCCGCCACACCCTTTGTGCGCGCCAGCGGGCAAATCATCGTCGGCAACCGCAACTGGACCCCCAACTCCATCAAAGGTGGCAATGAGCACTATCTCGCCATCGAAGGGTGGGAGATAGCCAGTGGCCGCGCCTTCACCAAAAAGCAGGTTGAAGAAGCCGCCCGCGTGTGTCTCATCGGCAACACCATCGCCCAAAACCTGTACGAGGGCAAAGACCCCATCGGGCAAGATATCCGCATCAAGGACGTAGTGTTCACCGTCATTGGCGTGCTGGACACCAAGGGTGCAGACGGCATGGGCAATGACCAAGACGACACACTCATCCTGCCGTGGACAAGTACGCGCACCCGTCTCTCAGGCGGTGGTGGCGCAGCTGTCATCAGCAAGGGTGGCGCCGCCAACAGCTCAGCCTCCGTCTCTTCCACCAACACCTTCTCGACCTCTGCGGTCAACTTCTACCCCGGCTCGGATTTGCAGCCCTACACCAACGCCCCGCACCCCTTGCGCACCCGCACGGTGGACTCTCTGATGGTGCAGGTGAAGGATGGCATCGACCCCAACAAGGCGATGGATGCCATGACCCCCGTGCTGCGCCGCCAGCACCAGCTGGAACCCGGCGTGCTGGACGACTTTGAAATGCGCGACCGCTCGCAATTCCAAAAGATGATGACGGAAACGACAGACACCATCAGCAGTCTGCTGGTAGCCGTGGCTATGATTTCCCTCGTGGTGGGTGGTGTCGGCATCATGAACATCATGATGGTCTCCGTGACGGAGCGTACACGCGAAATTGGTCTGCGCATGGCCGTGGGCGCCCGCCCGCGCGACATCATGTGGCAATTTTTGTTGGAAGCCGTGCTGCTCTGCCTGTGTGGCGGGCTTATCGGCATCGCATGCGGGCGAGTCGCCTCCATGTTTGTGAGCAGCAAAATGGGGTGGCCCACCGCTACCTCTGCGGGCGCCATGGTGCTCTCCGTCTCCGTGGCGGCAGCCATTGGTATCATCTTTGGTTGGTACCCGGCATGGAAAGCCTCCAAACTTGACCCCATCGAAGCCCTGCACCACGAATAAATCGACCATTATTTTTACTACTGACCATGTCTGCCAAATACCTCATCCCCCTCGCCGCAGCCTTACTCGTGCCCTCCTGCCTGTTTGGCCCTGATTTCAACGGGGCAACCGCCCCGGAGCTCCCCGTCACATGGGTGAACGCGCTGCCCCCCGCCAGCGATGCGGCTAGCCTGCAAACGTGGTGGGATTCCTTCGCGGATCCCCAGTTGAGCCAGCTCATCCTCACGGGCATTGAAAACAACCCCGACATCGTGAGCGCGGCGCTGGCCATCGAGCGAGCCGAATCGCTCCTGCGTTCGGCCAACATGGGCTTCCTGCCCACCGCCTCGGCCAGCTTTGGCGGCACCAATAACGGCAACTACGACACCTCCACCTCCCATGGCTCGTGGAGCGGCAACCTGTCCATCGGCTGGTCGCCCGATATCTGGGGCAAGACACGCCGCCAGGTCGAAATGGCCCACGCCGCCATCGGTTCTGCCCAAGCCGCAGCCAACGCCACCCGCACCGCCTTGGCTGCTAGCATCGCGGCTACCTACTTCGAGTGGATTTCTGCCCAAGAGAGCTTGCGCATCGCCAAGGAGCAGCTCGCCTACCAAGAGCGCACCTACAACATCGCCAAAAAGCGCCACGAAGTGGGTATGCAAAGCGCCCTCGACTTGGCAGAAGCTCGCTCGACTATCGCTTCGACCCGCGCCCAAATCCCCACCTACGAGGCCAACATCAAGACCTGCGAAAACGCACTGGCCACTTACTTGGGTACCACCGTAGACAAGATTCAGCTGCGCATGCCCACCAAGGCCGTGTACAACCGCATCCCGCGCGTGCCGACCAACCTGCCCAGCGATCTGCTGCGCCGCCGCCCCGACATCATCAAAGCCGAGCACGACCTGCACGAGGCCACAGCCAACATTGGTCTCAACATTGCAGATCTCTTCCCCTCCCTGTCCATCACAGGCTCCACAAGAGCAAGCGCCGGCACAGACTTTGCGGACTACTTCCGCTCTGCCAGCTGGAGCTTGGCGGGTTCCTTCAACCACTCCTCGCTGCAACGCCTCATCCTGCGCGAGGATTTGAAACGCGCGCGCATTGGCGAAAAAGTCGCCACGCAGACATACCGCAAGACAGTGCTGGCAGCTTTTGCTGAGGTGGAAGACCGCCTCATCGCCTACGCTAGGTTCACCAACCAGATGCCCGAGTTTGAGGCTGCCCGCAACGCCAACAAGGAGGCAGCAGAGCTCTCCCTGCGCCAGTACAACGCCGGCAACACCAACTTCCTCAACGTGGCTGCGGCTGAGCGCGCTTGGCTCTCCTCGGAGCTCAATCTCATCTCCACGCGCCAGCAAATTCGCATCGCTTTGGCGCGCCTTTGCACCGCCCTCGGCGGCGGCTGGGAGGCACCTACCCCCGAGCAGAAGGCCGAGTAACCCCGACCCATCGATTCACCACCGCCGCCGGATAAAAAAAGCTTCACAATCCGGCGGCGGCTCTGTATAATGCCGCCCATGCACGAACTTTTAATCACATGGATGGGCTGGGTAGAAGCATGGGGCTATTGGGGGGTCATACTGCTCATGGCGATGGAAAGCTCCATTCTGCCGGTACCGAGTGAAGTCGTCGTGCCGCCTGCAGCCATCATGGCCACCATGGAGGGCTCTGAAATGAGCTTCTGGGGCGTGGTGCTGGCAGGCACCATTGGCTCCTACATCGGCTCCGTGGTCATGTATGTGATGGCGCTGTGGATGGGGCGCCCACTCATCCTCAAGTTCGGCAAATACTTCTTCATGCCCCCGCACAAAGTGGAGACGGCCGAGATTTTCATGCAAAAATACTCCACGCCGGGTATCTTTTTCTCGCGCTTTTTGCCGGTGATTCGGCATCTCATCTCCATCCCGGCAGGTTTGGCACGGGTGAACTTTGCGATGTTCAGCCTGACCACCATCGTGGGCTCCGCCATGTGGTGCACGGTGCTGGCGTGGTTTGGCGACAAAGTGGGGCGCGAGCATCCCGGCATCTTGGCATCTCCTGAGCAGCTGGTGCATGCCGTGAAGGCTGAATCGCACTTGATTGTGGCGGGCGTGCTGCTGCTGGCCGTGCTCTACGCCCTCATGAAATACCTGACCCGCGAGAAAAAGTAAAAGGCGCGGGGGGCGAGCCTCACTTTTGGGCCGCCAACTTGCCGTATGCCGTGCGGGGATAGCGCCGCGCGGCTTGCTCATACAGTTCTTTGGCTCGAGCAGCATCGCGGAGGTGCTGCTCGCATGTTTTGGCCGCGCGGTAGAGCAGAAATGCGCGGTCCTCTGCCTGCTCTACCCGCTCCGCGCCTTGCAGCAGTGTTTCCACCGCCTCTCGGGATTGCGCAAACTCATAGAGCTGCAAGTTGGCAAGCTCTTGCCACGCGCGCATGCGGCGGGCATCTTGCTGCACCATGCGCACCAACTGGGGCATGAGGCCTGCATCCTTTTCCCGGCGGATTTTTTCCACCAGCACCACCAGCGCATCATCTTCTGGGGTGTAGCTGCCAGCATAGAGGCGGTCGCTTATCGCCCTGCCCCACGCAGGCAGCACCCAAAACTTGAACAGCAGCGTCTCCAGCAGCGTCATGACGCCCAACGCGCCAAACATGAGCAGCATGCCATACAGCACCTTCCCCTCATCAATCATGTGCCGCACCTCCGGCAGGCAAGCCACAAAGCCTGCCACCGGAAGAAGCACCACGAGGATGGAAAAGAAACGCCGCATGGGTAGTGTTACTTGGACTCAGGCAAATCGTCCATGTCCAAATAGTTGAGAGACTGGGTGCGGTCGGGGTTCTTGGGGTTGCGCACCTCCAGCTTCATCTGCTTGAAGAACCACGTGCCGTCAGAGAGTTTTTGCACCGAGGTGATGGTGAAACGCTTGCGCAGCTTGCCATCCGGGCCGTAGCCATCAATCTGCCAAGTGGTGCCGTTTTCCTTGTCCACCCACATGCGCACCCACGAAAACTGGCCAACGCCGGGCTTGGGGTTGGGCACTTCGACGATGTAGCAATCGCGGCCCTTGATGCGACTGTCGGCCGTATTCTCCGTCACCTTGCCGCCTTTCCAATACAGGAAGCGCATGGACAAATCCTCGTAGCACACATCGGTGCCAGCAATGGTGCGGGCGTAGTTGGCAGGAGCCATCACCTGAGCCTTGCCGTTGGTCACCAGCATCAGGTCCACATTCTTTTCGCGGATGCGCACATCGAAGCGCTGCCAAGCATCCCCTTGCTTGTATTGGAATGCCAGCGTCTCCCCGCGCGCGCTGATGCTGAAGGGAACCTTCAAGCGGCCCTTGCGGATATTGCCCATCACATCGCGGTTGCCTTGGCTCACCGTCATCTCGCGCATCACCTTGAGCAGCGCATCGGCATCTGGCGCGGCCTGCACATAGCCAGCCAACAGCCCCACGGCCATCAGCGCGCTCATCAGCATCTTTTTACATGTCATCATCTTCATGGCTTGTTGTATACCATAAAGGCGCTGCTTTGCACAGCTTTTATTTTGACTACAAAAAGAGCGGCTCATTTCTGAGCCGCTCCTTTGCGTTCAAAAGCTTTTCAGCAAGGCTTATTGCGGGTACACAGCGAAGGGAACAACGCCGTTCTGCACAAGCTCGTTGTACAGCAGCTTCTTGCCGTCTTCTTCCACCTGCACATTCACAAAGGAGGCCTCTGTTTCCATCTTCTGTGCATCGAAGTTGAACTTAATGGTGCAGGTCATACCAGAAACAGATGTAATCGTGTTGGGAAGAACGATGGAGGAACCGGAGGCCTCGTCCGTTGCCAAAACGGCAAAGCCCAGACCAGCCAAGAAGTCCTTATCCGTCAAATCTTCGGAATTGCCATTGCGAGATACGGAGAATTGCAGGGAAGCCGTGCGAGCGTCCTTCTCAGGCATCTCGTAGGTGAACACGGCATCGATTCGAGAGTCACCAGCCACCATGACACCCGGCACAAAGGAGGCTTTCGTATCTGTCACAGTGGGAGTATAAGAACCATCCAGGCTGGGGATAATCTCCATGATCAGGTTGTAACCTGTCACAAACTTCTTGGTGCCGCTGGCGAAGTCTTCAATAGACATGTAACCAGGATCGCTGCTGCCACCGCCACCGCCGCCACAGCAGGTCAGGCCAAAGAGAGCGACGAGAGCCGTTGCAAAAAGGGAGAAAATCTTTTTCATATCGTTAGTGTAAAATGGATGTGAGGTTATGGATGCTAGTCTAGCTTAATTTGAGTGAGAGTCAAGCTGGAAATTCTGAATTTTGTCATTTTTTAGTGTTACAGTCGGTGGCGAAAATCATCATCTACCTTGAGGGACTTGATGAAAGCCACCAGCAGGTCTGTGCAAGCCTGCACATCCGCGCGGTCTGCCATCTCCACCGGGCTGTGCATATAGCGCAGAGGCAGAGAGAGGTTGGTGGCAGGCACACCGCTGCGAGAGCGGTAGACCTGATCTGTGTTTGTGCCGGTGCCGCGGCCCGTCGTCTCGCGCTGCACGGGGATATCCCCCTGCTCTGCCACGAGTTCCAAGCGCGCGTTGACGTTGGGGTGGCACACCGGGCCAAAGCTGAGGGCGGCACCCTTGCCCAAGCGCACATCGCCATAGCGGGCTTGGCTCAAGCCCGGCGTATCTGTGGCGTGTGTCACATCCAAGCAAATAGCGGCATCGGGCTGCAAGCGATAGGCCAGCATGCCAGCGCCCACACAACCAATTTCCTCTTGCACGGTGTTGGCAAAGACGATATTCCACTCGGGCTTGAAGCCCTGCTCATGCAGCGTGCGCGCTACCTGAGCGATGATGTAGCCGCACAAGCGGTCATCCAACGCGCGGCAGACAATGCGCTTATCATTGAGCACTAAGGGGCCGTCGCAGTACACCCCGCAATCCCCCACGCGGAGGCCGAGCGCCTCCACTTCCTCGCGTGAATCGCAGCCGAAATCGACGTACAAATCCCAGAGTTTGGGGGCCTTGTCCGCGTCTTCGCGGATATGGATAGCGGTGTTGCCAATCACGCCGCACACCTCGCCATCTGCCCCGAAGAAGCGGAGCCGCCGCCCGCGAGCAATGGCCACGTCGGAGCCGCCGCAGCGCTCCAGATACGCAAAGCCATTGTCCGCGATGTAGCGGATAGAGAAGCCGATTTCATCCGCATGGGCATCCAGCATGAGAGTGGGTGCACCGGGCTGAGCCGCCCTCAGCACCGCCCAGGTGGAGCCATAGGCATCGCACTGCTGCTCGTCGGTATAGGGGGCCATGTACTGAGCCCACAGGCGCTGGGCATCCATCTCCATACCAGTGGGAGCGGGAGTGTCCAGCAGCTCTTCCAAAAATTCTTCGGGAGTCATCGTGGCAGATGGGGTGGGAGCTTACATATTTTTGTAGGCAATATCCGAGCGGCGCTGCGAGCCAGCAAAATCCACCTTGGCAGCCTCCGCATGGGCGCGGGTGCGAGCTTCATCCAACGTGGCGCCTTGGGCCACAATGGCCAGCACGCGCCCACCGTTGCTCACCCAGCCCTCAGCCGTCTTCTTGGTGCCGCAGTGGAACACACGAGCCTCGCAGGCATCGAGCCCGGAAATCAAATCCCCCGAGTGAGAAGATGCGGGATACCCAGCAGAAGCCAAAATGCAGCACACGCTCCAGCCCGAATCAAAGCTGATGAGCTCGGGCTTGAACTCGCCACATGCGCCAGCCATGCAGAAACCAGCCAAATCACCGCGCAGCAGCGGCATCACCGCTTCGCATTCGGGGTCGCCAAAGCGGCAGTTGTATTCAATGACCTTGGGGCCATCGGGCGTGAGCATCAAACCAAAATACAGGAAACCGCGGTAGGGCAAGCCATCCTTCTGCAAGCCCTGCACAGTAGGTGCCACAATCTTTTCCTCAATCTCGCTGAGGAGCTCGGCGCTAGCCAACTGGCGGGAAGCCACAGCCCCCATACCGCCCGTGTTGGGGCCTTCATCTCCATCCTGCAAGCGCTTGTAGTCGCGAGCAGGGCAAAGGATGAGGTACTTATCATCACAAATAGCACCAAAGATGGAAATCTCGGGGCCAGTCAAGAACTCTTCCACTAGCACGCGGCCTTCGCCAAAGCGCTTCTGAATGAACACCTCCTGCAAGAACTCCTCGGCAGCGGCTTCATCCATACACACCGCCACGCCCTTACCAGCGGCCAAGCCATCAAACTTGAGCACGGTGGGATACTTGCCTGCAATGGCTTCTTTGGCAGCCTCATAGCTTTCCACCGCGGTGGCCAAACCCGTGGGGATTTGGTGGCGCATCAAGAATTCCTTAGCAAACTCCTTGGAGGCTTCCAACTGGGCGCTTTCCTTGCGCGGGCCCCAGCAGGGAATACCTGCTGCCGCGCAGCGATTGGCCAAGCCCTCGCCATACACCAAGTAGCTTTCCTCACCAGCCACGCACAAGTCTATCTTGTTGCTCACCATCCACTCGATAAGCTCATCAAAACCGCCCACCTCAATCTTGGTGGCAGTCTGGCAAATGGCATCGCTACCAGGGAATGTATAAATCTCAGGCTTGCCGGGGCTGGCAGCCAATGTCTCAACCAGCGCTTGTTCGCGCCCACCTTTTCCAATGACGGCTATTTTCATGCTGCCATCATTCTACCAGCTCACTCCCTCATTTGCAATCCGTTTTTGCGCCCTTGCCACACTCTCTCCACATTCTTTTTTGCACCAATCGAGTAGGGGGCTTTCGCCCCCTCTCACACCACCGTACGTGCCATTTATGGCATACGGCGGTTTCCAAACAGCGTTTGAGGAGTTGATAAAACGAGATATATCGCTCTGCTCGCAGCCATGCGTTATCCATGCAGATATGAGCAAGTTGTGAGCATGATATCC
>JAZTYM010000026.1:0-19743 GCA_045637025.1 Akkermansia sp. | reverse complement strand
TTAATCTATTGGTCTCGGGTTCGAGTCCCGATTCGCGTACTACATGTCCCCATCGTCTAGGGGTTAGGACATATGATTCTCAGTCATAGAACCGCGGTTCGAATCCGCGTGGGGATGCTAAAAGCCCGGTCGCAAGACCGGGCTTTTTCGTTGAAACGCAACTTGGGCATTTGAAAAGGCAGAGTTCGTCACTTGCCGATGCGAGCGCGGATGCCCTGCAGGAAGACGGATTCCAAGGAATTGCGTGCGGGAGAGGAAGAGAGCCACGCATCCCCCGCGAGGGCACGGATTTGCTCTAGCAGCTCTGGAGAGGGGTTGGAGAGGAGGATTTCTGTGCGGCGGCGGTCGCGCGTGAGCTCATCGACAGAACCTTCGGCGATGAGGCAACCTTGGTACAGGATGCCAACGCGGTCGCAGATTTCCTGCACTTGTTCCAAGAGATGAGAGCAAAGGAAAATGGTGATGCCCTGTTGTTTCAAATCCAGAATAATGTCGCGGATGGCGCGGGAGCCGATGGGGTCTACGCCGGCGGTGGGCTCATCGAGCACGAGAAGGCGCGGTTTTTGCACCAACGCTTGGGCCAGGCCGACACGCTGCAACATACCCTTAGAATAGCCACCCAAGCGGCGGTGCGCAGCATCTTGCAGCCCCACTAGCTGCAGCATCTCGGCGGTGCGGGCTTTGAGCTCTGCTCCGCGCAGCCCGCACAAGCGCCCATAGAAACGCACGGTTTCTTCGCCTGTGAGGAACTTGTAGAAGTAAGGATTCTCTGGCAGGAAGCCGATTTCGCTGCGGTTGGAGGGAGCTGTGGCGGCTTGCCCAAAGACGCGGCAGGAGCCAGCATCTGGCGAGAGCAAGCCGACAAGCGCTTTCATGATGGTGCTTTTGCCAGAGCCGTTGGGGCCAATGAGGCCGTAGACCGAGCCGGTGGGGATGGAGAGGCTGACGCCTTTCACCGCATAGACTCCGCCCCTGCCCCAATGGCCAGGGAAGGATTTGTGAACATCAGCTATTTCTACGGCGTTCATGGGCGGCGGGGGTGGCAAGCAGCAGCGCGCATCAGATGTTGCTCATGCGCAGCAGAAGATTCTTGGCCATGATGATGCCCTTCTCGAAAATCTCCACACGCATGTTTTCATTGGGGGAGTGGATGCGGGCATCTGGCAGGTCCATGCCAAGGAAGAGCGCATCCTTGCCCAGCACCTTGGAAATCTCTGCAATGATGGGGATGGAGCCACCTTCTCGCACGAGGACGGGCGGGTTGCCGAAGGTTTCTTCCAGCGCGGCCTGAGCGGCTTTGCCGTAGGCAGAGTGCGGGTCACAGAGGTAGGCCTCGCCAGAGTGCTGCATGGTGAATTTCATGCGCACGGAGGGGGGGCACACCTTCTCGAAGTGGGCCTTGACCTTGTGCATGACGGCTACGGGGTCCTGCCCCGGCACCAAACGGCAGCTCATCTTGGCCAGAGCGTGGGTGGGGATGACGGTCTTGGAGCCCTCGCCCTCGTAGCCACCAGAAATGCCGTTGAGCTCGAGTGTGGGGCGGGCATACACGCACTCAGCCCCGGTGTAGCCGCACTCGGTGCGCAGTTCGGGCACACCGGTGAGCTGGGCCAGCTCGGCATCGCTCATGCCGGGCACGCGGCGCCAGCTTTCGCGCTCCCACTCGGCAATCTCGCTCACGCCATCGTAGAAGCCTTCCACGGTGATGTGATTGTTGGCATCGTGCGTGGTGGCAATCATCTCGCACAGAGTCGTGATAGGATTGGCCACGGAGCCACCGAAGACGCCGGAGTGCAAATCCATGCAAGGGCCGGAGACTTGGAGCTCAAAGCAGCAGAGGCCCTTCAAACCGTAGGAGAAGGAGGGGATGTCGGGGGCGGCCATGCCGGTATCGCTCACCACGATGACATCGCATGCGAGGTCTTGCTTAGCCTCGGGCTTGCGCATGAACTCATACAAGCTGGTGCTGCCGCGCTCTTCTTCGCCCTCCAGCAGGAAAATGACATTCAGGGGCAAGCTCCCCTGCTCGCGGATGATTTCTTCCACACCCAAGATGTGGGCCATGATTTCGCCCTTATCATCCGAAGCACCGCGGGCATAGATGCGGCCGTCTCTGATGGTGGGGGTGAAGGGTGCGCTCTCCCATTCATCCAGCGGGTCCACAGGCATCACATCATAGTGGCCGTATATCAGCACCGTGGGCTTGCCCTCTACCTTGGGGCTGTGAGCCACCACGATGGGGTGGATGTTGGTCTTGTGTTTCACGGCATCGAAGCCGATGGAGGAGAGTTTGTTGACAAGAAAATCGGCGCACTTCTCCACGTCTGCGGCGTGGGCTTCTACCGCAGAGACGCTGGGAATGCTCAAAAAGGCAAATAAATCATCGAGCTTGCTCATGCGGGTATTTTACAACTCCCGCGCGGCGCAAGCAAGCAGAATTGCTGCCAGCGAGCGCACAGGCGAAAAAAGAATGAGGCTTCCTTGCGCGTAGCAAGGAAGCCCCGAAAGCATATTGCTGTGAGGAGAGAGCGCTTTACTTCTCTTCGATGGTGACCTTGGCGTTGCGGGCCAGGAGGTCGAGCACCTTGGAGGTGATGATGGAGAGGCGGATACCGGTCATGCGGTTTTCGCGCTGCAGCTTGCGGATGTAGCTCTTGATGTTCTTCTCGCGAGCTTGCTCAGCCATGTTGGTGATAGCCTCCAGCATTTCGTTGTTGGTGGCATCGATAGCCTCGCGGCGAGCGATTTCCTGCAGGGCGAAGTAGACGCGCAGGTTGCGCTCGGTTTCGCTCTTAGCCTCCTCGCGGAGGGCATCCATATCCTTGGTGATTTCGTAGTTGCCAGCCTGGATAGCGGCATAGACCTTGCGCTGCACGGTGTTGTCGTTTTCGCGCTCCACCAAATCAGCGGGGAGAGCAAAGGTGAGCTGATCGGCCAGCTTTTCAGAGATCTGGTCGGCCTTGGCTTCATCGTTGCTGCGCTCCTTGGAGGCCTTCATGTTCTCGCGCACCATTTCCTTGATTTCGTCCATGGACTTGCCGGGCAGAGCGCCAGCGAACAGTTCGGGAGTAATCTCGGGCACGCGCTTCTCGCGCACCTCCTTCACGGTGCAGGAGAAGGTCACCTCCTTGCCGCACAGGTCGGAGATGGGGAAGTCTTCCTTCATGGTAGCGACGATGTCCTTGGTATCGCCGGCGGACACGCCAACCAAGCCAGCGGGCAGCTCGGGGATGAAGCGTTCCTCGGTCAGGGAGACCCAGTGACCCTCGCGGCCTTCCATGAAGCCGACGGGCTTGCCGCAGTATTCAGCGGTGGGCTTGCCTTCCACGGTGGTCTTGAAGTCGATAACGACGATGTCGCCCTCGGCAGAAGCGCGGTCCACCACCTCGTGAGAGGCGGAAGATTCAGCATACTTCTGGAGAGTCTCCTGCACTTCGTCATCGGAGACCTCAGTGGAGGGAACAGTCACCTCAATACCCTTGTATTCGGGGAGTTCGAACTCAGGAACGATGGTGAGAGTGGAGGAGAGAGTGAGGGAACCGTCCTCCTGCTCAGCGAGTTCGGGAGTACCAAAATCAAGAACCTTCAGCTCAGGATTTTCGTCGAGAGCTTTCTGCTGCACATCAGACTTGATGCTGTAGTCAAACTCGTCCTTGATAGCTTCGGCATAACGCTTGGCAACCACGCTCTTGGGAGCCTTGCCCGGGCGGAAACCAGCGATGCGAGCATTCTTGACATAGGCAGAAACGATACCGTCCTTGACGGAAGCGACCTCTGCAGCGGGCACTACGGCCGTAAGCGTTGCTTGGCAATCACTTGTTTTGTTGATGGTAATATCCATAATATTCAGGGTTTGAGAAATGTGTCAAAAGGCGCGCGCATTGTAACACTAAGTACACAAAAAGGCAAGAGTGGAAGCAGGGATGACACAACTAATGTGCGATTTGTGGAGGCAGCGCAGGCTCAACCGAGGAGCAAATCGAGCAAACGCAGGCGCAATGAGCCAAAATAGTCATTTTCGCGCAGGCGTTTGCGTTCTTGTTGCAAGGCCAGCGCGGGGGCCGTCAGGAGGCGGCCATAGAGGGGCGCGAGGCGGTCCTTGAGCTCCTGTGGGGCAAAGTGGCGGGTGTAGGTGGTGGTTTCGTGCAGGATGAAGGGCTGCAGAGCGGTCTCGGCGGCTGCATCAGCGCTTTCCATGTCCTGGGCGGATTGATAGGCGGCCAGCAACTGGGCATACACCCCGCGCAGCAACTGGTAATCCGCCACCACGGTGGCTTCGTCTTGAGTGACGGGCACGAGGTTGAAGGTAGCTTGCAGGGGCAGCCAGCTGAGCAAGTCTTCCAGTTGCGCCTCCGAGAGGGCGGAGAACTCCACAAAGTAGCGCATGCGCAGCGCATCCACCAAGTAAGCATCAATCAAGCAATCAAGAGCCTCTCGCACCCAGTAGCGCTGGCGACTGCTCAGCGTATCTGCCGCGAGCAGGCGTAAATAGACAGCCAACTGAGGTGGTGCGCCGAGCTCATCTGCCAAGCGGGCGGACGCCAGCAAATTGGCATCCGACACGCGCTTGTGCTCGGCATACGAGCGGACATTGCGAGTGAGCAGCACTTGCTTGAGCGCCGTTTGCCGGTGCACAAACTCCACGGCGGGGAGTTTGGCCACATCTGCCCGTGTGGGCGGGAGCGGCACGCCGGCATCCATGAGCTCCGCGTAGGGAGACTGCTCTGCCAGCGCCGCTTGCCAAGTACCGGTGGATTCAGGCGCAACAAGCTCCCCTGCCCCGGAGCTACCGGCGGCAAGCACACTGAGCCAAGCTAACCGAATCCACTTGCGCAGCATTAGAACTCACCCATGTAGAATTTCTTCTTGCCGCGGCGGATGATAAGCACCTTCCCTTCGATGGCGATATCGGGAGTCACGTTGAAGGCCAAGTCCTTCACGACTTCTCCATTGAGAGAAATGGCGCCGTTGTTGATGAACTCGCGGGCCTCGCGCTTGGAGCTGCACACGCCAGAGGCGACCAGCACATCCGGCAGCAGGCCGGGGCTGAGCTGCACATGCGGCACATTGCGCATGCCGGCCTTGATATCGCGCAGGCTCAGGCTCTTGAAATCGCCGGCGAAAAGCTTTTGGCTGATATCGACCGCCTTGTCGAACTCCGCCATGCCGTGCAAATCGCTCACAATCTCGCGGGCCAAGGCTTTCTGGGCGATGCGTTGTTCTGGGTGCTGCAGGTGCTCTGCCTCGATGGCGGTGATTTCCTCGGGGGTGAGGAAGGTGAGGCGCTTGAGATAGGTAATGACCTGCGAATCTTCGGCATTGATGAGGAATTGATACAGCTCGTAGGGCGAGGTTTTGTTCTTATCGAGCCAGAGGGCGTTGCCCTCGCTCTTGCCGAACTTGTTACCCTGAGAGTCAGTGACCAAGGGCATGGTGAGGGCATAGACCTCATCACCCGTGGTCTTGCGAATCAGCTCGATACCCGTGGTGATATTGCCCCACTGGTCGCTGCCCGCCACCTGTAAATCGACACCGCGAGTCTCGTGCAGGTGCTTGAAGTCGATGGCCTGGATGAGCATGTAGGAAAACTCGGCGTAGGAGATGCCGCTCTCCATCTGGCGGCGCACATGGTCCTTGGTGAGCATGTAGCCCACGTTGATGTACTTGCCATAATCACGGAAGAAGTCGATGACGTTCATCCCGTTAATCCAGTCGTAGTTGTTCACCACTTCAAAGCCAAAAATGCGCTCGACTTGGGCTTTGAGAGCCTCGAAATTGCGGAAAACTTCTTCCTTTTGCTTCAATTCGCGTTCCACGGTGCCGCGGGGGTCGCCAATGAGCCCCGTAGCCAAGCCCACCAACAAAATGGGGGTGTGCCCTGCGCGCTGAAGGCGGCGGGTGATGAGGAAGCTCGAATAATGGCCCAGATGCAAGCTGTCGGCCGTGGGGTCGGTGCCGATATAGAAGGTCAGCCCACCTTTGTTGAGTTTCTCAATCAAATCAGGGCTGGAAATTTGGTTAATCAAGCCACGCCATTCGAGTTCTTCGTAAAATGTCATATGTGGAATGCGTTGAAAGGTGCGCCATGGTAACACAAGCAGCTTGCGATGTCAATCATAGCGACACCGCAAGCTGCGACATGCGCCCCCCAGCGGAGGCTCCAGAAATGAGAATAAAGGGGGTTATGCCTTGCGCACATGGGCCATGCCCCCACGGATGGCGACGATGACGACTTTGTCCCCAGCGACGAGGCCGGCGCGGTCCTCTTCTTCAACGGGGATGATGTGGTCATCCCAGCGGATGCAAAGTTGCTCGCCCTCGCCGAGAACAGAAGCCGTTTTGCCCGCGATTTGCTCCGTCGACTCGCGGGGAGCATTGCGCATGACCAGATTCATGATGAAGCGGCGGATGCACTGCGACCACAGGGTGTAGTACAGCGCGCAAGTCACCGCCAAAAAGCCGATGAAGACCAGAATGGACCACTGCCACGGAGCACCGACTAACCAAGTGCCCCAGGCTGCAAATAGCAGGAGGGACACCCAGGAAAGCAGCTCGGTGCACACAAAAATATCCAACACCAGCAGGGTGATGGCCACCGCCAGCATGATGTGCAAGAAGGTGCCGGATTCAATTCCCAAAAAGGTGCTTGCTATGAGATGGAGCATGGCTTTTACTTCTTGAGATCCATGACAGAGGGCACCCCATTGGGCAGGTACACCTGAGCCGCGGGGTTGGATGTGATGGTGGCGTAGCCTTCCAGTGCCTGGCGGTTCATGAGCACCTTGGCAGCGGCTTCTGCGCCCACGACAGCGGCAATGCGTTGCAGGTAGTCGGCCTCAGCCTCCGCCGCCAGGCGAATAGCCTCCGCTGCGCCTTGCGCGCGCAAAATGGCAGCTTGTCTTTCGGATTCAGCCAAGCGCACTTTGGCGGTGCTTTCGCCTTCTGCCTTGAGGGCGATGGAGCGGCTCACGCGCTCGGCCTCCATCTGGCGCAGCATCGCTTCGCGCGTCTCGTTGTCGGTGGTCAGCTCCTTGATTTCGATGGAAGTGATGCTGATACCCCAGCGAGAAGCGGTGGCGGCCACAACCACGGAGACTTTTTCAGAGATTTCTGAGCGGGAGGAGAGGATTTCATCGAGATTGCGGCCACCGATAAGCGAACGCAGCTCGTTGAGCACCAATTCAATCAGCGATTTGTGCAAATTTTGCACTTCATACACCGCCTTGATGGCGTCCATGATACGCCAGCGGATGATGCAGTTCACCTGCATGGTGGCGTTATCCTTGGTGATGCAGGAGCGGGGCTGCGTATCAAGCAACTGCTCAGTTTGCTCAATGTAAATGCCGTTTTTGTTGGTCAAATTGCCCCACGAGGAGGACACATCTTTGATGCTCTGGAGAAAAGGAATGTGAAATTGCAAGCCACTCTTGCGAACGGAAGTGGGCTTACCAAACATCTCAACAATGGCGCAATGCCCCTGGGGTACGGTGAAAATAAACATATAAAAATGAGGTTGGTTAAAAGTCGGTGAAATTGTAGCTTGCGCCCCCTAGCTTTGCAAGCAAAAACAGATAGCGCCACAAAGCAAAAGTGCGCTGAAGCAGAGTTCAGCGCACTTGGGGACGAAAAGCGTATGCGTTTTACTGCTGGGTCTGTGGGGAATCCCAACCGCCACCCAGCTGGGTGTAGAGGGTCGGGATGCAGGATGCATACTGGTAGCGGTAGCTAGCCAGTTGCTTTTGAGCCGGGAAGAGCAGCAACTGAGCATCCAGCACTTCGTAGTAGCTGGAGAGACCCTGCGTGTAGCGAGCCTTGGAAAGCTGCACACTTTCCTGATAAGCAGCCACGGCAGCTTCCTGCTTCTTCATGATGTCCAGCAACTTGGTGCGCTTCACCAAGGTGGTAGAAATTTCCGCCATGGCAGAAAGGACGGTCTGCTCATACTCGGCCTTAGCCGCGAGGAAAGCATCGCGCTTGGCACGCTCGTTGGCGCGCAGCTGCCCACCTTGGAAGAGCGGGCCTGTCAGGCTAGCACCGATGCCCCACCCTGTACGGTGGCCGATGATGGCATGGCGCAAATCAGCAGATGCCACACCGGCAGCGCCTGTGAGGCTGATGCTGGGGAAATAGCTGGCAATAGCCACGCCGATTTCGGCGTTGGCAGCGCGCATGCTCTGTTCCTTCGCTCGGATGTCGGGGCGGCGTGCCAAAACATCTGCGGGGATGCCAGAAGAAACCTTGCTGGCTCGGGCAAAGGAGCTCAAGCTGCCGCCGCGGGTGATGTGGCCAGGCATGCGGCCTGCGAGTGCGGAGAGCGTGTTCTCCAGCCCAGCAATCTGCATTTCCAGAGAGGGGATTTCAGCCTCGGCGGCGGCAAGAGCAGCCTCAGCAGAGGCGGTCTGCAAGCGATCGGCCACACCGGCGGATTGCTGGTCGCGGAAGAGTTGCAAGGTCTCGCGATAAGACTCAGCAGAAGCACGAGTGATGCGCAGTTGCTCATCCAACATGAGGAGCTGCAAATAGCCAGTAGAAGCTTGGCACAGCAGGGAAACACGCAGTGCGTTGAGTTGCTCTTGTGCTTCATCTGCGGAGGCTTCAGCGCTTTCCACTTCCTTGCGGGTCTTGCCCCACAGGTCAAGCTCCCAAGAGGCAGAAGCAGCCACGGAGCCGGGATTCGTCGTCACGCCACCCATCTGGGCGATGTTGGCACCACCGCTCTGGTTCATGCCCTTGCTCGTCGAAGCACCATAGCCCAACCAGGGGAAGAGGGGAGCGTTGGCAATCGTCACATATTGACGGGCGGCATCCACATTGTGGGAGAGAGCCTCCAAGCTGCGGTTGTTTTCAAACACATCCGTGAGCAGGTTTTGCAAGTTGGGATCGCGAAGAACAGACTGCCAAGGAAGCTCAGCCATGCTGCTGCCACCAATGCTATTGCCACGGAACTCGGCAGGCACTGGCATCTCAGGCTTGGTCCACATAGGGCCGAAGGTGCATGCCGTGGTGAAGGCTGCGGCACCGGCCAGAATCAGTATTGCGGTTTTGTTCATTGTTTTTTCAGGGGGTTTGTAAGAGTTGATATTAGTGAGAATCATCGCTTGTGGCTGCCAGGTACTCGCGGGCACCCACTTCATCGGGGTCTTCCTTCAGGTCGTTCAGCTTGAACTTGATGCGGAAGAGGCGCATGATGAACACGTAGGAACAGGGGATGAGGAATACACCCACCAGCGTCGCCACGGTCATGCCGGCCACCACCACCACGCCAATCGAATTGCGTGCCAAGGCACCCGAACCACTCGAGAGCACCAGCGGAATACAACCCAAGATGAAGGCGAAGGAGGTCATGATAATGGGGCGCAAACGCAGGCGTGCAGCAACCAAGGTGGCTTCCATCAGCGTCTTGCCACGCTCCATTTCCAAGTTGGCGAACTCCACAATCAAGATGGCGTTCTTAGCGGCAAGGCCCACCAGCATCACCAAGCCGACTTGGGCATACAGGTTCAGCTCCAAGCCCCACACATAAAGCCCGATGTAGGCACCCAGCACGGCAATGGGCACCGTCATGAAGACGGAGATGGGCAGTGTCCACTTCTCGTACAAAGCCGCCAAAATAAGGAAGGCGAAGAAGCCAGACATGATGAAGATGGTGCCAAGGCCAGTGCTATTGCGCACCTTATTTTCTTGGAAGGACATGTCTTGGTAGTCCATGCCCACCTTTGTCTTGTCCATGGTCTGCTCGAACACGGCTTCCATGGCGTCCATCAGCTGCTGGGTCGAGTACCCTTCGCGGGGCATGACATTGAGCTTGGCGGCGTTGTAGCCGTTGTGGTGCATCACGAACTCCGTGTCAGCTATATCACGAATGCTCACAATGGCATCCAGCGGCACTTTCTCGCCCTTCTTGTTGATGACGAAGAAGCCCTTCATCTGCTCCAAGCCCATACGGTCGGCACCGCGAGCTTGCATATACACCTGCCATTGCTGGCCAAATGCGTTGAAGAAGTTCACGAAACTCGAGCCATAGTAAGAGGCCAGCACGCCATAGGCATCGCTGATGCTCACACCGTATTTCTGGCACTTGGCGCGGTCCAAGGAGATGTGCTTCTGGGGCACGTCGGCCATCATCATATCGCGGCACATGGCCACCTCGGGGCGAGCGGAAGCTGCTTGTTCAAACTGCTTCACCTGTTGGTAGAGGAACTCCACACCCTGGCCTTCCAAGTCCGTGAGCACCATGGTCACGCCGTTGGCGGTACCCACACCAGGAATGGCGGGCGGAACGAGCACCATGGATACGCCGTCCAACCCCGCTACGTGGCAACGCGCCTGCAAGCGCTTCTGCACATCTGCCGCGGTTTCAGAGCGCTCGCTCCAGTCCTTGAGCTGAATGAACGCGATAGCCGCACCAGGTGTTTGCACCATGTTGAGGATGTTGATACCCACCACGGAGGTGAGGTTTTTGATAGCGGGCTCGGGGTTTTCCGCCGTGCCGGCCAGAGCATCTTCAAACTTCTTGGCCTGCACCAATGAGCGTTGCAGAGAGGTCTCGGGCTTCATCACGAGAGCCGCCAGCAAGAAGCCTTGGTCTTCGTCTGGCAAGAATGCACCAGGCACCTTGTCGCTCACAGGCTTGATGGCAAACCAGAAGAGCAGCAGGATGGGCATAGAAATGATGAGCTTGCGAGCCAAGCCACCGCAAATCTTGGTGTAGATGCTGGCGGTGCAGTCATAGCACTTGTTGAACAAGCGGAAGAAGGGCTTTGCAAGGCCATGATTCAACTTGAACACGATGCGGCGCAGCGGGTTCGTGGGCTCGGTGTTTTCCTCCACCTTGCTCTTGAGCATGAGCGCGCACAATGCGGGCGATAGCGTCAAGGCGTTGAAGGCCGAGATGAGCATGGAAATAGCAATGGTGATGGCAAACTGCTTGAACAGCGTGCCGGTGATGCCCTCCAGCATGAGAGAGGGCAGGAACACGGCTGCCAACAAGAGCGCGATGGCAATCACGGGGCCGCTCACTTCCTGCATGGCCGCAAAGGATGCCATGCGCGGGTTAAGCCCCTTTTCAATGTGATGCTGCACAGCCTCTACCACCACGATAGCGTCGTCCACCACCAAGCCGATGGCCAGCACCATACCCAGCAAGGAGATGGTGTTGAGGGTGAAGCCCAGAAGGGGGAACACGCAGAAGGTCGAAACCAGAGACACGGGCACAGCAATCAACGGGATGACGGTGGCGCGCCAGCTCTGCAAGAAGAGGAACACCACAAGTGCCACCAGCACAATTGCTTCGATAAAAGTCTTCTTGATTTCCTCGATGGAATAACGCACCGCCGTAGTGGTGTCCAGAGAGCATGTCCCCTCAATACCAGGAGGCAGAGCCTTGGACGCCAACAACTGATTCACGCGGTCTACCGTGGCAATGGCGTTGGAGCCCGGTGACTGGAATATCACCACACTGGCAGCGACTTTGCGGTTCAAACGGCCCACCACGGAGTAGTCGGCCGAGCCAAGCTCAATCGTCGCAATATCTTTGAGGAACACCACCTCGTCGCCCTTCTGACGCACAATGATATTCTCGAACTGCTCAGGGCTAGAGAGTCGGCCCTCCGTGCGGATGGTCACGGTCGTTTCCTGACCAGCAGGCACAGGGTCTGCGCCCACCTTACCGCCAGGGTTGGTCACGTTCTGCTGGCGGATAGCCCCCTGCACTTCATTGATTGAAATGCCGAAGTGCGACATCTTCACCGTGTTGAGCCAAATGCGGATGGCATAGCGCCCTGCACCGTAGACCGTCACTTCGCCCACGCCCGGCACACGCTTAATTTCATCCAGCAACTTCACCTGCGCATAGTTGGCCAAATCCACAGCATCGTAGGAGCCATCGGGCGAGGTGAGGGAGTAAATCATGATGGGCAAGCCCGGCTGCTGGCGGATAGTGATGCCCGAGTTGAGCACCTCCGTAGGCACCTGAGATTGCGCCTGACCATAGCGCATGTTGGTCAGCACTTGGTCCAAATCCGTATCAGAACCAGGCTCGAACACGACCTGCAAGTTGTACACACCGTTGTTGGAGGACACCGAGGTCATGTAGTCCATGTGCTGCACGCCGTTCATCTGGCGCTCAATAGGCGTACCCACAGAGTCTGCCACGGCCTGAGCATCTGCACCAGGGTAAATAGCCGTCAGGTTGATGGTGCGGGGGGTAATTTCGGGGTACTGCTCAATGGGTAGGTTCATCAAGCAGACCACACCCAACACGGTTGTCAACACGGCAATCACCGTGGCAATGACTGGGTGTTTGATGAAATAGGCACTCATGGTTTTCCTTTATTGAAACTTGAACTTTGTGGAAAAATCCTTCTTATTCAGCCGTGACGGAGGGTGTGGTAGACACGGGGCGCTCATAGGTATAGGGGTGCGGATTGGGAGCGATGGAGGCAAAGCCCGCCTTAGCACCCGCTTTCTTCATACCCATGTTGACACTTGCGTAAATCTGAGCCATCTGACCGCCCTCCACGATGACGGGGGCATCCAGCGGATTATCGTAGCCCATGCCGCTGAGGATTTCTTTCAAGCCCAGCTTGTTGCCCTTTTCATCGTAGATGGCGCGCGCCGTCACCACTTGCATGGGCATTTTCACCGTGGCGCCATCGCCGTTGGGCATATCCAGTTCCATTTCTTGGCCCAAAATCACGTCGATACCGTACGGCAGGTTGTCCGGCCCCACCACATAGATGAAGCGGTGGTTCATGGAGGAAAGGATGGCAGCCTTGGGCACCAAGAAAGCATCCTTCACCTCGCCTACCTTGGCACGCAGCTGCACCGAGGCACCAGAGCGCAAGCGCAGTTCCTTGTTGGGGATAGAGCCGATGAAGTTCACCGTGCCGGTGGAGGTGTTCACCTCACTATCCATGGTGCGCACAATGCCTTTCTCTTTGTACAGCGTACCATCTTCCAAGATGACATCGAAAGAGGTGAACGGAGAGGCCATATTTTCACCCGCGCGGAAGTTGGTCTGCGTCACAATGTCCAGCACATGCTTGCCTGTCACCATGAAATCCACGCGAATGGGGTCAATGGAGCTCATGCGGGTCAGCGTCACAGCACCGGGGGAGACATGGTCACCCAAACTCACCGTGGCGGCAGAGGCGTAGCCATCAAACGGAGCTTTGATGGAGCAACGATCCAGATTGATACGGGCCGTTTCCAGGGCAGCCTCGGCCTGCTTCACGTTGGAATGCGCAGCAGCCAAAATGGCACCGCAACGGCGCTTCGTGTGCTCGGCATCCTTGAATGTTTTGTCCGACACGGAGCCGCTCTTCACCAGCTCGGCGTATCGGTTCAAATCTTGCTGGGCCTGCACATCGGCCACCTCGGCTTGCAACACCGCCGAGCGTGCGGCGTCCAAGTTGGCTTCGGCCATAGCCACCGACGCGCGATACGTCACATCGTCAATACGGAAGAGCACATCGCCCTTCGCGCAGGGGGAACCGTCAATGTAAAGCTTCTCGACAATCTTGCCAGACACCTCGGGCTTGATGTCGGCTTGCTCCGTGCCGCGCAGCTGGCCAAACCATGTGGCGTACACGGGCACCGTTTGCTGCTGCAATTTCATGACCGACACGCTCAGCGGGGGCATAGGCTGCTGTTCGGGCTTCTTCTCACCGAAGAAGTCGTTGTAAAACCTCTCGAAGAAGCTGGGCTTGCCATCTTCGCTCTCTCCACAGCCTGTCAAAGTGGACACAAACAAACCACCCATTGCCAATCTCGTTAATACTTTGATATTCATTGCTAGTCGGTTATAAAATTATCTTGCTATGTTTGAGTACATTTTGTTCAGCACGCGTGCAAGCATCGCCTGCTCTTCCTCGCTCACGCCTTGCAGCAGCATTTCATGCACTTCCGCTATGCTCTGCTCCATGTCGCTCTTCATTTTGGCGCTCTTGGTCGTCAAATAGGCATTCTTGACTCGCGCATCCGCATCATCATGCGCCGTGCGCACAAATCCTTTCTCTTCTAGGCGCTGCAACAAGCCTTTCGCTGTGGTGTGGCTTACCCCCAAGTGGCGCCCTATATCACGCTGAGATACCGGTCCCCCGCCGCGCGTCTCCAAATACATCAACACGCGGCATTGCGGAGCCGTCAGCACGCTGGCCATGAGCGGTGCAAACAAGCTGGAAACACGGTCCGTTATCATCTTCATCATGAAGCTGATACTGTGTTGACTCTCTTCCATTGCTTGCGTTTTCTGGCTCATTTTTTAGATATGAAGCATGCTTCATACCACGTGCCGTAGTTTACCAACCGCGGGTGCTCAAGTCAAGAAAAATGCTTGATTTTTGCGTCAAGAATCCAGCTGTTTGTTGAGTGTCTCTTTTCTTCTCTGCTGGAAGTAATAAGCCACATCCTGAACATTGCCAGAATCCAAATCTGCCAGCATCCTATTACGCTCAGCCAGAGCGGCTTGCAAGCCCGCTTCGGGACTTTCAAAATCTTTATCTGAGAAGTAGCGTACAAAGCGCTCCTTGCAGCGGGTAATGCAAAGTCGCCACCCGCAAAAGGTGTAGCTGGAACCCTTCTCTTTTTCGTAGCGCGAGATGTATTTGTGCTTCTGCTCCATAGCAGCAGACTAGCAATTTTTCAGGCAGGAGTCAAGCGTTATGTTTAATTTATTGAACTATTTTATCACGTTAGCTATTTATAACACATAACATTACCCCACCACACGAGATTCGGCTTCTCCTGCGACGAGAGCTCGCAGGTTGGCATGCTGGGGCAAGCGCAGCTGCGGGTCTGAATCAAGGATTTGGGCGGCATCTCGGCTGGCGCGGTGAATCAAGCGGGTGTCGGTCAACCACTCAGCAAAGCGCACCGCGCCCAGCCCGCTTTGCTCCGTGCCCAAGACATCTCCCGGGCCACGCAAGCGGAAATCTTCTTCTGCAATTTCAAAACCATTGAGCGTGCGGCAGAGAACCTCCAACTTTTCTCGGCCGGGCTCACCGGGTTTGGCTTTGGAAAGCAAGATGCAGTAGCTTTTGTGCATGCCGCGGCCAATGCGCCCACGCAGCTGGTGCAACTGAGACAAGCCAAAGCTATCGGCATCGTTGATAAGCATGATGGTGGCATTGGGCACATCCACACCCACCTCGACAACCGTCGTCGCGATGAGTAGGTGCGTTTCATTGGCGCGAAAAGCCGCCATCACCGCATCTTTTTCATCGGCGCTCAATCGTCCATGCAGCAGCCCCATGGGCTCCTCGGGGAAGATGCTTTTCCAGTGTTCCCATTGCGCCGTGGCAGATTTGCGTTCGCTCGCTTCGCTATCCTCAATGAGCGGCGCAACAATGTAAATTTGGCGCCCCGCGGCCAATTCCGAGCGCATGAAAGAGATGATGCGCTTCATATTATCGGGGTTGCGCAACGCGGTGATGATTTCCCCGCGGCCTGCGGGCAATTCATCGATGACAGACACGTCCAAATCGCCATAGAGGGTCAACGTCAGCGTGCGGGGGATAGGGGTAGCCGTCATCACCAACACATCAGGGTTGTTGCCGCAGTTGATGAACGCTTCTCTCTGCAGCACGCCAAACTTGTGCTGCTCGTCAATCACCGCCAAGCCCAAGTCCGCGGGGCGATTCTTCTTGTAGAGCAAAGCGTGCGTGCCCACAATGATGCGCGGTGCTTTATCGCCCTCCATTTCAGCCAAATAATCCGTATCATCCGCCCTCGCCGCCGTGCGCAGCGACACGCGCACATCCATCCCCTTCAACAAGCGGCAAAAGTTGTGGTAATGCTGCTCTGCGAGAATCTGGGTCGGTGCAATCAGGGCCGCGGTGTGCCCACTTTCGACAGCCAGCAACATGGCGCACAGCGCCACTAGCGTTTTGCCACTCCCCACATCCCCCTGCAAGAGTCGGTTCATCTGCCGGTGAGATGCCATATCCGCCCTAATCTCGGCCACACACCGCTGCTGGGCGGCAGTCAAGGCAAAGGGCAGCGTTGCCTGCAACTCCTCAAGATAACCATCGCTCGTAGCTGTCACTTGCCCACGGCTATCTTGGTGCCGGCGGCGGCGCCATGCTACCCTAAATTGCTGCATGAAGCACTCTGCCAGCGCAAAACGCATCCTCGCCTTGCGGCTGGCCTCCTCCGTGTCAGGGAAATGCAAATCCTGCAGCGCCATGCGATACGGATACGCTGGTGCCACATCATACACGGGTGGCTCTATCACTGGCGCCAGCTCGCGCAGCATGCGCCACACCATGTTGCGATAAGTCCGCATGGCCAACCCCGACACCGCGCGATACACTGGCACAATTCGCCCCGTGTGCACGCGCTCCCCCGCCTCGCCCCCTTCGGCAAGCGGCGCGACGCTGTAGCCCAAGGCTTTTTCCGCCAGCCGCAACCCCGCATCTTCCTCTTCCATCACTTCAAAATCAGGATTGCTCATGGTGAGCTTGCCACCATACTCCTTGACCTTGCCATAGATGGACAAATTCATGCCGGTGGCTATCAACTTGGCCACATAGGGCATATTGAACCACCGCAAGTACAACCGCGTGCCATAGGGATTCCCCGCATCACCCACGGCCACCTCAAAATACCGCTTGTACGAATACCGCCACCCTGCCCCATACACATGCACGCTCAGGCTATAGGTCTCGCCATTCACCAAGGACGCCAGAGGCGCGGATACCCGTCTATCCTCATACCGGCGCGGCACACGGTGCAGCACATCGGCCACCGTTTCCATGCCAGCCGCCTGCAGTGCCTTGAGCTCTCGAGCCGAAAGCCACTCCACCGTCTCCAGACGCGTATCTGGCAAAAGCTTTGCCTCCTGGTGCATCAGCGGAAAGAAACCCCGTTATTGATGCATCGGTAATAGTAGTCCACTCGCGAGAGGAACCACGCCCATTTGGGCCCCGGGCGACCATTCGTCAGCAATGGCGTGGGACAATTCTTCCCCGTCCAGTGGTAGTGTGGCACCACGCGCCGCAGGTTGATTTTGTATCGCTTCATGAGCAGCGCCGCCAGCTTGGCCGTGCGATCCCATGTGCGGAAATGATTGTGCCCTCGGTTCTCACATTCGCACATTTCAATGCCAATGGAGTTGTGATTCCCCGCCGCTGTACCAGCATGCCATGCCGTCTCGTTCAACGGTATATTCTGCACCGCCATGTACTGGTCTACCGTGAAGTGCCAGTTGCGGTTGTTGAATGCCCCGCGGCACAGAGCGCGAGAATGCTGCATCGCCGTTGCGGTCGATGAGTGATTCGCCGTGCTGTGTATCGTGAGGAATGTTGGCCGCATGCGCCGAGACTTCTTGCGCTGGAGCGCGTTGGAGGGCATCATGCGTATTTTGATGTTAATTTCGCGGGCCATCTGCCCCAGCGAGCGGGGTACAATCGGCCGCGCAACTGTCTTAAAGTTATATACTGGCGGCTTCTTCAGATACGAGCTCCCGCCCTGCTGCTGACAGCCGAGCAAGCATGCCAACAGCACGCCCATGAGCACTAGCATCTGACCCCTCCTCGCCATGAACTTATATTGCCATGCCTGCCCCCCTTTGGCAAGACTAAATCTAGTTTTATCTCAAAATTATTTTAGCTTTCCTAAACAAACAAAGCATGCACCTCCTCAGTCAAGAAGATGCATGCCTTGAAAGGTTCAAATGAACTTAAAATCTAAGCTCAGGGCAAGGGGAAAGACTTGTTGAAAGCAGAAACCTCAGCGCGCAGAGCGTCGTAAGCATCGGGGGTCGCGCAAATCTTCTGCGCAGCCAAGATGGCCAAGCAGCGGGCGATGTATTCGGCCACCTTGCGCACGTCATCTTCCTTCATGCCGCGGGTCGTCACAGCAGGCGTGCCGATGCGGATACCGGAGGGCTTAGCCGTGGTGCCCTTGTCGTAGGGGATTGCGTTCTTGTTGACGGTGATACCCACTTCGTCCAGAGCAATCTGAGCTTCGGCGCCGTTGAGGCCCTTCACGCTCAAGTCCACCAAGAAGCAGTGGTTGTCCGTGCCACCCGCCACGATGCGGAAGCCGAGCTGCGTGAGCTTGTCGGCCATAGCCTTGGAGTTCTTGACCACCTGCTGTGCATACTCGCGGAACTCGGGGCGCAGAGCCTCGCCCAAGCAAGCAGCCTTAGCGGCAATCACATGCATCAGCGGGCCACCCTGCAAGCCGGGGAATGTTGCGCTGTTGAGCTTCTTGGCCCACTTTTCCTTGCACAGCACCAGACCACCGCGCGGACCACGCAAGCTCTTGTGCGTCGTGGTCGACACGAAATCGGCGTAGGGAACGGGAGAGGGGTGAGCCCCACCAGCCACCAAACCAGCGATGTGAGCCATATCCACAAACATGATGGCGCCTACCTCGTCGCAAATCTGGCGGATGCGGGCGAAATCAATCGTGCGGGAGTAGGCAGAAGCACCAGCCAAAATCAAAGCGGGCTTCACCTCCTTGGCCTTAGCCTCCAGCGCATCGTAATCAATGCACTCGGTCTCAGGGTTCACACCGTAGTGCTCCACCTTGTACTGCTTGCCAGAGAAATTGGCAAAGAAACCGTGGGAAAGGTGGCCACCGCAAGCCAAGTCCATGGTCAGAATCGTGTCGCCAGGGTTGATGCAGGCGTGGTACACAGACATATTGGCCTGCGAACCAGAGTGAGCCTGCACGTTGGCAAAATCGCAGCCGAAGAGAGCCTTGGCGCGGTCGATAGCCAGCTGCTCCACCTTGTCTACCACCTCGCAGCCACCATACCAGCGCTTGCTGGGGTAGCCCTCGGCATACTTGTTGGTCAGCACAGAGCCCTGGGCCTCCATCACAGAGGGAGATGCAAAGTTTTCAGAAGCAATCAGCTCAATGTTGTTGTTCTGGCGCTGGCGTTCTTCTTCAATGTAAGCTGCCAACTCAGGGTCGGTCACAGCCAAAGGAGAACCAGAACCCTTGGTCAAGCGCTTCACGTGGCGGCCGCCTTCGAACTCGGCACCCAACCATGTGTGCAGCAATTCATCCAAATCATCAGGCTGCACAAACGCAGAGGCCAAGCACATCACATTCGAATCATTGTGCTGGCGAGAAAGGGCTGCCACCTGCGGAGTGCGGGTCAGCGTCGCACGGATCCCCTTCCAGCGGTTAGCGGCAATGCTCATTCCCAAACCAGAGAAGCAGATGAGGATACCGCGGTCAGCGCGGCCATCAGACACGCGCTTGCACACAGCATTGGCGTAGTCCGAGTAATCACAGGATTCCTTGCTGTGTGTACCCACATCCTCTACCTCAAAGCCCCAGCCTTTCAGCAGTTCGATAGCAGCTTCCTTCAGATCCACGCCCTTGTGGTCTGAACCAATGACTATGCGGAGTTCCGTATTCATGTGCGAAAAAAACTGATGCCCGACTTTACCACAGCACCCGCTTTCTAGCAAGCGTTTATTTGTTCATCACCACGCTTTTGAGAGCGCTCTCTCCTTCCCTCCCCCTCCGCCACACAAAAAGCCCCGCCTTGTTTGGCGGGGCTTGGCATCTGTGTTCAAGGGGAGCCATCTCCAAGCATCAGAAGCGATAAGTCGCACCAATGTTCGCGTTGTGCGCGTTGGCGCGCGGCTGCAACTCCATGTTGTAGCTTGCGTTCAGGCTCCAGCTCTCGTTGAGGGCGTGGGTGGCGCCTACGCACAGGTTCATGCCTGCGCGACCAGGGTTGGAGCCTCCGCGGCACACGCCGCCGATGTGCGTGGCGGG
>JAZTYM010000025.1:0-18906 GCA_045637025.1 Akkermansia sp. | reverse complement strand
GGAAATAGCGATACCCCGGCCCGGCTTGTTCCTGCCACGCTCTGCCCAAGTGCAGCTTGGCCAGTGTTTCCTCATTGGCCAGATGGTCACCCTTGGTCTCGATGATGACTATCTGATTCGGTTAAGACGAAAAAAGAAGCGGAGCTTTCCCTTTACGCCGTTGGGAAAGCTCCGGAAACTTGGAAATGTCACACTGTCTGTAGTGGATTTCTGAGGAAATGATACTAAAATTAACGCTGTTGTCAAGCTCTTACTAAAAGTATAAACTCAAAAAAACTAAAAAGAAGGTGCGCAGCTGGGTGGCGAGCCCAACTGCGCTGAGCCATTAGCGCTTCACGACAAATATCACTATTTGTACAATCAGTACAATGAGCTCAATCCACGATACTACAGACATTTCGTGTTAATCTCCTCCAGTCAGGTTCAACTGCTGTTCCGTACCCTTGAGGACACGTCCCTTTAGCGGACAGGACTGGTTACTCTCCGCCGATAGGTGACGTGGCCACCTACCAGCCGAACTGATAGCGGAAGAGCAGCCGTATTCTACCAGATAGGAGTTCCTCTTTCAAGTGCTCTAAACGGAACTATTTTGACATGTTGCCCCATTATAAGGTAACAGTACCCACGAGAATGCTGTATTTCATTTTGCCTGACCTCTTACAAGCGATGGAGGCAGATCGAGGCGCGTCTAGCCCAGACTTGGTGGCTACCTATGCTTGCAGGAAGGGCAAGGATAGCCTTTCCCGTCCTAGAGCGCATGGTGATGAGAGGGGGAACTCAAACCGCTCTGAAAGTCGATGCCCTCAGCGGCTTGCCGGATATCGGCTTCGGTGATGGTATCCTCATTGAGCCGGTGGAGGTGGCAAGAATTGTCTGCCGGGACTTCCCACCAGCCAGACAGACAGCCCAGCGCGATGATTTCGCGAAAGTTGGCACATGATTTCAGAAGCCGTTGCAGGTCGGTTGCTTCGTGAAACTGAGTCCATACATCATCATCTTCCCGGATATAGCGGGCGATTAGTTTGCGCAGTTTGTCTAATTTGTAGGGGCGCGGGATGGTGTATTCTACCTCAATCTGCCAGAAATCTATGCTGTTTCTGTGGAGCAGGCGATTCCACCAATTTTGCTTTTGCTGGGATTGTACCTGTGCTATTTTCTGACAATCTGTTTCGCCGTACAGGACATGGCCTGGAGCCTCCTGCAGAAAATCAGCATCTCGGGGCGGCAGGTCGGCGGCGGAGCAGATGAGACGGAGTTCTGTTTCGGTTTCCAGAAGCAGGGGAAAGGCAATCTGAATTTCTCTGCAATAAGGTCCACGCGGCTTTGAAGCACCTTTCTTTCCGTTGCGGTGTCGAAGCAGTACATTCAGAAAGGGAAGGATGATAATGGATGGCAGGGAGCCGTAATCGATGACAAAGCCCAACCATACAAGTTTCAGCGGGAAGATGTGGGGAAACCCCTGTGCGAGCAATGACAGCGCGATAAAGAGAAATAAACCGCCGAGCAGGGGTATAACTCCGTCTCCCCTGTTACGCTGGCGAGGATTGCGTCGGCATAGTATAATCCACTCAACGATGCAGTACCAGTTGTTCAGCGTAATGAACGTCCCTAGCAGACCGAAAATCGTGATGAGGAAGATGATGACAAAAGATTCCATGATGCAGGAGTTTGAACTACAGAAAAATCAATGGGGAAGTCAATGTTCATATATACCGCGTCGGATAGCACGAGCTCAGCCCCAGCGCCGCAAGGCACAGGGCTGTGGTAATTAGGATTCGGTGGATAATTATCTTCATTATTATCTATCTCCTCTACTTGTAACAAATCAAGCTCTGGTATAAAGGGGACCACCTGGCAGGTGCATAGTTGCCGCATCCAAAGAGGTTAACAGGTCATCCCAGCCTGTAAGCAGTTCCTCGGTCACAGATTCTTTCTCCGCTGCTGCCAGAACCTCGTCTATCAGCTGAACAATGTAGGCGCGGATGTCCGTGTATCCTTGGGCGGTTCGGATTTGTGTAGCCACATCCTGCGGTCTGCGGAAGTAAGGCGCGTGTTCTTCCGGGATATCCAGATAAGCGGGGCGGCAAATATCATCGTGTGCGCATATACTCAGCAGCAGCATGCGCCCGTGCAGCGTTTGTTGCAGGCGGGCAATGAGAGCCGCGTGTTTGTCTGCCAGAGGCGCAGCGAACAGATACGAGATAGTCATCAGCTTGATGTATTCCAGGCACATTTCACCGCGCAGGTAGCTCTGCAGCTTTTCCTCGTAAATGGAGTGCACTTCCGTCATCACTGCACCCAGCGTACCATCCGCCTGTAGCTCCTTTAAGTGCATGGGTATCCATATTTCAACAAGATTTTCCCACAAGTCGTGGTAGGCTTGATGAGCATGCAGAAAATTATAGAGGGGGCGCAGGTAGCAGCAACACTCCGCATACGTGCCGGCGGGCAAATACCCTTGGAAAACCCAGTGTAAATCGCGCTCCGTAATTCCGCGCCCCTGCTTGGCGGTAATGGCATCCAGCCAGGCTCGCTCTTCTTCGGAGTCGAAATCGTGGTATGGGTCACTGAGTGTGTAGCGTGGCATGCTGTTCTCTTTTACTTATATTAACACATTACAGCCACCGACTCCACAACAAAAAATTGCGAAAAGTGCAGATTTTCTAATAAATAGACGCTCTCGGCGGGCATGTTGTTGCGCGTTTCCTGCATTTTTGTTGCCGATGGCGTGAAAACAGACATATTATTTATAACATCCGATAGGTCGAGTGTTTCTGTAGTAATATGTTAAGTGAAGTTTCTCTCCGTAATCGTTATACACGAAGGAATATTCGATTACAATATCCCCGTTACTTGTAGGCATGGGTAACCCTGATAGGTACAAATCGGATTCCTCAATATCAGGATAACTGGAATGTATATCAGCTAAAAGTGCGGGCTTAGCCAGGTAATGGAAATGTATCGTGAAAAGAACGTAGGCCAGCAGCATTACCATTACCGATGCCAGAGAACAATATATAAATAACTTTTTGTGTTTCATGTCCTTGATGCTATCTTTAATTGACTCCCCCTTTCAATTATCCCATTATTGCGCACGCGTTTGCGCAAGTAGAAGAAGACGCAGCTTGCGGCAACGAGGAACAGGAGAGCCAGGGGAACTCGCAAGGCGTAGGAATCGATGCCGATGATGTCGGAGTCACACAGGTAAACGGGCGCGGCAATAAGCAGGCCGGGGAGCAACAAAAGCCCCGAGAGATTAAAACAGAATTTCCGGAGTCGATTTGCCGGCAGGACCTCTGCCAGCAGCCAGAGTGGCTGGGAGATGGCGGCAAAGAACATGACGTAGGTGACGATGTAGTGCCAAAAAGCGGGGGATTCCCTCCCTTCGCAATGGCGGATGGCATGCATCAGCGAGCCGAGAAGCAACGCAAAAGCAATCGCAGCATTCAGAAGCAGGAGGAGCAAGAGTTTACCGATTAGTCTCTGTTTTTTCTGCTTCGCAGTCTCGCAATGCACGGCAGCAAGCTCCAATTCCTTGCAGTCGGCTGGCAGCAGGCGGATTCGGTTATACAAATCCATGAGGGCTGTTTTACCGCCCGAAATATAAACGCTGTCGTCCACATGCAGCGGAGCATTCTCATCGGAATTCCAGGAAATGTTATAGAAATCGTTGGGCTTCCAGTTGCCCCCGCGCGGATCATCCGGCGACAGCTCCGTGTCGAGTATATCGAATTCGTGGTCCTGTTGAGCTATAGTGCGCTCAATATCGCCGAGCAACTTCTCACGGCCCTCATCATCAAATCCGATGAGAAGCAAGCCTTCCTCAGCGTTGCTGTGCATGCTTAGTTTCATACCATTGCGAAAAATACAACTATCATGGTGAAGGCTTTTCTCTTTATATGCACCCCTGTACGGCATTGTATCAATTTCCGCCCCGCTGTTCAAGCGCGGCGGGCATTTTGTTGCGCGTTTCCTGCCGAGAAGCCATCATACGAAGGGTTAACTCCTCTTTTTGTTCGTGACGTAGCGCAGTACAATGGCAAGCAGGCAGGGAAGCAAGGTATATGCCCATGTCAAGATGTCATGCTCCGAGTACGGCAGGAGCAACATCGTAGCGGCCACCAATGTGCAGAGCAGTATTCCCAGAATCATAGCAGCGCAGGTTGCTCGCAACAGGCCCTGGTTCTGCAGCATCTGTACGAGCGGAATCAGGCACAGAGTTATCACGCACTGTAAACCAAGCACCCATAAGCAATATTCCCACATTGGTATTACCGCCAGAGAACGTATGCGGGTCTTTTGTTGATACTCCTGCTCTCCGCGAATTAGCCCGCAGCCTTCACCCGTGAGGTCCAACGCATTGCCATGTTGGCGGCCAACGATATGGCGCACCCCGCGCCACGGAGATGGAATCCACCTATATTGAAAAACGATTCGGTCAACTGCCAGATTTGAGGTATCATTTGTTCGGAGGATAATATCGTGAGGAGTGCGGGATACCACGCTATTCTCCCACACCGTCGGAAGCGTCAAGGCCTCAGTGTTGATGAGTTCTTCCCCGAAGTCTTCCCAAAAGCTTTCGCGGGCTCGGAGCGAGTAGCCTCCGGCTTTCACTTGTGGCGCAAGAATCCAAGATTCGCGAATACCATGCAGTTCCTTGCAATTCACCTGAATGCGCCTCTTAGGCTTTTCTCGATGAATAAAACAACGGTGCAACGCTATGGCATTTTCCTTGCTCAGCCCGAATGTTTCATCCGTGAGCGTGCCGCCGTCCGCCTCAATCTCGGTTACACGCATCTTGACGAGTTTACCTTCCAGCGCGGGATTGACTTGCCCGGGCGTTGCTTCGTACACGGGCTCACTGCTCAGGTCTTGGGCAATGTGCGAATACATTGTACCGGCAGTGAAGATGCATATCAGTGCTGCAATTGCAAGCGCCAGAGCAGCTGCCTGTTTCAAAAAGCTAAGACAACCATTCAAACGACCTGCTTGCTTGTTGTCTGTTCGTTTTGTTGGCATGAACATTTATCTCCTTACACCTAAGTTAACACATCCCAGCCGCGAATCCGCAGCAAAAAATTCAGAAAGCGCTTATTTTCTACTTTATAGACGCTCGTGGCGGGCATGTTGTTGCGCGTTTCTTGTATTTTTGTTATGCTGTCTTATCTGGTACTCTTTTACTCGATTCTCTGGAAAACTAAATTTCGTCGTTACCTTCGCACGGTGGCTGTAGGCATTCTCTCCAAACAGAGCTGCGCATGAGGTATCGGAACAAGGGCGCGATGGCGTCATCTTTGGGCAGGAGCATGGCAGGGTGAATACGCAGTTCAACATTGCAATTGAGGGCATCGAGAGAGCGGATTTCATCCTCAGCTGACATATACCAAATGACCATGCTGCCTTCCGAAAAATAATCTATCCTGAGTTCCGGACATGTAATCGCGTGTTTTGCAAGATACGATAACCAGTCAGCTAATGCGGTGATGTCCGGAGTCATCACAAAACGTTGCCCCCGATACTTATCGCCAAAAAGCCATGGAATATTCGGCGGCAACCCGGCATCTACCTCGCCACCGGGAAACGTAATCAGGAAGAAGCTCATCACCTGACTATATCTCGTATTTCGTTCATGACAGGCGTAATATGAATAGTCTAATCCAAATTTGCATGTATTCATCTGCTGCAGCAGATCATGGCTCAATCGCACGGCGGAATCATCTGCTCGGGCCTTGTTTTCCCTGCGATACACACTCAAGCTGAGACCTTGTCCCTGTACCTGCTTTAACATCCGCCCGGTTAGTGCAAGCTCATCATTTAATTCAGCCATAGCGTCACATGCCTGCAAACAGGCACAGTTTCCTTCTGGCTCGACCTCATTGTAAGGAGGTGGAAGAATCAAGGGAAAATCTTTATCATAGAACAGGTAAAGAATCAGTTCCGAATCCATAATCTGTATTGTACTAAAAGCTAAATACTTACTCAAGATTAGACCTCGTCAATGACTATTATTTTATCTTTGAAGCTCCCTGCGAATGCTTCATTTCATTGCTTGCAAAGGTGATAAGCGCCACACCCGACTGAGAAGACATGCATCCGGCACAAGCCTGAGAGCATCCCTTGCTGTTTACGTCAGTTATGAAAAGGCTCGTATATTGCATCTACCAACCAACCGATAGGGGTAGCAACGATGGTGAGTGGAATATCCACAACCTCGGCAGCCCAGCTGAGAGGCATAATGAGGTAGTTGTACCATGCTCTGCGGTCGGGAACTTGCTCTTCAGCACGCCAGAATGCTAGGTCGGGCGTGCGCACATCATTCTTCTTCAGAGACGTCACCGAGTCCAGCACGAGCTCGGCTCCACGCAAGTCGATTTCTGATGCCGGGTGAACAGGAACCTGGTAGAAGGGGCGTTCGTATTCTCTAGTGATTCGTTTGATTCTGAACGTCAGCCGCCGGTACTGCTGTTCGTTCATGAGTGCATAGTAGTATTCTACCGGAGTTCCGGCAGCCTCGCCCTTGCTACGTCGCGAATCGGGCCATCCCCACGTGTTAGATGTGTTTTCCCACCCTCTGCTATGCACTATGACTGATTCTCTGGCCAGAGCATAGGTGATAGGAATCTGTACGATATAGGTATCGCCTTTCTTCCACACTTTGTTGTGGACAATGTAGTTCGGCCGAAGCTCTGCGCGATATGTGTGGGGCAGCCTTGGTTCCTCACGGCCTATGGAGGAGAGGGCGCCACCTGTATCAATAACAGTGAAACGCCCAGTGTAGAGCGATATGCATCCCTCCAGCAAAAAAACTGCCAAAAGGCATACTACATAGCTCGTGATTTTGAGTCGGCGATTCATTGAGGTTAAGCGTGTATCTGTTACGGAGCATTATAGCAATTCCCCCCCTCTGTTCAAGCGTGGATGGTATTTTATTGCGCGTTTCCTGCATTTCTGTTGCCGATGGCGCAGAAATAGGGCAAAAAGCCGAGGATTTACTCGAAGGGGAGCCCTTGGTCTGCCGGGGGCGGGGCATGGTCTTGCGGCTTGTCTGGGCGTCTCGTCTCGGCGAAGCCTTGGCGAAGACGGAAGATTTATCGAAGCCTGAGTGGTGTTTTGTGCGTTGGTTACAGTTCGGCCAGAATCTTGAGGAACTCGCTCATGGGGTGTGCCCCAGTCATGCTGATATCCATATGTTAAAATTAGCTTTAACACCGCAGCAACACATTAAATATCCAATATTTACAACTGATGGTGTAAAATCGTCGATTTAATCTTGCATTTTACACTAATTTTCATATAATTTTCTTTATGAAGCCACTAGGGTGGTAGCCGTGAGGGATTCATTCAATTCTGCGTATCGCATAATCATGAATGCAGCATAGCAATCTAACAAGCCTGCCATGTATTCGTGTGTGAGCTTTTGTTGCAATTCAATCGGTAATGAAGCCATAGCCTTGGGCAACACATTTTGCCAGCCGAGCATATCATCCCACATGGCTTCATCAGCTGCCTTTACGGTGGCGTTGTTGCGGGTTGCAATGGCGAATTCTGTGATGAAATCGGGGCTTGATAGATTCAGCCCCAGCGGCGTGATGGCTTTGTCGAATGCGTCCACAATGGCCAGTGCCAAAGTCGTTTTCTCATCGGCAGATAGTCGTTTCATCCCTTCTGTAGCCCCGCTGAACGCTTTCTTCTCATCTGCGTATGGGTCTGTCTCACCCACGGGGACGCAGTTGTAGAACATAATGGGGCGAAATCTCTCCATATTATCCGGGTCACTAAGTACTGCTTGCTGAGGTAGCTGGCAGCTACTCAGCCCCACCGCCGCAAGGCAGAGGGCTGTGGTGGCAAGGATTCTGGGGAAGATAGAGCGGGACTTCATGTTCAGGGGCGGCTTTGAGATGGAGTGGTAGTCTCCGGGGCGTTCTGCGTTTGAGATTCGTAACAATTGATTATGCCAATAAAGGGAAGTCCGACAACTGCGCCCCCCACCAGCAGGGCGTTACCGGCAATGGTCAGCGGAGCATCCACAGCCACCGCCATGATAGCTCCCAGCGGGTAGGCGTAGTATTTATGAGCATCGGTGTGGGATTCGTAGCCGTTGCTTTCAGAGATGCTATGGTCTCCGTGGCCACGCACCTCCAAGCGGACAGCCCCGGACGGAAGCGAAGTCAGATAGGGAGTGCGCTCCGGTCTCCACCAGTAAATATGGAAGGTATCAGCCCGATAGAGACTCGGGTTCTCGCGGCGACTTTGCAGCAAATCAGCTCTGAGCTCTGAATAGCTCTCGTTCAGCTGAATATATACCGGCTTACTGTCTTTTAGAACCGGGGTGTAGCATGAGTATGCGCCGCCGCGAACACACAGCAAATCTCCCCTCAATCCGTCCGAAAAGTCACCGCGTGCCGGACCCACGAACACCTTGGCATACACGGTGTCACCCACTCGGTACAATTCAATGTTTTCCTCATCCTGAACCCAGTAGGCTTCGTCAATAATCTCAGCGCGGTTCCAGACATACTTATGCAGCGAGGAGTAGCACGAACTCAGCCCCACCGCCGCAAGGCACAGGGCTGTGGTGGTCAGGATTCGGGGAAAATCGTCTTCATCCGTTATGTCTGTTTTTCGTTTTCTTGTAGCGGTCCCAGTCTTTTTCTGAAAACTCGGTGATACGGGCACCGTGTTTTTGCAAGAGAACCGCCATGTTCTCGTGTTGGCTAAGGATTGCACCGCGAAGAGGAGTCCAACCGGCTATGTCAGGCGCGTCTACTATGGCACCGTGTTTAATGAGTAGCGCAGCACAATCCAGCTGATTATTCCGAGCTGCAAAATGCAAGGGAGTATGCATGTCTGCGTCTTCCATATTGGGGTCTGCCCCATAACGCAATAATAGCTCAGCCAATTGCAGGTATCCATTCTGGCAAGCGTAGTGTAAGGGGCCGGAGTAGAGGGCAATGGCATAGTCATTATTGGGGGAGTCTCCGGCTTCCAGCAACAGCCGTACAATGGCCATGCCAAGCTGTTCGCGCTCGGCATCAGCTTCATCAATGGCACACCCTACGGCATCTACACTACTCATGAGTTCTTTCCAACCATACCCCTCATCGCCCCTGAAACCATCAAGTACATGGTTGATATCCCAGCCGCATGCATATTCCGTGATGAATGGTTCCTGCCGAGCGGCTTCCATCAGCAGGGCAAAATCCTGCTGTCGCTCGGCACTCTCCGCCAGCCAGCTTTGCACCGCTGCTGGTACACCTGCAGCCGCAAATTCCGGAAGCTCATCAATCGAGCATTGCAGCAGACTATGCAAATAACTCTGAATGGGGGATTCGCTCATCGTGGCTATTCTACAAGCTGAAACCGTTATCGTCAATCGTTAACAAGGATATAGAGATCCTTTTCGTAATCGACAGACGCCTGCAAGTGATGGAGTAAGTGAGGAGCTTTCTCAAAGCAGAGCTCCATGTCTTGCATGAAGTGTTTTGTGGCCAGTCTTATTTTTCCCTCCATTCCGGAATAAAGCGGTACAGTCTATCTATATCCGTCGCGTTCAGCATGGGGCGAAAATCCAACCTAAAGCTGTATCCAGCTGTCTCGTCTGTTAATTCGCGATGTGTTCCGCGCACTTCAAAAGGAAAGATGGTGTAAAGAGACGCGCTTCTGCTCTCATTTTCGCCGAACACTTGCAAGCGGTATTCGCTGCAATGCTCTTCGTTGGCCGGTCTCACATTGACCGGTCGGCCTTGTTTTGTAACACTGGTTCCACTCAGGTTGATAGCCGTCCCTAACTGATGAAGATTATCCGCATCCAGAGTCAGGGCCAGGCACTCAGCATCGCCTCTCATCACACAGATGCGGCGCGGATTCTCTATCGCCCGTGGGTGATGGTTCGATTTGCAGTTGCTCACCCCCACCGCCGCAAGGCACATGGCTGTGGTGGCTAGGATTTTGTGGAGGGTGGGCATGGAAGATTTGTTCATAAGGAGAGGCTTACCAATAGTATTGAGTGTTGTATATCTCTGGGGATACAACTCCTGAGGGGGAATAGAGAATCTGTTCTACCTCAGTAAACATTCTCAGCGGATGATTGCGAAAATAGTTATCAACAGCAGGCGGAAGCTCGCAAGGCTTGTCTGTATGAATCAGAAAAGAAGAGTAGTAGCTGTTCACATGACCGCACATGCCATAATAGGTGACACCTTGAGCAGCAAACTCTTTTCCCAAATCCAAAGACCTCTCCATACGTGCGATATAGTCATTTCTGGCATCAACCTCTGCGGCACAGGGAATAAAACCAAGCAGAAATACGAAGACAGCCCAACAGATAGCTACGGCGATAATGATTTTCAGGAAACAGGTCTTCATTTCTCTCTCTAACCATAATAATACTTCCCGGCACCGAATCCGCAACAAAAAAATGGCAGAAAGTGCGGCTTTTTTCTTTGGCATTGACGTAAAGAGGGCGCTGTGCTAGGATGTCGGCCGCATGCGGCAACTTCAGCTTAAAGGTCATATCAGCACTTTGGGGGCGGTTGTTCTGTTCGGATTAATGAGCCCCATGTGCAAACTGGCCATGCAGTCCGGTGTTATTGATGGACTGCTGCTGGCGTTCTTCCGAGTGAGCGGAGCGGCCTTATTGTTCTGGCTCATTTCCCCGCTTGTGAAACGCGAGAAAATTGCCCGCAAGGATTGGTTACTACTGCTGGGAATGTCCCTCTGCGGGATGGTTATCAACCAATTTCTCTACGTTCTGGGTATTCAATACACATCCCCCACGAACGCCTGCGTTGTCGGCACTACCACTCCGGTGATGACTTTTATTCTCGCCTCGATTTTCCTGCAGCATCGTGTCACATGGCTACGCATTAGCGGTTTTCTGCTAGCTTCCATTGGCGCTCTGGTACTCATACTGGGATCCGGGGGCGGGCTTAGTGGAAATCCGCTAGGGGATATGCTGTGCTTTGTGTCTCAGTTTTCTGCTGCGTGCTACTTTGTTTTCTTTGGCGAGGTTTTGCGGCGTTATCACCCTGTAACCGTGATGAAGTGGCTTTTTTTGATTGCAACAGTGCTTACCCTGCTGCCTATGTACAGCAGGCTGGCCGCTCTGCCCAGCACCACTTTCAGCCTGAGCGAGCTTTTAGCCATTGCCTATGTCGTGATGGGTGGTTCATTCCTGAGCTATTTGCTGCTGATTGTAGGTCAACGTCATCTGGAGCCACCCGCGGTGGCCGCTTATAATTATGTGCAGCCAGTCATCGCCGCTGTGGTGGGAATTGTACTGGGGCTAGATATCATCACGTGGCAGAAGTGCCTATCGCTACTCCTGATTGCTTCCGGGGTGCTTCTTATTTCAAGGAAAACTTAGTCGTGTTTCGGCGAGCTCTCGTTCTGATTTTTTATTTGCGCAGTCAAGGGATTTACCTTGCAGTGCGAGAGTTGAAAGGCGCGGAAGAGCAGAGCAGCTCCAAGCTCTACCAAACAGAAGAAAGCGAAAAGCGGAGCTGCAAACATGGACATAGGGAAGTTAAAGGGGCCGCCGGAGGAGGCCGTGACGTCTCCCGTGGAGATGATGGCAACAGGCAACCATGTGATTCCCCATGCTATGAGAAGGTTTCGCAGCATGGGCCACTTGCTGTCCCATAGCACCCACGCTAACGCAAAAGCTCCCGCTGCAGCTACATATTGGGCCACTGCAAAAGGTATAAGACCTTCCATCAAGACATACGTCCAATCCCAAAGGACAGGTGATTCTCCCTGCGCTACCCACGCATTATGGTGTAATTGCATGAGCCCCACCGATGCTCCAATGGCCACCAGTGTAAGCAAAAGGAAAGAGATAAAGGTTTTGCATATCATTCGCATCGTTGATTTTCTAATAAATAGACGCGCGCGGCGGGCATGTTGTTGCGCGTTTCCTGCATTTTTGTTACCGATGGCGCCCAAAAACGACGATACACCTGGTTAGCACCCACCGGAGCAAGAACAAAAGCGGCGATAGCGCTAGCGTTGCTAAAGATACCCAAGCCCATACATAGTGGAAGACAAAGCGCTGCGGATAGCTACGCAGCACCACCTCCGGATAAGCCAAACGGCTGGAAAAAAGACCTCCTTTGTTCCGGCTGAAATCATGCACCATCATCAGCCCATTGCCACATAACGAAAAGTTCACACATCCGGTATTGGAAACATGATAAGGGGCTGGCAAAGAGTATTCTTTTAACAGAGATTCAACGGTCTCTGAATATAGACCGTTCGAGTATTCCAAATTTCGAAAATAGGCTAGATTTTTCTCAGACGGACGCACAATAAACACGCGACTGTATACATTCTCATTCCTGTAATGCGGATTTTCTGAGATTCGGCGACTCTCCAATATCTCAAGAGGCGCACCCCAGCATGGATAATACCAATCCCGATCTGGCAGTAGATAATAGACCGGCCATCCGGCCACGAGAAGCAGCCAGCTGCCTATGAGCACCCACCGCATACAGAGGCTTCGCCTCCTCGGTGGCATTTGCATCTTATCTTCTTTGATTGGCATACTCTTATCTGTTACGTGGCATTATACCAATTGCAACTCCTCTGTTCAAGCACGGCGGGCATCCGTAAGTGGGCCACCCTCCGCAACCAGTTCGTTGACTCGCATCTTGACGAGCTTATCCTCCAGGGCGGGATTGATACCAGTACTGCAATAGCAAGCACCAGAGTAGCAGCCTGTTTCATAAAGCTAAGACAATCTTTCGGCCGTCCCGCATGTTTGTTGTCAGTTTGTTCTGTCGGCATAAATATTTCTCGCCTTAGTGAGCAAGGGGGAGGCGAAAAAACTTTACAGTCACATCAATAAGCAGTAGAATCCAGCTGAGACTCATTCTTTTCAATGCTGACAAGAAAATCCAGTTTTGCAGCGCTTCTCTTGAGCTTGTTGGGGACAGTTGGCTGTACTGAAGTTTCAGAGCCTTCTTCCTGCACGCTGCGCCTATCTCCCCATGTCTCCAAGACGACTTCCTTTCGATTAAGTTCTGCGCAGCAAATCGAGGTTTATCGCACACCCGGACAAGGCGTAGCTTATTTGTTAAACAAAAGTATGGTCTGTCGCACAGCTGAGGAGATGATAAAAGTGTGCCCAGATTTACTGAAAGAGTCCCATCTTACAGTTCACGTGAATTATCTTAGCACAGACAAAATGTTGATGGCGGCTGTCCAGCCTCTATTGGATGTTAATCTCAAAGTACGTTATGTTACCTGTGTGAATAATTCGGATAGTGAGCCTTTCGTGTATGAACTTCGATAAGAAGAAAAATCCGCGAATGCTGTATTTTCTTATGCCTGACTGCTTACAAGCGCAGACGCCGAGCCCCAAGGCTGGCCAGGTGTGTGGCCGCTGGGCGTAGGAATGGCAAGTGGCACGTGTGCGGGGGGATGGATTATGCAGAAGGCTGGCGGCGGCGGCGCCAGACGAGGCCGCAAAGGCCCAGCAGGGCGAGGGTGGCAGACGTGGGCTCGGGTGCTTGCAGGGCGAGGGAGCCCTCGCCGGTGTAGACGAGCTGGAAGTCGTTGCTGGGGATGCTGTTGTCCGCGTAGGTGATGTTGAGAATCTCGGTCAGGTCGGTACCGCTTTCAATGAGGCCGATGCCTTCGATTTCAAGCGCGCCCACATTGGAGAAGAAGGGGATGTAGTCGCTGCTGCCCGCGTCAAAATTGAGCGTGATGGGGGTGTTCTGGCTGAGCAGAAGCGTGTGGCCGTTCATATCAACCGGGGCTTCCAGCACGATGAGGGTGGCAGCCGTCAAATCCAAATCCGCATCGATGCTGGCGGCGGGCAGGGCGGTGCTGCGCATGGAGAATGTGGATACGCTGCTTTTTTCGACGCGGAACTCACCAGAAACCTTGACGACGCCTGCGGCTTCATCCAGACTCAGGCTGGCGGCAGTTTCTAGGGTAAGATGGTTCAGGTCTAGCTCCACGCCGCTGAGCAGGCTCGCACCGCTGCGAATCACCATGTCGGCCCCGGCGGCAATGGCGCCATTCGTGCCTTTCACGAACTCATAGCCTTCGGCGGCGATTTCGATGTGCGGGGTGCTCACGGTGCCGTTGATGGTGACCCGGCGGTTGTTGGCATCGGCGTGGTCATCAAAAAGCACCTTGCGGCCTTGCAGGGCGTAGCCGTGGTAGTAGTCGTGGTGCTGTTCATCGATGTTGTTGCCGTTCACCAGCACGTCCCAGCCTGTCTTTTCGTCGGCAATTTCGCTGTCGACCACATCCACTTGGGTTTCCCAGCTGCTGTTGGTGCCCTTGCCGTTCCACACAGCGGCCTCTTCCAAGCTGCGGTATTCCTTCAGCATGTTCTGGAGCACCTCTGGGGTGTTGATGTAGGAGACGCCGTCGATGTAGGTGCTGGAATTGATGTAAGCACTGCTATTGCTTTTGTACAAGACCAGCTTGCCATTTACCTCCTTGACGATCAATTCATTTAAGCGCGTTGTTCCGTTATCGCCATCGGCAATCAGCACGGTGCTCAGGGTGCCATTGGCATCTGTCGTGAAGCCATAGCAATTGAGCACGTGGCCGCTGAGGCTGAGGGCAGCCGTCATGCCCTCTTGGGTCTGCACATAGGAGCCATCTGCCTGCTGGGTAAAGCCAAGCCCCGCCAGAAGCGCTTGCTTGAGGGCCTCGCGGTCGTTGTAGGCAAAGGTAGCATTGGTGGCAGAGGTTTGCGCCGCTGCTTCGATGGTCACGAAAGCATCTCTCGTTGAGTTGCCATTGCCAAAATACTCGGAATAGTACCCGCCGGGGGTGCCGCAGGAGAAGGAGTCGTCGTAATCCTTGCTGGGGTGTGGCTGGGCGTAGGTTCACTGGCCGTTTGCTGCCCATGGATTCGTGGTGGTATCGGCCTTGAAGAACCAATTGGCGGCATCGCCAAACGACCCACCCGTGTTTTTCCAGCTGTTGTAAAAGGCTGGGGCGATATAGAGCTCGCGGGCATTGTTGACGTCTACATCAGAACCGAATTCCCGGATAGTTTCTGTCGACATGTACCCGTTGGGCAGCTCGCGGGCGCTGCCAGAGCCGGTTGCCTGCATGTTGCCGGTGTCTTTGTAGAAAACGCCGTACACGTCTTGCCAGTATTGGATGGCGTTGGTGGCCACGTGCGTCCAGCACATGAGGCTGTCGTACTCTGTGCCATCGGAGTAGCTGCCAGTCCAAGGGCCACCCTTATTGCTGTCGTACAGACGGGTGGATTCAGCTTGTACCACCGAAGCGTAACTCGGGGTCGCCGTCCCGTATGTTGAGGATAATTTCACGCCATCAATATGATAAAGCACTCTCCCCGTGGGGTAGATAACATCCCCTATGGCCGCAACGGCTGATGAAGCTGCAAGGCAGAAAGAGGCGAGGGAAAGGGTATATTTCATAAAGGTCGGCGGGAGTATAGACGTTATGGCATATTTCGCACCCGATTGCAAGCCTAGATCCCCCAAATGCCAGATAAAAGGGCGCGGCACATGCATTTCGGCCAACAAAGCACGCCTTTTGCGTGAACTCCACAGGCGAGACGCTGATTCGCCATTTTATGGTGCCGCTCTACCTACGGGGCAGGGAAGAGAAAAAGCCCGCTGTGTTTTTTTGGGGGGGGACTCTCTCAGCTTAAGGGGGAAGGTGAGAGCTTGCGCGGCAGCAGGGGGGCACAAAATAGCTTGCTATGTGCTGAGAATATGCGATACTAGAGGTGTATGAAACATGTATCAATCCTGAGTGTGTTGCTGGGTGCTGCTGCGGTGGCAACGGGTGCGCCCGAGTTGCCCAAGAATGGGGTGCTGATGGAGATGTGGGACAATGTGAAGACGGGGCAGGTGGCAGAGCTGCTGACCACCATCGACAAACGCCCGGCCAATGCCGCATACATCAAGGGAAAGATAGATGAAGGCCCTTCGGGCGCAGATAATTTTGGCACGCGTTTTTCGGCATGGCTCACAGCGCCCGAGACGGGTGAATACACGTTTTTCCTTGCGGCGGATGATGCGGCCGAGTTGCTGCTGAGCAAGGATGAGAGCGAGGCAGGCTTGCAGAAGGTGTGCTCGGTGGGGCGCTACACGCCCAAACACCATTTTGTGCCGGGGCGCGCGGCGGGCACGGTGCGGCTCGAAAAAGGGAAGAAATATGCGCTGGCGCTGCACTACAAAGATGCTATCAATGATGACCATGTGGCGCTGGCGTGGCAAGGACCGGGTGTGGCAAAGGATATCGTCGCGCGAAAATATCTGACCCCCCGACTCAATGAGGCGCAGCGCAAGTTGTGGGAGGAAACAACCCGCAAGACGGAGCGCGGCAAGGAGCTCATCAAGAGCATGGAGGCCCAGCCTGAGGCCGAGTTGAGCGCTTGGTTGGACAAGCTGCCCCGCCCGGACTTGCTGATGCTGGAGGACGCCCTGACCAAGGTGCAGAGCAAGCTGGAAGGCAAGGGCCCCGAGGCTTTTCGAAAGGGCATGCGCCGCTATGTGAAAATAGCCGCGGGCATCAAGGCAACCCCCGAGACCCCGGTGAGAAACGCGGTGGCCCGAAAACTTTTGTTCATGGAGGATGCTTGGCTGAAGTCTCTCTCCCAGAAGCAGCTGCTCAGGCTTGGTGCGCACCGCTTGGCGGATTCGCTCGGCAAGGTGCCCCGCGGTGCCAAACCCGTCAAACGCGCTCTGAAGCTCAATTCTCACGGCGATAAATGGCGGGAGGAGTACTTGTCTCTAGGCTTGTATGCCATACCCGGCAAGCCGTTTACCGTGACGATACCGCCTGCCTATGTGGGCAAGAAGCTGGAGGTGCAGGTGGGGCACCATTTCTTGCAAAAGAACCGTCCGTTGGTCAGCATGCCCAATACCACATATTGGTTCAAGCTGGACAAGGAAACGACCCAATGGGTGAGCCCGCACGGCGGTATTCTGCTGCTGAAGGTGCCCAAGGAGGTGGAGATGAAGGACACGCCCGTGGGGGTGGAGGGGGCGCTGGCGGCGCCGCAGTTTGTGCTGGGCAAGCATACGGATGCTGATTGGGAGAAGCGCAAGCAAGCACCCGGTCCTTGGGGTGAGCTGGTGAGCGAGCACCTCATCCTCCTCGTCCCGCGAGATGTGCTGCAAACCGTGACCAAGCCCACGGAGGTGATGACTTGGTGGAATGAAAATAACCGCGATTTGGAGGATTTCTATTCCTACTACCCGAAGGTGCCGTTCCGCATGCACTCGGGGCACTACGCGCAGGAGGGTGTCTCGGTGTGGCCGCTGCACTGGGAGCCCAAGAATATGGCATATTTGCTGAATATGGAGGCCATGCGAGAGAAAAACTCGGCTTTGTTCTTGCATGAGCATGGCCACCATAGCGATTTCTGGGAGATGGAGCTCTCTTTCTGGGCCGAGTCTACCACCAACTGGGGTGGCTACTACATGAAGGCTCGCCCCGGCAAGGCTTTCAATTGGAAGGATTCGCACGACCGCCACCTGCGCCGCCTTTTCGACCCGAATGATAAGGGGATGCAGGAAATCATGCAAGACAAGTGGTACAAGATTGCCAACAAGGGGACACACCATTGGTCTTACCCCATCACTTCCATGATGATTGCCTATGCCGAGGATTTTGGCTGGGAGTGCGTGAAGGGCACCATCAAGCGCTTGCGCGATAAGGATGATGCCATGTATAAGTGGGATTTTGTGCAGGGGGCCGATGCCGACCAAGCGAAGATTGACCGCTACCTCATCGGTTTGTCTGAAGCGGCCAAGCGCGATGTGCGCCCGTATTTTGCTCACTTCAAGATGTTCCCCTCGGCGGGTGCTGCGGCGTATCTGGACAAGCTTGGGCTCACCAAGTGGGATATGACTTATCTGGTGCAGCCAGAGAAGCTGAGCACGGTCAAGAATGTGCCTTTGTCTCTGGCCTGTGGCAGGAATGAGCTGCTGAGCTTTGCGAAAAAATCCTCCATCCAGTGGCATCCCGTGTCTAAGATGGGTGGGCGCGTCTCCATGCAGGGGAAGGGCAAGGCTGTATACACCCCGCTGGATGGTTTCACCGGCGAGGACACCATCCGCTACCGCGTGGCCAATGAGTTCGGCTTTGTGGACAAGGAAATGCGCATCGTGGTAGAATAATGCGCGCTGGCGTGTGCCGGCTCGCGGGGGCGGGGGCCAAAAAACACCGTCTATCCCTTCAAGCGAAGAGATAGACGGTGATGGAAAAGCGGCCTTACGCGGCGCAGGGGCTTATGCCTCGTCGCCTTCGGTGTAGGCGTCCTCAGCGTCTTCGGTTTCGTCGGCCACATCGTCGGCGTCAGGCTCGGAGTCGTACGCCTCGTCGGAGTAGTCACCATCTCCCGGTACGGTGGGCACAAACATGCCGTGTATTTCGGGGCTGTCGATGCCCAAGCCAATGCAAATCTTGAGCAGATTGGCAGCGATATCAACCACTTGCAACTTGGTCTTGAAGGGCAGGGTGGCCAAAACCTCGCTTATGTCGCCTTCTCCTGTCAGGGCCGGCATGAGGGTGGTCAGGGCCTTACTTTCGCCCAGCATGGGACCAGCGGCCATGAAGGTGTTCACCTCTTCAGCCTCCATGAGGCCTTGGATGACGCTGAGACGCTGCGCGTTGGTCAGGGGCTCCAGCGCTTGCAAGATGGCGGGAGTGCTGCAGGACAGCTGGGCATCCAGCTCGGAAATCAGCGTGGGCAAATCCTTGTCCTGTGCGCCATGGAGACGGGTGGTCAGCTGAGTGAGGGCGGCCTTGATGGTGTCTTGCGCGGTGGCCTCGGGAGAGGCTTGTGCTGTCATGCAGGCCATGGGGGCCAGCGCCAGTGCCAGATAGGTGTATTTGGTCATAGTAGGGGAGGGATGAGGTTTGGTGTTCAGGGGGTAAGTCGGAGGCCAAGCGGTC
>JAZTYM010000024.1:0-50517 GCA_045637025.1 Akkermansia sp. | reverse complement strand
TCTCTTCCATGGAGGGCTCATGCGGCTGCGGGGCAGGAGGCCAAGGCAGAGGCTCTGCTGTGGCAATGGGCAAGGGTGCGGTGTCCAGCAGCGGTGCCGGGGGCTCTGTGCTGCCGTGCCCTTCAGCGGGTAGCGGGTCGGTTTCTGCATCTGCCGGTATCTCCACTTTTTCGGCTGGTGCAGGGGCGGGCGGCTCGGGCGTTGGCGCGGTCTCAGCTTGGGGCTCAGGTGTAGGGGGGGGGGGCTCTGCTGGGCTGGGGGCAGGGGTATCTTCCTCTTCCTCCTCAAGCTCTTCTTCGCCTTCTCCGTTCACGAGATTGGTCCACTTTTCGAGCCATGAGCGTTGGGCCGCGTTCCATTCGGTCAGGCCAGAGTATTCGGCAGCCAAGTTGAGTGCGTGCGCCAAACTCTCGGCCCCGGGAAGGTCTGTGTCGGTGATTTTGCTTGCGTAGTGTTCCGCATTCTGCATCACATAGACGCTACCGGCCAACAGGGTGGCGAGACTCAATTTCAGTGCTTGGGGGAGGTGAGGCTTCATCGTGGTAGCTATCAGAAGTTAAAGTAGATGAACGGCAGGGTGCCATCTGGCCCCATGTTCATGATGAGCCCACAGAGAAGCGCGACAACTAGGGCTTGCAGCACCCAAGGCAGGCGCGCTTGCAGGCTGGTGAACCATTTGTAGAGCCCCGGTCCTATCCATTGGATGAACAGACCGCACACAATGGCGAGCACAACCATGAGGGTAAAGCCGTTGCCTTCTCCATCCAGCGCGAGCATGCGGTTGATGACTTGCATGGCGCTTTCCCAACTTTCTGCGCGGAAAAATATCCACAACAGAGCAATGAAATGTATCGTTATCACCCAAGACAGGAGCTTGCAGGGAGCGCCAATCCAGCAGGGTACGCGGCTTTCTCCCACTACCAGTTTTTGCAGTTTCTTAAACCCATGCACGATGGCTAAGCCCAAGCCATGGAATGAGCCCCAGATGAGGAAGGTCAGACCGCTGCCATGCCACATGCCACCGATAAGCATCGTCATGAAGAGGTTGACGTAGCGGTTGCCGCGGCGGCTGCCACCCATGGGGATGTAGAGGTAGTCTCGCAGCCAAGTGGAGAGGGTGATGTGCCAGCGATGCCAGAATTCTTGCAAATCAAGCGCCAAATACGGGGCTTTGAAGTTGGGGGGCAGGCGGAACCCCATGAGGCGCGCGACGCCGATGGCTAAATCGGTGTAGCCTGAGAAGTCGCAGAATATCTGGATGGTGTAAGCGTAGACACCTACCAGAACGGCTGCGGAATGGTAATCTTGGGGGGTGGTAAATACGCCGTCTACAATATGTTCGGAGAGGTAGGAGGCCAAGACGACTTTCTTGAACAAGCCGCTGACAATGTAGGCCATACCTTCGGTGAAATCGCTGCCTTCTGCTACACGCTTTTGTTGCAACTGCGGGAAAAAGTCGTTCTCGCGCAGGATGGGGCCAGAAAGGACGGTGGGGAAGAAGGAGATATAGGCCAGCACGTCTGTGAAGCTGCGGGGAGCAAGCTCTTTGTTGCGGTAGTGGTCTATGCTATAAGAAAGACCTTGGAAGGTATAGAATGAAAGCCCCACAGGCAACACGATGTCTGCCAGCGAATCAGAGAAGAGGAACGAAAAATCCCAGCCAGCCATGCCAGCCAAGGAGATGAGACTCAGAATCAGAAATTCGTAGTATTTGAAGTAGGCGAGAATGATGATGTGCAGCGTCACGTTGCTGCATATAAGCCACTTACGCTTCTTGTCTGCCAATTTAGGTAAGAGGGCGGCTGTGCCCCAGTTCAAGGCGGCTATGCCCAAGAGTAAGGATAGGTAGGCTGGGCCCGCACAGCCATAAAATACCAGCCCCGCCGCCATGAGAAACCATTTGTATATGCCGCTAAAACGGCGAATGCTCCAGCCCAAGCACAGGACAGGGAGGAAAAAGAGCACAAAGCTAATAGTGACGAAGTTCATGGAAACGGACGCGCGGAAATTATAGGGAAGCGCTCTTTACTTGTCAATAGAGAAGTGCTGCTTTGTAATACGCAGTGCTTAAGCGTTCAAAATCAAAGCCTCCTCCGTGTGCAACGGGGGAGGCTTTGCAAAGAATGCTTAAGATGAGCTAAGCTTTACACCTGCGCTGCTTTTGCGGCGCGACGAGCCCGAACACCTGCTGCCAAGTTGTCCAAGATATCCAGCGTGCCTTCCCAATCCACGCAAGCATCAGTGATGCTGACGCCGTATTGCAGCGGTTGCACGCACTTTTGGTTGCCTGCGTTGATGTTGCTTTCAATCATGACTGCGCCGATATTATCCTCACCAGCAGCGAGTTGGTTTGCGATATCGGCGGCGACATTGGCTTGCTCCTGCCATTGTTTATGGCTGTTGCCATGGGAGCAGTCAATCATGATACGGTTGCTGATATTGGCTTTTTGCTGGACCTCCCACACCTGCTTCACATGCTCGCTGCTGTAGTTGGTGCCTTGGGTGGACCCTCGCAAGATGACATGGCAGCTATCGTTGCCCGAGGTGGAGACGATGGCGGACACGCCTTGCTTGGTGACAGAGAGGAAGCAGTGCGGATGCGCAGAGGAGACGATACCGTCGACGGCGATTTGGACACATCCTGTCGTGCCGTTTTTGAAGCCTATGGGCATACTCAGACCGCTTGCCAGCTCACGGTGCACTTGGCTTTCAGTGGTGCGCGCGCCGATGGCGCCCCAAACAATCAAGTCGCTGATGTATTGGGGGGTAATCACATCCAAAAACTCCGTGGCAGCGGGCACCCCCATTTCCGAGAGGCGGAGCAGAAGCCCACGCGCAATGCGCAGCCCGCTGTTGATGTTGTAGGATTCATCCATGAAGGGGTCGTTGATAAGCCCCTTCCAGCCCACAGTCGTACGCGGCTTTTCAAAGTATACGCGCATGATGAGCAGGAGATCTTTCTCATACTTCTCGCGTATGGCTGCCAGTCTGCCGGCATAGTCGATGGCACCCACCGTGTCGTGAATGGAGCAGGGCCCCACCATGACGGCCAAGCGGTCATCTTCTTTCTTGAGGATGCGCCTCACGGCTTCGCGGGTGTCATACACCATCTTAGAAGCCTCTGCGCTTGCAGGAAAATCCTGCATGAGAATAGCCGGAGAAATCAGCGGACGTATGTCCGTGATGCGTACGTCATCTGTGATGAATGAATTCATTTATTTGCTAACTTTTTTCCAAGAGTATACGTTGTCCAAGATGGCATCGGCGGCCTCTTCGGCAGCAATTTCAGCTTCTTCCTTGCTGGCAGCTTTGCGGCTCTTGCCCACCTTGCCGTTGGGTGCTACACCAAGGCCGTCCGGGCCCAAGCCGTACACGATGCATGGCTTGTTGCGCAGGCGCTTCTTGCGAGAGGCAAAGGGATCAAGGCAGCCTTCTTCCTCTTCGCAGAGCACCACATAGTAGGGGTTGCCCCAGGGGTCGTAGAGCCCCAGTTCGCCGTTGTTGGGATTGGTGAAAAGACCATCAACGGGTTCTTCCACTTCGGTGGATTTCAGGTAGAATTCCTTGAGAGAGTTGACTCGGTTGTCTTCATCATCCTCGTTGTTGGTGAGGATTTTGAGCATGTCTGCATCTTCGCCATCAGCCGTCTTGAGGAAGATTTGGTCGTTCTTGTCGGGCTTTACGGCGTCCATTACATAGGGAAGCGCGCCATTGTTGTCGGTGCGGAAACGCGTGACGGCTTCTACAATATCCGCGCAAGTTTTGGCGGAGGAAGTGCGCTTGGCGTCATCCATGAATGACATGTAAGCGGGATATGCAATACTGGCCAAGGTGGCCAAGATGGCAATCACGACGATGAGTTCAATAAGGGTGAAACCCTTGCTGCGGTGAGAGATATAGGAGGTGTCCATACACCCGTATACTATCATGTTGCCCCCCCGTAGAGCAAGCAGAAATGCTGGATTATGCCTTGTTTTTCCCGTTTCGTTGCCAGTTTCGGAAGAGGATACCGTGTTTGGGCGAGAAGATGTATGCGAGCAAGAAGAGCACACCCATGACGACGATGATGGTAGCACCCAAGTGCCACCCCAGAGGGTAAGAGAGGAAGAAGGCTGCGATGGCACCCAGTCCCCCAATGAGCCCTCCGCCCCAGAACATGGTAGATGCTTTGTCGGTGAGCAGGTACATGGTGGCGGCAGGCGCTACTAGCAAGCCCAGCGTCAGAAACGCCCCAACGGCTTGGAGAGATGAGACCAAGACCAGAATGATGAGGGTGAAAATACCGTAGCTGAACGCGCGCACGGGGATACCCATGGTTGCGGCGGCGCGGGGGTCAAAAAGGTAGATAAGCAGGGGGCGGTGTAGGGCGGTGATGGAGAGGATGGCGATGGCGCTCACGGCATAGGAAATCCACAAATCCGTGTTGCCCATGCTCATGATATTGCCAAAGAGCCAGTCGTCTACCTTTTGCTGCAAGCCCAAGCGAATGAGGATGATGTAGCCGATGGCAAACGCCGTGGCATGAAGGATGGAGAGCGCGGCGTCGTGGTCGATGCGGGAGGTGCGGGAAAGGAAGAGCGAGCCCAGCCCCACGAGTAATCCTGCAATGATGGCCCCCACCAAGATGCTCAGTTGCACCAGCCCAAACAGCAGAATGGCTAGGGCGATGCCGGGTAATAAGGCACAGGATATCGTGCCAATTTGGAGGGAGGATTTGCGCAGCACGATGAGAGCGCTCACGAAACCATTGGAAAACCCAATGACCCCGCATGCCCACAGGCTGCGTTGTGCGATGGGTTCTGCCAAAAATTGAAGAAACTCGTTCATGCTTGGGGTGTGCTGTGGTGGTGGAATCCAAACGCTCGGTACACGTTGTCTGGTGTGAGCACGTTTTCTGTGGCACCGAAAGCAATCGTCTCTTTGTTGAGAAGGAGGGTTTGGTCGAACAATTCGGTGGCGTTGTCTAAGTTGTGGTGCGAGGCGATGATGAGTCGCCCTTCATCTGCCAGTTGTCGCAATTGGACGCCGAGTGACTGCATGCCTGGCACATCGAGCCCCGTGAAGGGTTCGTCCAGCAGCAAGATATGAGCCTCTTGCGCCAAGGCTCGGGCAAGAAATGCGCGCTGCTGCTGCCCACCTGAAAGCTCGCCTATGCGGCGGTGCTGCAGCTCGGTAATCCCGAGTGTCTCAAGCGCTTTGTTGACGATGTGTTCATCATGCGCAGCAGGTTTTTTCCACAAGCCCAATGTGGGGTAGCGCCCCATTTCGACCAAGTGGCGCACGGTGATGGGGAATTGCCAATCTACCGTTGAGCGCTGCGGCACAAAGGCAATTTCATGGCGTGTTTGCAGCAAATCTTGTCCATTCCAACACATGCTCCCGCTTTGCGCCTGTACAAAACCAGCCAAGGCGTGAATGAGGGTGGATTTGCCCGCACCATTGGGCCCCATGAGCGCTAGTGTGTGCCCGCAATGTGTCGAAAAGCTGATGTTGCGCAGGGCATCCACGTCTCGGTAGGAGACACAGAGCCCAGTCACGGTCAGGCTGTGCCCACCATGGTGGTGCACTCCGCCACCCCAGCAAATATGGTCGTGTTCGGCTACCATGAGAGTGTGAAAATGCTGTGCAGCAAGCTGCCATTGCTGCCGGTCCATTGTGTTTCTGTGCGGCTGGGGCGTCCCTGTGGTTCTGCTGTGAGTGTGACGGCGTTCTCAGGCGAGTTTTCGGGCCAATGAATCTCGACTTCGATGTCGGCTATTTGGCAATCGGCAGGCAGGTCGATAAAACACTCATACGGTGAGGCGGGGGCAGGGGCTATTTCTGCAATGATATCGTCTTCGTAGCGCAGTGTAGCAGAAATGGGGGCTCCCGTGTAGCGCAGGCTCAGGTGGGTGCGCAACGTGGGCTCCGGCTGTTGCGAGAGGGGGAGAGTAGCCTGTTCGTTTCCACGCGGGCTGGTGAGGTACACCAGTGGTACTCCCGCTAAGAGTACCCCCGCTAGTGTCAGGAGGAAACGAGTGAGTGGTGACATGGTTTATTGGCCCGATTCAGCTTTCTTTTTCTTCTCTGGGGTCAGGCCCGAAGCAATGATGCCTGTATTGAAGAGGAAAATCTTTTCGTAGGTATTCATGCGGGGGTAGATTCCATCCATGACCAAGGGGCGGGATTTGATGCCCAGCTCGCGTGCAATGGTCTCCAAAGCCTTGGGGGAGGAGTTCACCTCTGTGAAGATGCACTTGACTTGTTTTTCTCGCAGGGTGGCAATCAGTTGGGCCAGCGAGGCGGTGTCGCCTTCACTCTCCATGGCGATGCCGTGCACGGGGATGGGAGTCATGTTGAAATCGCGGCAGAAGTGGCACATGGCGGCGTGAGCCGTGACAAGGACGCGTTGTTCTTGGGGGATGCGGCGCAGAATCATCTTGCCCATGCGCATCATGCGGTCCATGTTGTCGGCGTACTTCTTCTGGTTTGCTTCGTAGGTTACTTTGTTGGCTGGATCGGCCTCGCAGAGTGCCACCAGAAGGGTGCGCGAGGCTCGTTTCATGTTTTCTGGGCTGTTCCACCAATGGGGGTCGGGGCGGCTGCCATCCGGTACCAGCACATCGGGAATATCGGCACCCAATTCCAAGATGCGGGTTCGGGCGCTCAGAGAGTCCCTCAAATCGGCGAGATAGGGCTCGATGCCCTTGCCACACGCCAATAATAACTTCGCTCCCACGGCGGCTGAGATTTCTGCACTCGTGGGGCTGAAGTCGTGCAGGTTTCCGTTCTCGGGGAACAAGTTGACAACTTTGATTTTCTCCCCACCTACGGCAACTGCCATCTCGCTGAGCAAGGGGTGAAGGCTTGCTACTTTGGTGGGAGATGCGTGGGCTATCATGCCCAGCATGAACATCAGACACAGGGTAAGCAGGGTTCTCATGCGCGCATTGTACGCGCTAGGCGCGTGCGAGTCAACCCCGCATCAAGACATCCTCCCCGTGCCTTGCCAAAAAAATACCGCGTCCGAAGACGCGGTTGATGGTGCTATGAGTTTGAAACTTCGTTATTTGGCGCTGTATTGACGCAGCAGGGCGGCGGTATCCGCATGGCGCTCCTCGATGGCTTTGCGCAGTGCGGTTTCACCTTCGTCATCGCGAGCGTTCACATCGGCGCCTGCTTGGATGAGGCGCAATACGACGGCGGTGTGTCCCTCATCTGCGGCGTCCATCAATGCGGTGTTGCCGTCCTCATCTTGGGCGTTGACGTTGGCGCCTGCTTTGATGAGCGCATCGACTGCTTGCAGGTTGCCGCGTTCGGCTGCTCGCATCAGCGGGGTTTCCCCATCATCGTCTGTCATGTTGACACTGTGTCCACTCGCTATCAACTTTTGCAAGTCGGCCTCGCTTCTCGCGGCGGCGGCGGCGATGGCTTTGCAGGCTCTCTCTGCGGCATCATCGTGGGCTTGTGCGATGGGGGCGGTTGCCAATACGGCCAGTAGGGTGGCGGCTGCTATGGTACTCTTTTTCATGGATGTTGGGTCCTTTCTATGTTCGGGGGCTGCAATCGCTTTTGCATCTCTCCTGAGCGCACTCTAGCACCATTTTGTCGTCTTGGCAAGTTTAATTTCTATAAAAATGGTATATATTTAATGTTAGACGCTTTTTCGCAGGGGTGCAGGGAGGATATGGAGGGCTTCTCTGTATTTAGCGACGGTGCGTCTGGCGATGGCAATGCCTTCATCAGCAAGGGTTGCGGCTATATCTGTATCAGAGAGTGGGAGAGCCGGATTTTCATGGGCGACGAGCTGCCGGATGCGGTCTTGCACAGCTTCTGCGGAGTGTTTTTCTGCGCCTGAGGGGGTAGAGAGAGCCGCTGAGAAGAAGCGGCGCAGCTCCAACACGCCGAAATCGCAGCGTATGAACTTGCCGTTGACCGCACGGGAGATGGTGGAGACATGTAAGCCGGTATCGCTTGCGATGTCTTCCATGCGCAGGGGCTTCATGGCGCGCGGGCCGTGGAAGAAGAAGTCTCGTTGGCGCGCAACGATGGCGTTGGCCACTGTTAAAATGGTCTGCTGGCGCTGGTCGATGGCGCGGATAAGGTCTCGCCCCTCGCGAAAGCAACGGGAGAGGTATTGGCGTAGCTCGGGTTTTTCGGCATGCTCGGCCATCATGTTGCGGTAGTCGGCCGAGAGCGCGAGCCGGGGTATGCCCTCACCGGTAAGGCGCACATCTAATTCATCCCCAAGGCGGGTGATGACCAGATCGGGGGTGATGATTTGCTGCTCCACCTTGGCAAATGCGCTGCCGGGGTCGGGGTTGAGCCGTGCAATGCGGCGCGCCGCAAGTTGAACAAGATTCAGGTCTGCGCCCGTTTTGCGGGCAGCTGCCTCATAGCGGTGGTTCACCAAATCATGCCAGCAGTCATGTAGCAAGCGCATGGCGAGGCTGGATTCTTCTCCAGCGCGGCGTAGTTGGATGATGAGGCTATCTTGCAAATCAATGGCGCCCACCCCTGCAGGTTCGAGCTCTTGCACAACCTTGAGAGCTTTGCGGAAGAGTGCAGGGGGGAGCATTTGTTCCTCGGCTATGCTGGCGGGGGGCGCAGCAAAGCGCCCGTGTTCATCAAGATGAGCAATCAGCGCCAAGCAGGCTTGCTCCAGCTCACGCGAAAGCCCGCTTGTGCGGATTTGCTGCTCGAGGTAGCTTTGCAGGGTTTCTTCTTCTGCGAGTGAATCCATGAAAGCCGAGTGTCGACGCGTGGCTTCATAATCGATGGCTTGGGGGCCATCGTCCTCGGGCGTGTTGGGCGGGGGCAATTCTTCCAACGCGGGATTTGCCGCCACGGCATGCCGCACTTGCTGGGTCAGCTCCATGTTGGCGGCTTGGAGCGTGCGCATGAAAAGCTGCATCGTGGCGCTAGCCACCATGTTTTGCTTCATGCCCTGTTCCATGCCGTGGGAACTCATGTGGCAAGTCTTATCAGATTCCCCCTCATTTTGCAAGCGTATTCACTCCAGCGCGCACCCTGAACCCGGGGTCACGCGTGAGGCTTGCGCAGCGGGAAAAAGCGAGCCACGAGTGGTTCTTGCACAGCAAAAAGGGCTTCGCGGTCTGCTGGTTCATAGTCCAAATAGCCGTGCAAGTGCGTGAGACCATGCACCATGTAGCGGAAGAGCTCTTCTTCGCGGCTCAGGCCGTGTTCTTGTGCATAGCGCTCGGCCGTGTCGCAGCTGACGATGATTTCGCCGTACGGGAAGGTGATAGCATCCGTGGGGGTGGGGTCATTCAAAAACTCCCCGTGAATCTGGGCTATGGTTTCATCATCCACCACAGATATTTCCACCATATCCAGCGTGCTGAGCACATGGTCTGGCCCTGGGGCTGCTTGTAGCAGCGTGGGCAGGAGCTGCTGCAAGGCGCTGCCATAGGCCTCGAGCATGTCTTCTGTCACCCAATCACGCTCAGCGTTGCGGTAGATGTCAATTTCTGGCGTCATCTTGCGGCGTGGCTTGTTGTTCTCTTTGCTGCTGTTTGCGCAGCTTGGCAGCAGCGCGGGCTTCGCGGAAGAAACTCTGAAATTGCTCCAGACATTGCGCGCCCAATATGCCGCCTACCGTCTCGCACTTGTGGTTAAGCGGTGGGTTGGAATCCAACAGGTTAATCCAGCCCCCACAGGCTCCGCCTTTCGCGTCGGGGATGCCGTACACCACCCGGCTCGGGCGGCAGTGTACCATAGCACCTGCGCACATGGGGCAGGGCTCCTTGGTCACATAAACAGTGCAACCCTCAAGTCGCCAATCTCCAACTGCCGCTTCTGCGGCTGTCAGCGCAAGCATCTCTGCGTGCGCGGTGGCATCCTTGAGGGTTTCTACCTGATTCCACCCGCGGGCAATGACTCGGCCATCTTTCACGATGACGCATCCGCAGGGGACTTCGCCGACCGCGCGGGCCTTTTCGGCCTCGCGCATGGCCAGCATCATAAATTGTTCGTCCTCAGACAAACTGATATTCATTTAGCGAATGGTGACGCGGGGGTCGTTGTCCAAGATTTCCTGCAGCTCAGGCCAACCTTCCTCGGTCTGGTTTTGGAACATGTGCAGGTACAGAGAAACGGCGCCTGCGGGGTAGTTCTCAAACAGAGAATCAACGGCGTTCTTGAGTGTCTCGGGCTCAAGGGATTCGGGCAGTACATCGACCACACCGTGACCGTTGTGTGCAATGCCCAGCTTCTCGATGAAGCTGATGAGCATACCCTCGTGCTTGCGGATGAGCCACACCTGCAGCAAGTGGTCGCCGATGGTCTCGGCGGGCTTCCATGCCAGCATCTTCTTGAGCCATGCATACTGCTCCTCCAAAGGCTTCTGCTGCATGAACTGAGGACGCAGCTTCTTGAGGGCGCTCAGCTCGCGCAGAGCTGCACGGTACACACCGCGCTCCTGGTTGCGCATCCAATCAAGGAAATTGTTGACGGTCTCGTCATCCGACTTCTGGAAAATGGTATATGACTTCATGTTACACTAAGTGGCGTGCGGGCAGTAAAACACATTCTCTGCCATTATGCAAGAAATAAGTAACGGAATGACGAAGTATCCCCACTCATCCTCCTGAGCGGAGGAAATTCGAGCTCTGCTGAAATGCGGTGGTGCACTGTGGCTTAGGCGTTTTGCGAGGCGCGTGGCTGCGGAGATAGCGTAGTGTGGCGCACGAGCTCACCAGCCAATTGTCTTTTGGTGGTGCAATGTGAGTGGTTTTTTGCCTGTCAAAATCCTGTTTTAGCTTGACTTATGCATTGCGGTGGCGTATCCTCTTCGCGCATGGCTACGGACATCAAGTTCAAGAGAAACTTTTCCATTATCGCGCACATTGACCACGGCAAGACCACCTTGTCGGATCGTTTGCTGGAGTACACCAACACCATTGGCGAGCGTGAGAAGCAAGACCAGCTCCTCGATGCTATGGACTTAGAGCGTGAAAAGGGTATCACCATCAAATCGCACCCCGTGACGATGCGTTACCGCGCAAAGGATGGCAATATCTACGATTTGAACTTGCTGGATACGCCCGGCCACGTGGACTTCTCCTATGAGGTGTCTCGCTCGTTGGCTGCATGTGATGGAGCCGTGCTTATTGTGGATGCTGCGCAGGGTGTCGAAGCTCAGACCTTGGCCAACATGCACTTGGCCTTGGACCAGCAGTTGGAAATCATCCCCGTGGTCAACAAAATTGACCTGCCCAGCGCCAATTTGCCCAAGGTGTACAAACAGCTGGAGGATGTTGTTTGCATCCCGCACGAGGAGGCCATTCTCTGCTCTGCCAAGGCGGGTATCGGTATTGAAGATTTGCTGGAGGCCATCGTCGAGCGTGTGCCCGCCCCCCAGGAACCTGAGGACGATTTCTTGCGAGCCCTTGTGTTTGACTCTGTGTACGATGCCTACCGCGGCGTGGTGTCTTATGTGCGTTTGGTGAGTGGTTCTGTCTCTCGTGGCATGAAAGTGAAGCTTTTCGCCTCTGATGAAACGTACGAAGTGAAGGAAGTGGGTATCTTTACCCCCAAAATGCAGGCTACAGATAAGCTGGAGACCGGTGATGTGGGCTATATCATCGCCAACATGAAGAGTGCTGCCGATGTGAAGATTGGTGATACATATACCAACTTGCAGAATCCCTGCCCAGAGCCGCTGCCTGGTTTCAAGGAGATTCGCCCCATGGTGTTCTCTGGCATTTACCCTGTAGATTCTTCGGACTACGAGGCGCTGAAGGCTGCCATGGCCAAGCTCCAAATCAATGATGCAGCCTTTACCTACATGGGCGAAAGCTCCGTGGCCTTGGGTTTTGGTTTCCGCTGTGGCTTCCTTGGCCTTCTGCACATGGAAATCATCCAAGAGCGCTTGCGCCGTGAGTTCAACATGGATGTCATCTCGACCTATCCTTCCGTGATTTACGAGGTGACCAAGACAGATGGCACCGAAATGCAGGTGGATAACCCCAGCATCCTGCCAGATCCCCAGGAAATTCAGGAAATCCGTGAGCCCATCGTGAAGGTGTTCGTCATGATTCCCGCCGACTACATTGGCGATATCATGCGTATCGTGATGGAGAAGCGCGGCGAGGTTGTCCATACCGAGACGATTGACGACACCCGTGTGATGCTCACCTGCCGTATCCCCATGGCTGAAATCTTGGTGGATTTCAACGATAAGCTCAAATCCACGACGCGAGGCTATGGCTCCATGGACTATGAGTACGATGGTTATCAGGCTGCCAAGCTCGTGAAGATGGATATGATGATTGCCGGTGAGCCTGTGGATGCCTTCTCCATGATTGTGCACCGCGAGCGTGCCGAATCTCAGGGCCGCGAGATTGCTCTCAAGCTCAAGGATGTGATACCAAGACAGCTGTTCACTGTGGCTATTCAGGCCTGCATCGGTGGCAAGATTATTGCCCGTGAGAGTATCTCGGCCATGCGTAAAAATGTGACGGCCAAGTGCTACGGTGGTGACGTGACGCGTAAGCGCAAGCTGCTCGAAAAGCAGAAAGAGGGTAAGAAGCGCATGAAGTCCATCGGCCGTGTGAACATCCCGCAGGAGGCCTTCATCAACGTGCTCAAGACGGGCGATTAATGCCCTCTTTCCCGCTTTGCCTGTGTCTGCCATGAAGAAAACCGGCTTGGTTCTGGAAGGTGGTGCCATGCGTGGCATGTTCACCGCCGGGATCCTGGATGTGTTCATGGAACACGGTATCAGCGTCGATGGTACCATCGGCGTTTCGGCGGGCGCTGCATTTGGTGTCAACTATAAGTCGGGACAAATTGGCCGCGCTATTCGCTACAACACGCGTTTTTGCAACGACCCACGCTACAGCGGGTGGCGTTGCTTGCTGCGAGATGGCAATGTGTTTAGCCGCGATTTTGCCTACGAGGAGGTTCCGCTCAAGCACGACCCCTTCGACTTTGACGCCTATTGCGCTCACCCCATGCCCTTCTATTTGGTCTGCACAGATGTGGAGACGGGGCAGCCCGTCTACCACCAGTACATGGGGTGGGATGACCATGGGTTTGAGTGGATTCGCGCCTCGGCTTCCATGCCACTGGTCTCGCAATTTGTCGAGATTGATGGCGTCAAAATGCTGGATGGCGGTATTAGCGATTCCATCCCCTTGCGTTACTTTGAGAGCTTGGGCTTCAACCGCAATGTGGTCATTCTGACCCAGCCGCCCATGTACGAAAAGAAAGAAAATGGCTTACTTTTCCTCGTGCGGCTCATGTACCGCAAATACCCGCATCTGGTGCGCGCGATGGAGCAGCGCCACATCGTGTACAACGAGTCTTTGCGCTACGTTGAGGAGAAGGCAAGGCAGGGGGAGATACTGGTGCTCCGCCCAGACGAGCCCCTACCTGTTGGGCGCATTGAGAAAAAGCCCGAGAATTTGCTTCGGGCATACGAAATAGGGCGCGAAATGGCCCGAGCCAAGCTGGAGCTTGTGCGCGATTTTTTAGCAAGCCCCGCAGCGTTGTAACAAACGAGCGGGGCATCCTTGGGCATTATTGCTCTGCCTGAGAGAAAATGGGAGTTGGTAATTCTTCTGGCTCGCTGTCTCCGCCCACCAAGTCACCAATGTCCATGAGGGTGACAAAGATGAAGAAGCCCATCAGGAGCATGACGAATCCCATGAAGATGCTGTTCAAGATATTGCTGTTGATGGGTTTGCGGCGAATCATTTCAATGAAGCCCAGCACCACATGGCCACCATCGACAACAGGCAGGGGAAGCATGTTGAGCACTGCCAAATTGACGTTGAGTACCACGGCAAACCACAGCACCAAGCGCCACCCCATGCCGTTTTCTGCATCCATCATCTTGTAGATGTAGGAGCCGATGCCCACGGGGCCAGAAAGATGCTGCACGCCTATGTTGCTGCCGGGTGCGCAAACCTTCTCCAGTGTGTCGCCCATCCACTTGAGGCTTTGGTTGACCTGCGCTTGCGGAGTGGGGTACTCCAGCTGCACTTCTTCATGCGGGTTGGCCCAGCTTATCCCTAAGATGGGGCTTGCGCCCTCCTTGCCTTGCCAGTTGGCGGGCAGGGCGGGGGCCAAGGTCACATCGCTCCGTTCACCTTGGGGCGATTCGACTGTGAGTGTCATGGTTTTTCCCTCGGCTGATGCCGCGGTGATGGCGTAGGGCGTGTAAATCGGCGTGCCATTGAGGGCGATAACTTTTTGCCCTGGTTGCAAGCCGCTCTTCGCCGCGGGAGAATTCGCCATCACTCGGCCTATGACGGAAGGCGCAGCGGGCATGATGCCCACTTTGCGCATGGCGCTGCGCTGCCAGAGCGAGGTCTCGGGCACGGTGAATCCACTCTGAATGGTGAGCATTTGCTTGGAGCCATCAGCCGCGGTGCGCTCAATGTCGAACGCGATTTTTTCATTCTCGCTCATGGCGACAAGCTCTGTCACCCCTTCCATGTTGCCCATCCACTTGCTGACGGGCTGCCCATCGATGGCCACGATTTTATCCCCCGGGAGCAAACCTGCTTGCGCAGCTGGGGCATCAGGCATGAGATAGCCGATGGTCGTGTCGATGTTGGCGGTAGAGGGTTTGCCCACTCCCCACACGATGACCGCAAAGACATAGGCCAGCAAAAGCGAGAACAGCGGGCCCGCCGCTGCGATGATAACCTTGTCCAGCGCTTTGAGGGGCTTGAGATTCGTGGGGGTATCGGCGGAGCCTTCGATGGACTCCATGTCTTCCATCTGGGGCAGTGATACGAAACCACCGGCCGGTATCCAGCCAATGCCCCATTTGACCCCAGCTATTTCTTTCTGCCACAAGGGCTTGCCAAACCAAATTTGGAAGCGATCAATGTATGCTCCGCGCCATTTGCCTGCCAGGAAATGCCCCAGCTCATGCACGAAAATCATGACATTGAAGAAAAGAATCACCAACACGATGATTCCGATAGTGTGAAGAATAGAAATAATTTGCTCCATAGCTGCTTGGGCGCAAGCTTGCCACAGTTTGCCCGGCACTGCAAGCTTCTTGCATGACATAAAAGGAAGTCTAACATGCCGAGATTAAATCTTGACCTCGCGCGTGCGTTATGTTAGAAGAAACTCAACCTATCGCTAGCCTCCATGCGCTACTCCATTTCAGACTTGGCCAAGAAGACCGGATTGTCCATTCATACCCTTCGTTTTTACGAGAAAGAGGGCATATTGCGCTATGTGGAGCGCACGGCATCTGGTCGCCGCGTATACGGCAAAGCCAGCTTGGCTTGTCTTGTCGGTGCTCTGTGCATGAAACAGGCCAAGCTCACCCTTTCGCAAATCAAGGAGTTTTTTGATATGACGAAGCAAGGGGATGAAACGCTGCCCCAGCGCCTCGAAATGCTCACCACCGCTCGTGAAAATCTGGAGGAGATGCGCCGCCATATCGACCAGTGCTTGGACTTGGTCAATTTCTTTGTTTCTGGTGGACAAGAAGCTTTGACGGCCCTTGAGAAGGGAGACGATGCCGATGCCGCGTTCCCGTTCTTGACTTTGGATGGTATTCTGGATCTTCCCTGCAACATTGCGGGGGATAGCACGATTGAGGCTATCCTGCCGTCGGAGAAGCAAGCGACCAAGAAGAAGTGCTCTAAGAAGAGCTAATTGGGGCTGCTTGGCACGTCTCCACTATGGAGCTTGGAGACCCATGCGGGGTCTGTTTGGAGTTCCCCCATCAGGGAAACGAGGTCGACCTCACCCGTTTGAATCATGCGGTACAGCTTGAGCAAGTTCTCGTGATTGTGTGTGGCGGCTTCGCCCGTTGAAATGACTGGTTTACCTGTGATGATGCGTGTCCATCCTGCTAGGTTCAGGCCACTCCCTGCAAACTCCGCCTGCGCAAATGGACTACCTGTGCAGTGAAAAAGATCCACTCCTGCATCACGCAGCGGTAGCAAGAATTCTGCTAATTCTTCGGGCGTATTTGCCAAGCGCGCGTTGCATTGGCCTACCCCTTTTTGAGAAAAACGGAAGATTAGGGGGAAATCTTTCCCGACTTTCTTGCGAATAGCATGGATGATGTCGGTGGCAAATCGGGTGCGAGCCACGGCGTGGGCGCTGTACTCATCGCGCCGGTGGTTGGTTTCTGGCCGAAAAAATTGCTCAATAAGCGAGCCTGCGCCACCATCGATTTCCACAGCATCAAAGCCCAGCTCCTTTGCGGCGCCAGCGCTCCGTACATAGGCCTCCACCACCTGGGCCATGCGAGCGTGGCTCATGGCTTCGCCGCAGTGTTCCAGCGTGTACGGGCTGATGCCTGAGGGGCCGATGGAGGGTGTTTGGGGGGAGGTGGCATCAGCATTCTCCTGTCGGCACATGCCAGCGTGGCGCAGTTGGGGCGCGATTTTGCAATGAGTGGCGTGCACCGCTCGGCATATTCGCTTCCAAGTGCGCAGTGCAGAGCCGCCGTAAAACAGCGGAGTTTTGATGTCGGTGGCGGCAGCGGGGTCATCAATGGCCACAGGCGCCGTCAAGATGAGCCCTACTTCATTTTCCGCGCGGTGTCGGTAGTATTGCACCATGCCCTGGGGGAGCAGCCCCCACGGTGCATGCTCCTGTGCCATGACAATGCGGGTTGGAAGCTTGATTTTGCGGTGGGTAAAGGGGCGAAACAATATTTCAACTTCTCTCAGAATAAGTTGGTGCAGCGTGTTCATGTCGGGGGTAATTTAGCCCCCAACGTACCAGCCTTCAAGAAGTTAGAATAACTGTTCCGCGCGCTCGGGTGGATTACACTCGGAGCTTGTCGCGGAAGTAAGCAATGGTTTTATCCAGCCCTTCGCTCAGCGCGATGGTGGGAGCCCAGCCTAGTTGTTCTCCCGCAAGAGTGATATCGGGGCGTCTTTGGGTGGGGTCATCCGCAGGGAGGGGGCGCTGCACCAACTTGCTAGCCGTGGGGATTTTTTGCAGCACCATCTCTGCCAGCTGGCGGATGGTGAACTCGCCGGGGTTGCCAATGTTGACAGGGCCTGTAAAGCCCTGTTCATTTTCCATCATGCGCACCATGCCCTCGATGAGGTCGTCGATGTACTGGAATGAGCGTGTTTGCTGACCTTCGCCGTAGATGGTGATGTCTTCTCCACGCAGGGCTTGGCAAATGAAATTGGAGACGACTCGCCCATCTTCCGGGTTCATATAGGGGCCATAGGTGTTGAAAATGCGGATGACTCGAATATCGACCCCTTCGTGGCGGTGGTAGTCAAACATGAGACTCTCGGCACAGCGTTTCCCCTCATCGTAGCATGCGCGAATCCCAATGGGGTTCACGTTGCCTCGGTAGCTCTCCACTTGCGGGTGGACCAGCGGCTCGCCATACACCTCGGACGTGGAGGTCTGCAAGATACGGGCGCCGTCTCGTTTGGCGAGTTCCAGCATGTTCAAGATGCCCAGCACGCAGGTTTTAGTGGTGAAAATGGACCTAGCGCCCTGATAAAACGGCGGTGATGCCGGACATGCCAAATTGTAGATGCGGTCAAGCTTTTCAGGGCAATCATAGGGGGTGATAACATCGTGCTCCACAAAGCTGAAACGCGGGTTTTTCATCAGCGGTGCCACATTGTCAAAGGAACCCGTGTAGTTGTTGTCCAAGCAAATCACGCGGTGTCCGTCTTCTATCAAGCGATAGCACAAATTGCTCCCCACAAATCCACTTCCACCTGTCACGAGTATCGTCTTCATGCCCCCGAATCTACATGACTCGCCCAGCCAATGCAAGTCAAAAGCTTAGTGCAGCGCTATTTCACAAAATTCATTTTTCAAGGGACAATGCGCAATGGATACTTGTCATGAGCCCACAAAAATGGTAGACTGGCACACGAATCCATGCGAAGATATATCATAAGGCGCTTGTTGCTGATGCCCATCACCCTGATTGGTATCACTTTTGTTGTCTTTTTCCTGACCCGCATGGTGCCTGGTGGGCCGATTGAGCGTATTCTTCAAGAACAGGCTATCGGCGCGCTCATGGGGGAAAAAAGCAACTCTGTCCCTACGCTCGCCACGATGGCGGAGGATGATATTGAGCGTTTGGAAGAGGCTTTCAACCTTCAAGAACCCGTGTGGCTGTCGTATTTGCAGTGGTTGGGTATTCGCCGACGCCAAGTGGAAAACGCTAAGGCTGAGTTTGATGAGAATGGCTTGGCCTACATCACGCTGACCTCGCTGGATGGGCATGCAGCCGTTATCGAGGTGATGCGCCAAGGAGATTCGGCTTTTTTTCATACCGAACCTTGGTTTGAGGAAGAAGGATGGCGCATTCGCTTAGAGTCGCCCATGGAGCGGGCGCGCCGCTGGGCCAACCGCAACAAGGTGACGGACGAAAGCATCATCGCTCAGCGCGCCGCCTCTCCCGCCTGCAATAAATGGCGCGCTGTGGCCTACCGCAAAGCTTTTGATGGCCTGCTGCAAGGCCAATTGGGCAAGTCATACAAATACAATGAGCCCGTGTGGTCGATGATGATGGAGCGCTTGCCCGTCTCCCTGTATTTTGGCATCCTCGGGGCCTTCGTTTCCTACCTTGTCAGTATTCCGTTGGGGGTATTCAAGGCGCTGACGCACCGCACATGGTTTGATAGCGTGAGCAGTCTACTCATTTTCATAGGATACGCTGTGCCAGGCTTCGCATTGGGTGCGGTGCTGTTGGTCTATTTGGGGGCTCGTCTGGAGTGTTTCCCCCTGTACGGTTTGACCAGCCCAGGTTTCGAAAGCATGCCCTTTGACGAGAAGCTGGAGGATTTGGCTATGCACACTGTCCTGCCGCTTTCCTGCTATGTGGTGGCGAGTTTTGCGATGACAACTATGATGATGAAGAATAGTCTCATGGGACACTTGTCATCAGATTATATGCGCACAGCCGTGGCCAAGGGCGTGTCGTACACTCGGGCGGTGTGGGGACATGCGTTCCGCAATTCCTTCATCCCCATTGCCTCGACATTGGGCAGTGTGGTGTGCGCCGTGGTGGGTGGCTCTATTCTCATCGAACGCGTGTTTGATATACAAGGCTTTGGCATGCTGAGCTTCCAAGCCTTGATGGACAAGGATTACTCGCTCATCATGGGCACGCTGTTGCTCTCTTCTGTGTTTATCATCATAGGCAATTTGTTGTCTGATATCCTCGTCGCGCTGATAGACCCGAGAGTTAAGTTTGAATAAGGCTGATGAAAAGGAAAAACATCATAGCTTTGATTTTCATTTTGGCTGCTTGTCTGGGCAGTCTGGGTGAGCTGTGTGGCTGGCTTTTGCCTACGATATCTTGGCCCTTCACCGTAAGCCGCGAGTTACCTTTCCTCGCTGCTCCTGGTGAGATGTTACCTATGCTGGCGGTGCAGGGGGCTTTTCATTGGTTTGGTTGGCTGTGCATGGGCATCATGCTGTTCGTGGGGTGCTACTTGTTGCTTCGCCGACAAGACAGCTTGCGACTTTCTCCCGAGATGCGGCGGCGCTGGGAGCGTTTTCGCAGCATTCGCCGTGGGTATTGGTCGCTGTTGGCTTTGTGCGGTATCTTGTGCATAGCGGGTATGGACCAATGCATCGTTGGCAACCGCGCGTTGGCCGTGCGCTACGAAGGAGAGTGGTATTTCCCCGCATTTTGTCGCCATGTGATGCCGGGTTCCGTGTTTGGACTCAAGGGCAACGACGCTATCGCTGAGGCCGATTACCGCAAGCTGAAGGCAACTGCCGGCAAACCAGGTGCCCCCACATGGGTGATTATGCCCCCTATTCCCTACAACCCCACCATGGACGCCGCCCCGTTCCCCACGGAGCGCTTGCCCATGCGTGCCGATAAGGTGAGGGAGAAAGATGGACAGACTCTGTACAATGGCTTGGCGTGTCGCTTGTACCCTGATGGCGAGATTCATTTGCGCTTGCGATATCGCCGGGGTGAGCCTGATGGCCATGTGCAGGGCTGGGATGAGGAACGCCGCGAGGTGTACTCTGCCGTGTACCGCAAAGGCAAGCTTCTGAGCGAGCGCTACACGGGCGAGGGCAATGTGAAAGATTTCTTGAAAAAGACAGAGCCTCGCCATATCTCGCTCGTTCACTATCATCCCGCGCCACCCTTGTGTGGCAATCATTTGCTGGGCACCAACAGCCAGGGAGCAGACATTGCGGCCTATTTGTTTGGCGGCTTGCAGGTGAACATAAAAGCGGCTCTTTTCTATTTGCCCGTCATTTATGCTATTGGGGTGACGCTTGGCATGCTTATGGGGTATTTTGGTGGCAAGTTTGATTTGTTTACCCAGCGCATCATCGAAATCCTCTCCCAGTTGCCCTTCTTGTTTGTGGTGATGATTTTATCTGACCTCGTGCCGCTTGAGCTGCGAGGGATGTTCCTCATCCTCTGCTTGTTGGCCTTGTTTGGGTGGATGTACATGACCTACATCTTCCGCACGGCTACCATGAAGGAAAAAGCACGCGATTATGTGGCAGCCGCGCGGGTGATGGGGGCAGGTCCTCTGCATATTCTCACCGTGCACATCTTGCCGAGTCTAACGGGGATTATCATCACGTTGTTACCCTTTAGCATTGCTGCGGTGGTGTTGTCCCTCGCCTCGCTGGATTATATGGGATTTGGTTTGCCTGATACCTACGCGAGCTGGGGTCGCTTGCTCAACGATGGCCTCTCCAAATTATCATCTCCGTGGGTTGTATCAGCAGCATTCTGCTCGCTTGTTGTCACGCTGATGCTTGTCACCTTCATTGGCGAAGCCGTGCGCGAGGCTGTAGACCCCCGCCGCCACACATACTACGAATAAACGAATGATGAAGCTCCCAGAACAGAAACGAAAGCAAGCCACCCTGCCACGCCTTGTGTGTATGTGGGTGTGTGCGGCGCTCCTGCTGTGTTTGGTGCCGGCTTGCGATGGCAGTGGGGGAGAAGATGGTGTTGAGTGGGTGCACCCTGCCGAGGAAAGCATGCCCGCCGCCTTCTCAAAGGACGAGAGTGTGCCCGTGTATGCAGAACAATGGCGCATGCCCAAGGGGTTCCTGCATTTCACCGCTCGCTGGAATGAGCGAGTGCGCCAGCACGTGGAGGCTTCTCTCAAAGCCAAGCAAGCTGAGCAGCGAGATGCTCTTGCCGCTATGCTGGCGGCTCAACCTGATTCTGTGGAGTACAAAACGGCCCAAGTCCGCTTTCTTTCGGCCTTGGAGGGATGCCGGCAGTTGGCTCGCCGCCGCAATCGTGGGCAATACTTGGCCTACCTGCCTGAGACGATGCTGCCCCAAAACCTGAAATGGCAGACGGGGCAAGACCAGCCAGAGCTTGGTAGCCCCGAGGCTACGAAGGGTGGCACCATCCGCTTGGCTCTTCAGCGTTCATTCCCCAATACATTCCGCATTTTCGGCCCCAACAGCAACAACTCGACACGCCGTTATATCTACGATGATATAGACATGCCCTTGGTGCGCCTGCATCCGGGCACGGGCAAGCTCATACCCGGCACTGCCGATCGCTGGGCCGTGTCGGATGATGGTCTGACCGTCTATTTCCACATTGATGAGAAGGCTCGTTTCTCGGATGGCTCGCCGCTGACCTCGCGCGATTTCATCACGGCGCTTTATGTGCGTGTTTCGGAGTACAGCATGGAGCCATTCTACGGCGACCATTACCTGAATTCCTTTGCCCGCATTGCTACCTATGGCAACCATGTGGTGGCTGTCACGCTCAATGCCCCGCGCAATATCCCCGCATATTACGCCAGCATACCTGCCAGCTGCACCGCGTTTTATGCCGAGTTTGGCCCAGATTTCCCCACTCGCTACCTCTGGCGTACCGAGCCCACAACGGGGGCTTATGTGCTGGACTCAGAGCAGCTTGTCATGGGCCGTCAATTTGGGCTCAAGCGAGTGAAGGATTGGTGGGCCCGCGATCGAAAATACACGCGATATGCGTGCAATGTCGACCACATCATCTATTCTTTCATTTCCGAGCAGACGAAGGCACGAGAGCTGTTCCGCATCGGCGAGTTAGATGTGTTTTCTGCCCGCGATGCCGATGCTTGGTATGAGGGTTTGGAGATTCCGGCGGTGCACAATGGCTACATCCACCGCGTGCACTTTAGCAACATGTGGCCGCGAAATTGTTTCGGCTTCCATTTGAATTGCTCTCGCCCCCCTACCGATGATATCAACCTGCGCAAGGGCTTGCACCATGCCCTCAATGTGCAGGCCGTCATCAATACCATCTTCCGTGGCGATTATACGCGCTTGGGTTCGTATTTTTCGGGCTTCGGCGAATATACGGATGAAAGCATCCGCGCCTTGCCCTATAACCCAGAAAAGGCGCGAGCCTACTTTGCCAAAGCTGGTTATACGGTGGAGGGCGGGGATGGTATCTTGGAGAAGCCCGATGGCACGCGCTTGCAAGTTGTGGTGAGTTCGCGCATTGATGCGCTGTATGCGAATTGCATGAACTTGCTGCGAGCTGATGCCGCCAAGTGTGGTTTGGATTTGCGCATGGAGCAGATGGATGATACCGTCTTCTACATCAAGGTCAAAGAAAAGAATTATACGGCGGCTTTGTTCTCGTGGGGCTTTGCTCCGCCCATGCCCAACCCGGCCAATTTCTTCCTTTCGCGCTATGCTTACCGCCCCGACGGGCTGCCTGCCAAGAATACGAGCAATATCACCGCGACGGCTTCGCCCGAATTGGATGCCGCCATCATGAGCGCTGCTGAGGCCCGCACCCATGAGGAGGCGGTGCAGGCTCACCACCGTGTGCAGCGCCTCATAGCAGATACGGCGTCTTGGGTGCCGGGGTGGACGACCTCATACTGGCGCTTTGCTCAGTGGCGCTGGGTGCGCTGGCCCAACACTGCCTCTTGCCGCTTCTGCCCCCCGCGTTTTTACGATCCCTTAGATAGTCACCTGTACTGGATTGATGAAAAAATGAAGGAGAAGACGCTCAAGGCTCGCGCTGCTGGTAAAACCTACGCGGAAACGGAGCTGAATATCCCGCTCCCAGACCATTCACCGAATAGCTCCCACGTGTCACCATGAGTTCTGAAATCCTTTTAGATGTGCGAAATCTGAGCGTTTCCTTCAACGAGGGAGCGCAGTCTCTCTGCGCGGTGGACGATGTGAGCTTTACCGTGCCTCGTGGCAAATGTGTGGGCATTGTGGGTGAAAGTGGTTGCGGCAAGAGCGTGACAGCCATGAGCCTCGTGCAGCTTTTGCCTCGCCCCGCTGGCCGGGTGACGAGTGGACGTGTGCTTTTTGATGGTGAAGACATCCTCACCATGCGCTCTCGACGCTTGCGCGAGGTGCGAGGCGGCCGAATCGGTGTGATTTTTCAGGAGCCTATGAATGCGCTGAACCCAGTGCACAAAATTGGCGACCAGATTGCAGAAACGCTCATGCTGCACAAGGGCATGTCTGCTGAAGCTGCTTGGAAAGAGGCGATTAATCTCCTCAATTACGTACGCATCCCCGATCCTGAAGCCCGCGTGGAGGAATACCCTATGTCTCTCTCTGGTGGTATGCGCCAGCGAGTTGTCATCGCCATTGCTTTGGCTTGCCGCCCCGAGCTCATCATCGCTGATGAACCCACCACCGCGCTCGATGTGACAGTGCAGCAGCAAATTTTGGCACTTCTGCGGGAATTGCGAGAGGAATTGGGAGCATCGTCACTCCTCATCACCCACGATTTGGGCGTCATCGCCCAGAATTGCGACCAAGTATGCGTGATGTATGCTGGGCGCATCGTAGAAAGCGCTGAGGTGCACGAGCTATTTGCCTCTCCCCGCCACGAGTATACCAAGGCTCTGCTTTCATCCATGCCGCGCATGGATTATCCTCGCAAGACGCACCTGCCGACGATTCCAGGGCAAGTGCCCCCCATTCGCGACTATGTGCCCGGCTGCCGCTTTTGCCAGCGCATGGGGCGCAAGGGGATGACTCTGCACCAGCGCCCGCCTTATTTGGAGGTGTCGCCCGGGCATTTTGTGGAGGCTTGCCCCATTTGCGCGTCTATTTAAATGAACTGTTAATGGGCGTGGAGCGCATAGGGGATGTATAATCTTCACTATGCCTGAATTTTCACAAGCCTTTAGCGGGCTCACTGCCACTCGCCCACTTACCCAAAGCGAATTGATACGAGCTATCCGCTTCATGATAGCAGCCGAGTACGAAGCCATCCAATTGTATGAGCAGCTGGCTGAGTCTACCGACAACGAAGCTGCGCAGCGCGTCCTGCGCGATGTGGCGGATGAAGAAAAAGAACATGTGGGCGAATTCCAGCAGCTGCTCAGCTTGCTGGCTCCGCAAGACGAGGATTTTTATCGTGAAGGCCGAGAAGAGGCCGCCATTTATTTGGATGATATGCAGGCGCACGCCTGCCACACCCAAGCTTCACCCTCTGCTGGTGCTCACGGTTAGTTCTTTTTCTCCGCTGGCTGGGGCGCGGGTTGCGGCGTCCGCGTCGCTTCTAGCGTACCCAGCACAGTCGGCAGGCCCGTTCGGAGACCTTCTTTGGCTTTGTCGTCAATGCGTTTGATGGCCTTGCTATCCACCTTGGGCATGCCATCTATGGCGCTAGCCATGGTGCGAATGTGCGCGTGCATCCATTCACGGTGAATGTGGGGATGCCGCATGGTACGGCGCAAGTCTGAAAGGGCTTCGCCCAAGGGGTTCTCATGCCCCTGAGCTACTGCTGGTGCTGCGATGATGAAGATGTCGTGAAACGATGCTGTGGTGGTCTTTCGGCCCTTTTCTTTGATGCTGCGCTCATGCACGACAGCTCCGCAAAGAATGTTGCAGGGGCGTTTTTCTCCGGTGGTGGGGTCTGTGTGGGTGGCGTGGTAGGCAGAGCTGAGTAGGTACACCTCGCCCTCAACATCGTTGCCCAAAGCTTTGCGAATGCGGTCGCGCCCCAAGCGGAACTCGCGCACTTCATCCGTAGCGTGCATGAGCTGGGGCTGGCTTTGCGTCGATTCTACATCATAGCCCGGCAGATTGCGCACCGCGGGTTCGAGCAACTTGGCAAGTTTGCCAGCATCAGTGGTGATGCTGTGGATGGGCGTTTCATATGCCGAGATGTAGTGAGCTTTGATGTTCTCAGCCTCGTTGTCGAGCACCATGGTGCACACACATACGTTGGCCGGGTGGGTAGCGGCTGTATCCCATTGCACATTGCCTGCGCCTTTCCATCCGCTGGGCAGGGAATAGGTGATGGCGGGCGTCTTGATGACGTCGTCATGCAAAACAGCTTTGGACGCTTTGCCAAATGCTGTTGAGCACATCAGACCAGCGCCGATTGTCAGAAAAGGGAAAAGGGTAGTGATTCTCATCAAAGTCCATTCTGTCGTATGCAGCTCTATTTGTCAATACGAAAAGCATGCGCCGCTCATTTGAATGAACGACAAGCGAATGGGACAAAAAAAGAGCTCCATAGAGGAGCTCTTTGTAGGAAAAGGGGCTTAGCGCTCGTAATAAGTATAGCCGTTGAGACCGTTGCGATAGGCCTCTAGGGCTACTCGGCGCTGGCGTGGTGTGATGAGCCCGTTTTCTACGGCCTTTTCGGCAATGTTGCGGAAACGGCTGACCAAATCGCGGGCGTCGTATTTGACGTAGGAGAGCACGTCTGCCACGCAGTCGCCTTCTTCTTCGCTCGTGTAGACGGGACGCCCGTTCTCAAGGTGCACGCTCACCACGTTGGTGTCGCCCAGCAGGTTGTGGATATCCCCGAGTGTTTCTTGGTATGCACCCACAAGGAAAATCGCAACGTAGTAGTTTTCTTCGCCAAAGATGTCTACCTCGTGCAGGGGCAGAGACTTGGCTACGTCTTCGCGGTCAATGAACTTATCCACCTTGCCATCGCAGTCGCAGGTGATGTCCACCAACACCGTTTTCTGCGTGGGGCGTTCACTCAAGCGTTGGATGGGCATGACGGGGAAGAGCTGGTCGATAGCCCAGGAATCAGGCAGGCTCTGGAAGAGGGAGAAATTGGCGTAGTAGAAGTCCACCATGTTGTCGGACACCTCTTTGAGGTCCTCCGGGATTTCGCTCATTTCGGCAATTCGGCGAGAGATGAGACCCATGATGTGCCAGTAGAGTGCCTCACCCACGCCGCGTTCGCGCAAGGTAGCGGTGCCGTAGTAGAACTGCATGCGCAGCTGGTCGCGGTAGAAGTTGGCATCGTTGTAGCACTCTTGGATATTCTTGCGAGTGAGCATGCGGTGTGTCTCATCCAGCGCTTTGAGCACTTCGCTTGCGTTTTCTGGCAGCTTGGGCACTTTTTCCTCGTTGGCGGGGGAGCTGGTGACGTCCAATATGTTGAATACAAGCACCGAGTGGTAGGCGGAAATAGCGCGACCTGATTCGGTGACCAAGGTGGGATGCTCGACCCCGTACTTGGTGCACATTTCGCCCACTACTTCCACGATGTCACGGGCGTATTCCTCGATAGAGTAGTTGCAGGATGAGTGGAAATTAGTTTTCGAGCCATCGTAGTCCACAGCCAAGCCACCACCCATGTCCAGAGCGCCCATGGGGGCCCCTTCGCGCACAAGGTCGATGTACATGCGGCATGCTTCGGTGAGTCCTTCGCGCACCACGGAGATGTTCGGGATTTGTGAGCCTTGGTGGTAGTGAAGCACCTTCAGGCAGTGCAGCATGTTGGCTTCTTTGAGCTGGTCCACGACATCAATCACCTGGGCAGAGTTGAGACCGAACACTGATTTATCACCAGCAGATTCGCTCCAGTGCCCAGAGCCCTTGGATGCCAAGCGTACGCGCACGCCCAGATTAGGCTCGATGCCCAATATCTTGGCTCGTTCCAAAATGGCGGGAAGTTCACTGGGCATTTCCAAAATCAGGTGCACGTTGATGCCCATTTGCTGCCCCATGAGCGCCAAGTCGATGAACTCGTCATCCTTGTAGCCATTGCACATCAGGAAAGCTTTGGGGTCTTTCATTTGAGCCATGGCGGCAATAAGTTCGGGCTTGGAGCCAGCTTCTAAGCCATAGTGGTAGCGCGCACCGAAGGAGACGATTTCTTCCACAATTTGGCGCTGTTGGTTGACCTTGACGGGGTACACCCCGCGGTATTTGCCCTTGTACCCCATGGCTTTGATAGCCTTGGCAAAGCTCTTGTTGAGCTCATCTATGCGGGCACACAGCAAATCTCGAAAACGCAGCAGCACGGGTGCATCTGTACCACGCTCGGCCAGACCTTTCATGACTTCTGCTAGGCTGACCTCTTTGAGCGTGTCGTCTGAATCCATCAATTTCACCGTCACTTCACCACCGCGCGATACATCAAAGTACCCGTTGCTCCAATTGTGAATGCCGTATAAATCGGCAGAGTCAGCAATGGTCCAGTTCTTGACTTTTCGACGGATGACGGTTTTCTTGTGCGACATTTGATGCTGTGTGGTTTGGCGTGTTGATAGGTGGTCTTACCTCCGCAGTCTCGTATGCGTGCGCGGGCGTTATAGCCTACATCTCTCCAAATGTCAATAAAACTTTGCAGCTACAAGCCGGTAGAACGATGAAAACAAAGGTATATGGCTATTTGCTTTTCTCTGGACAGGTGGCGCTGGCTTTGGTATAAGGATACTAGCTTATGCGCGATATATTTAATCCTCTGGTTTTGTTGGTTGTATTGTTGATGCTGGCAACGCGAGCTACAAGCGCTGATGCCGAGATGGTGCAGACACTGGATTTGCTGATGCTGACCCTGTGTGCCGTGTGCTGCATTTTGTGCGTGGTATTGGGGGTGTCTCGCATGTTTGTGGGGCGCCACGCGTTGATGCCTATCGTATGGGCTGTTGTCTATTTGATTGTAGGGTGTTGTGTGTGGGTGATTAGTTTTCAAAAACCGCAGGGTGGTGAAGACCGCGCCGCTTTTGCTGAGTTGGTGGCGCTGTACCGAGAGAGTGGAGACCCCTGTGCCCGCAATGCGGAGGGCGACCATGTGTTAGAAATGGCTGCCGCTTTGGGGGAAACACGCCTTGTGGGTGAAATTTTGGGTGCTCACGCCAACTCCATTTCTGCGGAGCTCAAGACCGAAGCAGCACATGCTGCCGCGAGTGCGGGCAAGGTGGGTGCTCTGTCTGCATTGTTGGATGCAGGGGTTGATGTGAATGCCCGCCTTGAGAGTGAATCATTGTTGCTGGCTGCGGCTCAGAATGGGATGACGGACACGATGCAGCTTTTGATTCAGCGCGGGGCAGACGTCAACATGGCGAATGACGAAGGTTCGACCCCGCTGATGGGCGCGGCCATGACAGATCGCCCCACGCCTGTGCGCTTGCTGCTCCAACACGGGGCAGATGCGACTCGCACAGACAACGCTGGGCGAAATGCAGCGAGTTATGCGCGCAGCGAGGAGGTCTCTTCCTTGTTGGAATGAACGCTGGCTCAACCCTGCACAGTCGTGCGGAACGAGCACGAGGCAATCTCTGGCAGGATATACTTGTGCACCTCTATCGTGGCTGATGGAGCGTGAAACTCCTGCACACAACAATCGGCTAGTTCGTGAGCCAGAGTCTCGACCAAATGATAGGCTTTGCTCTGAGCGAGAGCTTGGAGTCGATAAGTAAGTTGGGCGTAATCAATGGTGCGGGAGATGTCTTCCCTCATATCCGCGAAGGGTGCGGGCAGGGTGAGTGTAATATCTGCGGTGAGTCGTTGCGGTGTGCTTCGTTCCTCTTCGGTGATGCCGATGTTGCACATGAGCTCTAACCCGTGCAGGTTGATGGTCTCCTGCGGTGCCGTGGGGGTGTGTTCCATGAGCTGGCGCAGCGCTCCCAGATGCGGGATGATGAAATCGGGGGTGGCTTGTGCGAGTTGCTGCACGTTGTTGTAGCCTGTTTGCACACCAACGGCGGTGATACCAGCACAATGCGCGGCGGTGATATCATGCTGCATATCGCCAATAAAGGCGGTTTCATGCGGCAAGAGACCATGCTGCGCCATGAGGGTGGGGATGTAGTGCTCCTTGTTGCGGATGCCGGAGTGGATGTGCTCGAAAAAGTGCAGCATATCCATCTCCCGGACCTGCTGGTCAAACGCAGGAGGATCCATGCTGGTCAGGATAAAGCAGCGTATGCCGCGCCGACGGCAAAAATCAAGAAAGTCCCGCGCGTGGGGGATGGGGGTTACCTTGAGGGTTGAGTTGTCGAACGACTCGCGGTAGTAGTTCTCTAAATCTTCGAGCTTTGCCTGGGGAGTCTTCCACGCATAGTAATCAGGATAAGGTAGTTGAAACTCATTGCGGAAACCCTCGCGGTCAAGCGGGGGTAAGTCGTAGTGGCTGAGCACGAAGTTCGTAGCCTCTATGGTGATGGCCATATCATCGCACAGGGTGCCAGACCAATCGAAGATGATGTTGCGGAACATGGAGAACAGAGGAGGTGGGGTTATTTCTTGCGTGCTTTAGGGGGCGTGCTGTAGCCAGCCTTGGCGCTGGTTGTCTTGAGCCTGCTTTTAAGTTGGTATTTTTGTACCGCTTTTTTGAGCGCCGGATTCAGGAATGGGTTATCTTTGCCGAACTTGGCCCAAGGCCCGCCTGGTACGAGGGAGAAGTCTACAAAGCGCCAATGCACCTTGGCCATGCCGCCTGGTATGCCCAAGTAATCGCGCACGGCGGGAGAGATGTCGATGCCTGCGCTTTGGTTGGATTTGTTGCGGGGGCGCGCTCCGCCAAACACATATTGCCAGTCATCTGTGCAGAAGGGACCACAGTCTTCCCACTGGGCAAAGCAGTAGCGCCCTTTGTAGTATATTTGCACCCACATGCCACGGCATACCGATTCGTATTTGCCCTCTTTGTCGCGCCGATACCAAGGGATGACTTTCGACGCTTCTGGTTTGGGACCGCCCTTTTGGATGTCGTTGTAGGGGAGTGCTATATAGAAGGGGTTGAGCTGGGGGATGAACCCTTTGGGCGCAAATGTTTTGGGGTCGCGGTTGGCAGGGTTGGGGTCGTCGAAGCCTCCATAGTTGTCGTCCCACGCGCTGTCCCAGCTGCTAGCCGTATTGGGCGTTGGGTTGCGCTCTGTTGGGCGCTCGCCTATGTAAAAGTAGGTTGCTGTGATATCGAAGTGCCAAGGGTATGCCCCTTTTCGCGGGGGTGTGGGTACCTTTTTGGGATCTGGGAAATTGCGGCGGTGGCTCTGGTCGGTTGTGGGGCGGATGGGGCCATTTTTGATGGAAGCGCGCACCAAACTGTCATCGTTTACCTTTTTGCGTGCATCAGACGCGACTCGGGGGACGAGTTTTTTGCGTGCAGCGATAGCTTGTTCGATGGCTTTGCTTGAGGCTCCAGGTCTGTTGCTTGCTGCGTGGAGCGGTGCTGACGCGAAGGTTAAGACGAGTGCTAAGCAAAGGGAGTATGCGCTGAAACGAAGCATGAAGGAGAGACGAGTGTTTACCAGTTGTGTATGACGCTGGGACGGGCGATGGGGAGTTTGTCGGGCGCATCAAGCGTGTAGTGCAGCCCGCGTGATTCTTGGCGGCGGATGGCGCAATCGACAATGAGTGAGGCGGTGAGCGCCAGGTTGCGCAAATCAATAATTTCTGGGGTTACGCGGTAGCCCCAGTAGTATTCATTGATTTCGCGGTTGATGTTGCGCAAGCGCGTAGCGGCACGCTGAAGTCTGTGATTGGTGCGCACGATGCTCACATAGTCCGTCATGGTGCGGCGCACTTCGTCCCAGCAGTGGTAGAGAATGGCCAAATCATCTCGCTCGGCCTTTTCGCCATGAACCCACTCGGGAATGGGGTATTCTTCCATCTTGTGAGCCAGCGGCAGGCGGGTGAGCATGGTGTCGAGCGCGCGCTTGGAGGTCACGACGCATTCCAACAACGAATTGCTGGCTAGGCGGTTGGCACCGTGCAACCCCGTGCAAGCGCATTCGCCCGCAGCAAAAAGCCCGCGCAGGCTAGTTTGACCGTTGGTGTTGGTCTGGATGCCACCACACTGGTAGTGAGCTGAGGGCACAATGGGAATCATGTCTTTCTCAGCATCAATGCCGTAGCTCTTGCATGTTTCGTAAATGTAGGGGAAGCGCTCGGCCATGAATCCTGCGGGCTTGTGGGTCATGTCCAAATACATGCAGGGATGCCCCGTGCGCAGAATCTCGCTGTTGATGGCGCGTGCCACAATGTCGCGTGGAGCCAAGCTCTTGCGAGCATCATACTTGTGCATGAATTCTTTGCCCCCAGGGCCTTTGAGAATGCCACCCTCGCCGCGCACGGCTTCGGAAATGAGGAAGGTGAGCCCCTCGCGGTCAGAGCTCTTGGGATTATAGAAAGTGGTGGGGTGGAATTGCACGAACTCCATGTTGGAGATGTTGGCCCCAGCTCGCCAAGCCATGGCTACACCATCGCCCGTGGCGGTCTGCGGATTGGTGGTGTACATGTAGACGCGCCCGGTGCCACCGGTGGCCAACATGATGCGGTCGCATCGGAAAATGTCCACCTCGCCAGTGGCAGGGTTGAGCACATAGACGCCCAAAACTCGGTCTTCTGTCACGCAGCCTAATTTGGCCGTGGTGATGAGGTCGATTGCGATGCGGTGGTCTAAAATCTCAATGTTGGGGTGGCGGCGGGCACACTCCAACAGTTTGGAGCTGATTTCCAGCCCTGTGGTGTCCTTAGAATGCAAGATGCGGCGCTTGCCATGCCCGCCTTCGCGCCCCAAAGAAAACTCGCCGTCTTTCTGAGTGTCAAAGTCTACCCCCCATTCAAGGAGTTCGCGGATAGCCTCGGGGGCCTCTGTCACGATGGTGCGCACAGCCGCTTCATCGCAAAGTCCTGCGCCTGCATCCAGAGTGTCGGCAATGTGTTCTTCAAAGGTATCATTCTTGTCCATCACGGCAGCAATGCCACCCTGAGCTTTGGCCGAGCTGGAGACAAGTGGGTCATTTTTGCACAGTACGATGACTTTGCCATGTTCTGCTGCTCGCAGGGCGAAGCTAAGACCAGCCACCCCGCTACCGATAACTAAGAAATCTGTCGTAATCATCTTTGTGGTAGACGCGCGCCCATTCTACCACAAAGTTGGCTTGATTGCAAATTTTACGACGCGAAAATTGATAGAAATCCGTGGCTTGTCGTGCGCTGGGGCGTGAAATCACTCTCCCAGTGGCAGGCTGAGTAAGAAGGTGGTGCCACTATCATCGCTGCGTTCCAGCTTCAAATCTCCACCGATGGAGCGCGCCAAATCTCGAGAAAGCGCAAGCCCCAAGCCTATGCCGGGTTTGCTGCCAGCGACGGCTTTGGCAGAGCGCGAAAAGGGCTGGAAAAGCTGCTTGCGGGCGCTCTGGTTGATACCTGGCCCATTGTCTGTGAAGCGGATGGCCAATAGACGGTGGGTTTGAATGGCTTGGATGCTGACGCTAGCCTGCTTGCCCGCAGCGTATTTGATGGCGTTGTCTGCCAAGTTGGTGAGGATTTGTTCCACCGAGAGCAAGTCTGTGCGCAGGGAAAGAAGCCCTGTGCGCGAATCTACCGTCTGCGTGAATTGGAAGCCAGCCTTGCGCAGCTGGTCGCCTACCTTCTCGAACAAACTCGGCAAAAGCTTGCCACAGGGGGCGCAATCTTGTCGCCCTCGGACCTTCCCGCGCGTCAGGCGCGAGAAAGATAGCACGTTTTCGACCAAATGCCCCAGACGGCGGCTTTCTTGGTAAAGAGTTTCATGGTATTCGGCTACCTTTTCAGGGCTGAGCTGGGTGTTGCGCAGCATTTCTGTGTAGAGATTGAAGCTGGTGAGCGGCGTGCGCAGCTCATGGGTGACTGCGGACACAAAATCACTGCGGCGGCGCTCCAAGCGAGCGTAGAATGCAAGGAGGCTGAAAAGGATGACGATGCTCAGGGCAGAAGTGACCCACGCCGCCGTGACGGTGCTGCTCAAGGCCTGCCGACGCGCGCTGGTATCAGGCAGGTCAATTTGGTTGCCAGGTCGCAGAACGAGGGGCAGGGGGGCAAGATTGGCGCTTTCCCCCTTGCGGGCAAAGTCTATTTCAGGCGCTTTCAACTCTGGCTCGACCAAGGGAAGCAAGCGCGCCGCAAGTTTGGCGGCATCTATCACAAAGCCCTCGGCTGCGTTGCCATGTGTGGTGGGAACGGAGCGCATGTAGACCAAGTTTTCCCCCGCGTGCCATGCAAAAAATGGTCCCGGGGGATCTGTCTGGTACATGGGTTTGGAAAAATCAGTATCCTTGATTTGGTACACCCCGAAGACGGGAAGGTGGGTGCTGCGGTCGTAGTGGCTAGTTTCGTTGGGGTCAAAAACTGGGGCGCTTGGGTTGTCTGCCTTGCGGCGCATGGTATCTGTCACCGCCGTGGCACTATCCAACGCTGCTCCAAAGCTTTCTTCTCCCATCGGTACTTGTAGCCCCGCAGGTGTCATCAGAAAGAAACCGCAGTTAAAATCAGCCTTGCTGCCGCCAGGCATGGGGTAGTTGATTTGCCCCACAGGCGCCATATCCCCCAGCTTGTTGCGCTCTTCTGCCAGCAGCCGCTCCATTTCTGCTTGCACGCGCGGCAGGGAAAGTTGCAATAAGCGAGCTGTTTGGGCGCTTTTGTCGATGCTGAGCAATTTGTCTTCTAATTGAGCAGCTTCTCGTGCCTGCCACAGTGAGGCCGAGAGGGTCAGCAGAGCGAAGATGATGAGGATGATGGTGAGCTTCTTGTTCATTGTGAGTTCCATTTGTAGCCCCTGCCGCGTATGTTTTCAAAATGCGCGGCAGCCTCGGGGCCAATCTTCTCGCGCAGGCGTGCTAGGGTGACGGCAACAGCGCGGGTTTGGTTGGCGCGCGATTGGCTACCCCAGATGCGGATGAGCATTTCCTCTTGGGGGATGATGCGGTTGGGGTGTGCCAAAAAGTAGCGGAAAAGTTCGTATTCACGCTCGCTGAGGGGGATGGTGCAGCCATCCTCGCGGTTGACGCTGCGGGTGTGGGGATTGAGCTCGCCGCCCGGAAAGTGCAGGGCTTCGATTGCGGCGCGGGGGCGCCCGGCCGAACGGCGCAATACGGCTGAAATGCGCGCCATCAATTCCGCGATGCTGAAGGGCTTGACCACATAGTCATCTGCCCCCAGCTCAAGCCCTTTGATGCGTTCTTGCTCCTCGCCATGAGCCGTCAGGATGATGCTAGGAATGCCCGGACACTCTTTTTCCATGATGCGCAAGAGCTTGAATCCATTGATGTGTGGCATGTTCACATCCAATAGCGCTAAATCAATGGACTTGCTGAGCAGCAATTCCAAAGCCTGCTGCCCGTCTGCTGCCGGTAGCACATCATAGCCAGCCCCTTGCAGCGTGTCTGCCAGGGCTATGCGTATGGGCGTATCGTCTTCCGCCACGAGTATGCAGCGTTTGTTCACTCCCACTACACTAGCACAACTGCCTAGTGCTTTCAAGTTCAAATGCCGCCCTATCTGCGCGTTCTGCGTGGGTGATTCCCTCTTTTCCTGCGGCTTGGGCGAGCCTTCAATCGTTGGGGGAGGTCTGTTTAGTCGTTTCTTTTAACTGGCTGAAATCATCTTGCACGATGAAATGGGGCCTACGTTTGGTCTCTTTGAAGATTTTTCCGATATACAAGCCCATGATGCCCATGAAAATAAATTGCATGCTACCAAACAGGCTTATGACCAAAATCGTGGAGGTCCAGCCTGACATGGTGATGCCCATGTGCCAGCTAATGAGTCCATACAGAATGAACATGATGCTGCATACAAAGCCCAGCCCGCCCAACCAGAGACACAGGTGAAGGGGTACCTCCGAAAAATTGACGACTCCATTCCACGCCAGCTTCATCATTTTGTGGAAGGGGTACTTGGATTCTCCAGCCGTGCGAGCCGTGCGTGTATAGTACACCTTGGCAGAGGGGAAGCCCATCGAGGGGATGATGCCGCGAAGGTACAAGTTCACTTCGCTGAATGTTTTTAATTCTTGCACCGCGCGGGCGCTCATCAAGCGGTAATCTGCGTGATTGGGTATGGTCGGGCAGCCCATCATGCTTCTCAATTTATAAAATAATTCTGCTGAGCAGCGCTTGAACCATGTATCGGAACTTCTATCTCCTCGGCAGCCATACACGATGTCATTGCCTTCGCGATACAACTTGACCATCTCGCGAATTTTTTGCGGGTCGTCTTGCAAATCCGCATCAATGCTCACATAGGCATCTGCCTTGGCTGTAAACAAGCCTGCGAGCAAGGCTGCTTGGTGACCGTAGTTACGAGACAAGTTGATACCGCGGAACAAAGACGATTGCTCAGAAAGGTTTGTGATGATATTCCACGTTTCGTCTGTGCTGCCATCATTCACAAAACAACAGTAGCTCTTGGCATCGATTTCCTCATCATCAATCATTTGCTGCAACAGCTCGCCCAAGACTTTTGCGCTCTCAGGCAATGCCTCTTCTTCAAAATAACAGGGGATGACGACAGCTAGTATTGGCTTGTCTTTCATGGGAAAATCTAAAGATGCTATCTGCTTCTGCCTGAAGTCTCTTATTCTCGCAACAGAAGTGTGCCTACCTTATACCATGTGCTATTCATGGGGTCAACCCAATTTTGCCCGTACTTTGCTTGACTGACAAATAAAAAGCTTGATTCTCGGCTGCCAGAAAACTACCATAGTAGCGTGGTAATTCCCCCTCTTTTCGAGTACTGAAAGACTGGGGCGAAAAGGTAATGGCCGAAGAATCGTTTATCTCATGTCTCAAATCAAAAGTGGAATTCTTCTGAGCTATATCAGCCTTATTCTTCGATTTGGGGTGGGCTTCTTCCTTTCTCCTTTTATTTTGGCGCATTTGGGGCCCAGCGAATACGGCGTGTACACGGTCGCCGGGGTCATTATTGGTTGGTTGGCATTGTGTGATTTTGGCCTTTCTGCCTCGACCACCAAGTTTCTGAGTGAGTATCAAGCCCGGGGGGATGCAGAAGGGGAGGCTCACCACATGGGGATGATTTTGTGCATCTTTAGCATCATGGGTGCGTTTGTGCTGGTAGCTGGTATCTGCATATTCCCCTTTTTGTCGGATATTTTCCCCAAGTTTAACGCAGAGGAAATACGCATCTGCCGCATCTTGTATTTGCTGACGCTCTTTAACGCGGTGGTGATGTTCCCAGGCCGAGCGTTGGGCGGTGTGGCTGCTTCTCGGCAAAAGTTCCGAACACCTGGCCTCGTGGGGTTGATTTTATCCATCCTAAATACCATCGGCGTTGTTGTATTGCTAATCAATGGTGTGCGTTCTGTCGGGTTGACCATATTCGCGGTATCGACGGGTGTGGCGGGCTTAGTATGGAACATATATTACTGTTTTGCCGTTCTCAAAGCTCGCATGTCGTGGAGTGGTTGGGATGGTCCGTTGTGTCGCTCCCTGTTTGCTTTTTCGATTTGGATGTTTTTGGATAAGGTAATCAGCATCATGAATACTGGTTCGGGAACATTCATCATTGGTATGACTCAAGGGGCGGAGGAAATCACTGTCTATTCATACGGGATGCATCTTTTCCAGCATTTTTATAGCGCCTCTGGGTGTATTGCTGGTTTTTTCTTACCCCGTGTGGTCGGTCTGGTGGTGCATGGTGCCAGCAATGCCGAGCAAACGGATATGATGATACGAGTCGGCCGTGCGCAGTTGATTGTGTTGGCTTGCCTCTTTTTCGGCATCATTTGTTTTGGCCGAGAGTTTTTTCACCTTTGGATTGGCGATACACTTGGGAATAGAACGGATGACTGTTGGTTCGTCTCTGTCGTTATCTTGATTCCTTATGGCTTTTTGCTTTTGCAGGCACTTGGTTGGCAATTACAACAAGCGCGCAATGTTATGAAGGATCGAGTTGTCGTTCTCTTTTGGTCCAGCTTATTTGCCCTTGTTGTGGGGTATGTTCTCTCCATTTACTGGGGGTGCAGGGGATTGGCCATTGGGACCAGCATTTCGGTTATTCTGGGGCAGGGGTTGTACATGAACTGGTATTATTGGCGCCGCATGAAGCTGGAGATATACCGTTTCTTCAAAGAGACCCTGCAGCGGGCATGGTTGTGGACGCCTCTGTTGCTCGTGTTTGCTTGGGGACTGAATCACTGGGTTCCCGCAGATAATTGGCTCACTTTCTTCTCTAAAATAGGTGTTTTTACAGCATTCTACGCGCTCATCATCTTCTGCTTGTATGCGAACAAGACAGAAAGACAGATGTTCTTATCTTTCATCCATAAAAAATCATCCTAAGCATGGCTCCCCAGTTAAAACGCTACATTGAAATATACGTGCCTGTGACGACCTGCACGCTGCATTGCCATTATTGCTACATTTTTCATTTGGGATTGTTCCGCAATAAGTTGCCCCAGTTCAAATATTCTCCCGATGTGGTGAAAAAAGCACTCAGCCAAGAGCGCTTGGGTGGCACTTGCCTAATCAATATGTGCGCTGGTGGAGAAACCTTGCTGCACCCGCAAATCACGCAGTATATCCGCGTGCTCTTGGAAAATGGACACTATGTTTCCATCGTCACAAATGCCACGGTCAGCAAGCGCTTTGATGAGCTTTTGCAATTCCCCGCAGAGCTCCTTTCTCGCTTGTACTTCAAGTTCTCGTACCACTATATTGAACTGAAAAAGAAGAATCTTTTTGATTTGTTCTTTGGCAATATCCGCCGAATGAGAGATGCGGGATGCTCATTTACCTTGGAGTTGACTCCCAATGATGAGTCCATCCCCCTGATTGATGAAATCAAACAGCGTGCTATTGATGAGCTGGGAGCGTTGTGCCAAGTGACGATTGCTCGAGATGATGTTGCGCCTGAGGAAGATAAGCCCATCTTAACCAAGCTGAGCGAGGAAGAATTTTACAAGACTTGGAGTACATTCGATTCGGAAATGCTCAATTTCAAAAAGACGATTTTCGGGGTCAAACGCAAGGAGTTCTGCTATGCTGGTGATTGGTCATTCTATCTCAATCTGGGCACAGGTATCATGACTCAGTGCTACTGGGGATTCAAACCCCAGCAGATTTTTGATGACCCCGAGACCCCCATCAACTTTACACCAGTGGGCTACCAGTGCACGATGCCACATTGCTATAATGGACATTCGTTCTTGACCCTAGGGTGCATTCCTGAGCTTGATACCATCACCTACGCACAGCTGCGCAATCGTAAGTGCCAAGATGGTTCTGAGTGGCTGAAGCCCAATGTGAAAGAATTCTTCTCCTGCAAGCTGAAGGACGCCAACGAGGAATATAGTTCATTCAAAAAGCTGGTTCATACATTGGGATACAGTCGCACCTCCCAAAAGTTGAGAGCAGCTTTCTTCTGTTTTCTTAAAAAAAATCATAAGTAATGCCCGGTTGACGCTATGGCTCTCTTTTTCTTGTGTGCTAAACTGGCGCTTGCCGTGATGGTTAGCATTTTTCTGTTTTCTTTAATATGCTGGAAGAGAAAATGCACACTTACCTTTGGTTTTTCGCTTATACGGAGTTCCTCAACCGAATTTATGTCAAGTGCAAGTGGATTGCGATTGCAATGGTGTGGGCTTTTCTTATGTGTAGCGATTGTATACTCCTTGGTAGCTTTGGTTTCGTATTATTCATGGCCTTCAGGGGATGAGTGGGCTCTCATGGAACTAGGCCTAGAATCATTTGTGGAGCGCATGCATGCGGCCGCTACACAGCACTTCAATTTGAATGGGCGTTTGCCTGAGCTGATAGGTATGATGAGTGGTCTTGCTCGTTCTGGGTGGCAAGATTGGCTCATCACCCCTGCGATTGTGGCGGCTGCGCCCTTTGCGGTGTGGTATTTTGCTAAGTCGTTTGTGGGGGGGAGCCGTTCCATTTCTCCTGATTTTTATCTTTTAATCGCCTCGTGTTTTCTTTTCATCTCCCCACTATATTATACATCATATTGGGTGAATGTGACTTATACATGGACCTCTGTTCCCTGTGTCTTGTTGGCGGCACTCATGTTTGGTCCCCTGAAAGAGGTACACTCGGCGTGGAAATTAGTGGGCGCTTATATTCTGGGCATGTATTGCGGTTGGGGCAACGAAACGCAATCGCAAATGCTTATGATGCTTTCCCCCTTGATGTTGCTTTGGTTCTATGCGCGCAAACGCAAGATAACGCTCTTTCAAATAGCGTGTCTTTTGGGCGTTTTCTCGGGGTGTTATATGCTGTTTTCCTCTGGCTCATTCGCTGCGCGCGCAGCTCTCTCGACGACACCTCTCGCTAACGCCTCTGCCGCAATCATTAGCGATTTTGTGTTTAACTTGAATTGGGAAAAGGTCTATGCCTTGAGCGGCTCATCTGCAGCCGCCAACTTGGTTGATGTGCCTGTCTACTGGCGAGTTTTATTTGTTCCGTATGGGTTGGTCATGTATTCAGATGTGGCAGCCGTGCCTCTCATGCTTCTTGCAGCGTTGCTCATATGGGCGGCCTGCAAACGGCAGTGGAAGCACATGGCGGTTGCGGCCTTTTTGCTGCTCGTGTCGCTTGAAATGGCTGTTGCTTATACGGCTGGTAGTTTGCCGAATTTTTCCTCCTATATTCCGCCCTCTGTCGTGGTGATTTGCGCGTGTGCCTATTTGTATTGCAGCGTGCCAGTACCGCGAGTGTGCAAGTATGTGCTGAGCGGTTTGCTTTTTGGGTATGCGCTGTTTGTATACGTCCCTGATATAGGCGAGGCAGCCACCTACAAGACGTGCGATTGGGCGGTAGATGAAGCTGTTGCGGCTCAAAGTGCTGCTGGTCGCAAGCAGATTATTCTCCCCAAGTCCCCGCTACCCGAACGAAGCGTCCCGGATGCACCTTTCTACGGGACTCCTGCTTATCGCAGTTTTAGAGGGTATGGAGCACACCAAGGCCCGTTGTGGTCGATGCTGTATTTGTACAATCTGAATGATAACCCCAAGGATTGGGATAATGCGAAATGTGCTGATTATTTTAAGAAGCATTACCCCATTGAATCTGTGGAGAGAGAGAGTTCATCTCACCCATGATTTCTCATCAAGCTCGTTTTTCATCCCACCATTTTCCCATACCTTATGAGAGCAGAGTTGCAGCCTACGCCGAGCGACGCACCCATCGATGCTATACCCATGGTTCAGTACTTGCGCGAGTTGGGGGAGTTTTACTTCTGGCCCAATAATGGCAATCTCGGGGATTATTTATTGGCAGAGGCTGCGCGGCAGTTGTTTCGCGAATACGGAGTTGTTTGGCGTCCGTATGACCCCGAGAATCCTCCGCAGGAAGAATCGTATGTCTTGGTGTATGGCGGTGGTGGTCGCTTTGTGCCGCACTGGGGTGGGGTGGACCGCATTTTGGAGCACCTTGTGCGCCCAGCTGTGCGCCGATGTGTCATCATGCCTCATAGTATCAATGAAATAGATGATTTTGTGAAAGCTCTTGATGCAAGGCATACGGTGTTTTGCCGCGAATGGAAGACGTATGCTTATTGTCGAGCTTTGAACTCGCAAGCTAAGTTTTTATTGGGTCATGATGTGGGGCTCTCCCTGAAGGTGGCACAACTACCGAGCCTTGATACTTTGCGCGCCCCCCAAGCCATCGATGGTGAGGAGGCTGCTCAGCAGTATGCAATCATGAGCGGCCGCGGTATGCGCCGTGTGTGGCTTCATGTGCGCCGTGCAACGGTCGTGGCTCCCTCTACGGGTCGCAAAGTTGCATTCATGCTGCGCACAGACAAGGAGAAGTCTGTAGCGGCAGCATCTGAGTGGTCGTTCGATTTATCTGCCCTATGGAATGGCAGTTGCCAAGAGACCGCCTGTGGTGCGCATTTGATGCGCTTCATGGCTGATATTACCTCGTATCCCGATGTGGTAGTCACAGACCGCCTGCATGTGGCTATCATGTCCATGCACACTGGTCGGGTTGTCTATATGCTGGACAATGACTACGGTAAATTGAGCGGTGTCTATGAGAATTCCCTTAATCATAGGCAAAATCTGCACCTTTTGCGGTGCGATGAGCCTTGGCCTGCCGAGTTGCAGGAGGCTTGGCACAGGCTTAATTCTCCCCTGCGGAGCTGCTACTATGGTTTGGCTCGCCAATGCAAAGGCTGGTTCATACGCGTTTGTCGTGCCCTGCGCCGATGAGCTTTTGATAATGAATCAGATGCTTTTTTGAGAGCTCTCGCAAGAAATTCGCCTCTTTCATGCTTGACAACATATCGCAGGAGGCGTATAGAATGTAAACGTCTATGAAAACAGGCATTTTAGCGATTGGGACACTTTCGCTTGGTCTGCTGACGGTTGTTCCGCCAGTAGAGGCTGCGGGTGTCGGTTCGGATAAGACCGTGTCTACGCGGTCTTTGAGCTACGAGCAAGCTATAGAGCAGGGGGACTACAAGGCGGCATACGCGTCTTTGGTGGAGCTTTTGAAAGACCGCTCTATATCCCCCGTCGATACAGAAAGCTTGCGCCTTGCAACTTTGCTGGAGTTGATTCGTGTGACGGGTGCAGACGTGATGAACATCTATGCTGCCGATGCTGATAAGCGTGCCTTCTTGGCTGCGTTTGCCAAGGACACCGCATGGCAAGAATTGTACTTGGGCTGTGGCTTGGTACCTTATCAGACCTCCATCGGTATCGACGTGCTCTACCGCATTTGGAAATCAGAAAAGGGGGCTGTGAAGAATAAGGCCTTGGCAGTAGCTCTGGCTTCTGTATGGGGTGGTGGCGAGACTGCGCCCAATCCCCCGATTCTCAAGAAGGACCCGGCTCGCTACAATCCTGTGTGGCGTTATCATTTCTTCCAAGGTCAAGAGGCCAAGGGACTCATGCATCCCAATTACAAGAACCTGAAGCCATGGGAGCTGCGCTTTGTGGTGGGTATCCCCTATCAGGATTGGGATGATGGCTCCTATGCTTACGCTGCGGAAAATATCAATATCCCGTGGGATCAATATGGGCAGGCATGCTGGTCCGCTATTTACACGGGTACCTCCCGTTTTGGTGATTCGGTGCAGGGTGGTTTGTACAACTTGCCGTATTCAATGGAAAGTGTGGGCGAGACAACCCACCGCAACGGTGGTGTTTGCGGCGCCATGTCGCACCTCGGTGCTGTCGCCGCCATGGCTCATGGCATACCAGCCTTCACGGTGGGGCAGCCTGGGCACTGTGCGTATGGCGTGCGCCCCGAACGCGGTAAGTGGGTAGGCGGTTTCGGCGGGCCTGATGGTGGTGGTCAGAACTATATTTTCATTGGTCGCTATCCCACGGGGTACCTGCTCATGGAAACGGTGTATGGGCAAGATTCCAAGGTCGAAGAGGCCTACAAGATGAGCATGTGTGCCCGCGCGCTGGAGGCTGTGGGTAAACCCGCTGCCGCTGCGGCTATGTGGCGTACGGCCTTGGAACTCTCGCCGCTGCATCCCTTCTTCCGCAAAGAGTTACACCGCCTCATGCTTGCTGGTGGCCTTGAACCCAATGCCTGTTTCCGTTACTTGATGGGGGCGATACCCCTCTACACGGGGAATGGGTTTGCGTCTGTCGCGATGGCAGAGGATTTGGCTCCTGTGATGGCCCGCATGACTGATAAGCAGAAGCTGCAGGTGTATGGCAAGATGCACGCCATGATTGCAGATACGCAAAGCTCATGGGCCACAACCTGTGGAGAACTGCTGAGCGCTCAATTTGCCACCTTGGGCAACGATGCGTCGCGCGAAGCCTATCTCGCGATGGCTTTGAGTGCACATGTCAATGCTGGTGATGGCACGACCTTTGGTCAGGTGCTGGAATGGGCGGTCAAAACCTTTGTGCAAGGCGGCAAGGCAGAAGTGTTTGGCAAGGCCTTTGCCAAGGCAGCGGATTCCGCTCCCTCTGCCGCAGGCGCAGACAAGGACAAGGTTAAGAAGATGCAGGAGGCCTATGCCAAGGCTATCGTGGCGGCAGAGCAAGCACGCTCGGCTCCTGCGTTCAAGGCATTGGTTGCAGCAGCGTTGAAGGCTACAGGACCCATCGCCCCCGCTGGTAAGCTGAAACTGGCAGCCACCCCGGGCGGAGCTCCTGCCAAGGCTGCTCTGTTCCGCGCATCTTCTTCTTGCCAGTGGGATCCGGCTGCATCTCATGCCGCGCTGATGACACTCGATGGTGGCAAATGCCATTCGGATAAGGAGAAAGCACCCCATTTCATTGTTGAGATTGAAAAGGCTGGCGAATTGTCTGGCTGCATCATTCGCAAGAGCGATGGCAACGAAAGCCGCATGAAGGGTGCCACGGTCTACACCAGTGCCGATGGTGCCACATGGATGAAGAAAGAAAGTATCAAGGACATGCCCAAGGAGTGGTGTGTCAAGTTCCCTGCTGGAACCCATGGTAAATGGGTGAAGGTCGAGTTTGATAATGGTGATGCACCACAGTTTGCTCACCTTTCTCACTTCGTTGTTTACACTAAATAATTTTCAATGCATCACACCATGAAAACATCTCTTTTGACTCTTTCTTTCCTCTTGGCTGCAGCCGTGCCTGGGATGAGCGCTACTGTGCCTTTCCCGGATGTGCCTGCAACCAAACAACAGGCCAAAGCCGAGGGTAAACCGGCGCTCATTCTCTGGTATGGCTCGGATTGGGTGCCACAGGTGGAGTCTCTGTGCCAAGATTGGGCAAAGCTGTCCGCCTGCAGCGATATGCCAGTCGTCTTTGGCCAGTATGATGAAAAAACGGGTTTGGACGGTGAACTCCGCAAAAAGACCCTGCCGTTGGAGCGCTACAACCTTCCTACGGCGGTGCTTCTGGCCCCCGATGGGGCGTTCATGGCCACATTCCCCCCGGCCGTTACTCGCGATACTGCCACCTTGAAAAAACAGGTGCTCAGCATCATTCCTCAAGCTGCCAAGTTCATGGAGCTTTCTGCCAAGGCTCGCAGTACCAAGGGGGTGGATGCCGCATCTGCTGCTGGTCAGGCTCTGGAGCTTTTGCGTGTATCGGATGCTTTGCATTGTTATGATTTGCGCAAAATCATCAACAAGGAAGACCCCCAGGATTCGACTGGATACCGTGCTTTGTTCGGCATGGAGCATCTCGATATGTATGCCGAGATGAATATCATCCTCAAGGGTGGCCCTGATGGCAAGTTGCAGGGGAAAGAACGCGACTTTGCTGCAGCCGAAGCCTTCATGCGCAAGGCTCTCAAAAATAAGAAGCTGAAAGGCGAGCGTCTCCAACAGTGGTTGGCTGGGTTGTACTATGTGCAGCGTTTGCAAATGGAAAACTCGACCAAGAAAGACCGCTCTGCCATGCTGGCAACCTTGAAGCAGATTGTGGATGTGGACCCAGCTAGTGAATATGGCAAAGGTGCTGCCAAGTTCTACCACTATTGGGACCCGAAGACGGTGAATGTCATCACTCGTGGCTATTTCGACACGGGGGAACAGACGCTGGGCTTTGAGAAAGATTGGCATGTAGATGTGAGTGCATCTGTCACGTCTCCTGGTACATACCAGTTTACGCTGAAGCAAATGGATGGTGGCAAGCTGATTAGCCGCAACTTCCGTCTCGCTGTGAACGGGCAGGTGGTGAGCAAGGCTGCTATTGATCCTCAGCAAGACACCAAGAGCGTGGAGCTGCTGGTGCCCAATGGTACACCGGCTGGTGCCAAGGTGGAGGTGTGGCTCACCGCTGAATGCCGAGATGGCTGGATGGGCTGCTCTGGCTTCATCGAGATGACGAAGAAGTAACACCTACACGAGATCATCTAGCACCCGCAGTTCCGCAAGGAATCTGCGGGTGCTTGCTTTTTGCTACACATTGTTTCTTGACGCCAAACAGGATGGCTGGTAAGATTGCAGCCATGAGAGTAGTGGAAGCACGCATCGAGATTCCCATGGGGAGTCGCAATAAGTATGAGGTGGATTTGGAAACGGGGCATATCAAATTGGACCGTGTGCTCTACTCCTCTGTGTACTATCCTGCAGAATATGGGTTTGTGGAGCACACTCGCTATTTAGATGGCGACCCTCTGGATATTCTCGTGTTTACGTCGGCTCCGACTTTCCCTGGATGCTATGTGGATTGCCGTATCATCGGCGGAATGGATATGATTGATTGCGGCGAACCCGATGTGAAAATCCTTGCGGTGAACGTAGGCGATCCGCGCTATGACCATGTGACCTCATTGCAGGATTTGCCCCCGCATTATTTGGAAGAAATCCAAAACTTTTTCCGTACCTACAAAACGCTCCAGAATAAAAAGACCGAGGTGGGAGAGTTTTTCGACGCAGACAAAGCCTGTGTCATTTTGGATGAGTCCTTGGCCCGTTATCAAGCGGAGCAGAAGATATGAATAAATGGGTAGATTTTATCATAAGAAGGCGTGCTTGCTCAGCAATCGCCCTCGCTTTTATGGCCTCTATTCTTGCCTTGCTGCAAGGTGGGCCACAGTTCCACAATGATGAAGTGCAGATGTACTTCATGCTGCTCAATGGGGGCGATGTCGATGGCCCTCTTGGGTATGCAGTCTATCCCAATTTTGTGCTGGGCTGGTGTATTGCCCAGTTGTCCATCATTTTACCATCGGTCAATGTTTATTTGTTGTTCTTGTATGTGCTTTCGTTTCTTGCATGCTGTAGTGCCAATTTCTTTGTGTTGGCCACACAGATGAAGGGCGGGAAGCCAGAAGGCCGCTACCAGAAGGCCTTTGCGTTGGCTTCTTGCTTGTTGATGCTGTCCATCAATTTCATGTGCATGAAGAACATGTCGTACACCCACGTAGCTGTGTGGAGTGGCGTGTGCGGCGCGTTGATTCTTGGCTCCGCAGAGGAAAATGGTGCGTGGCGTATGCGTGTGTTGGTGGGCGCATTGTTGTTGATTGGGGCATATGCGCTCAGAGGCTCGGCGTTGGTCCCTGCGTTTTTCGTGGCGTGTGTTTCGTTGTGGCGGCACAGGCGCCACAAGAAAATCCTGATAGCGTGCTCAGGCATAGGGCTTTTCATTGGGGTGTTGGCCCTTGCCAATGTGCTGGCATATTCTGCCCACCCAGAGTGGGAAACGGCGAGAAGATGCAACTTGGATATCCGTGTTCCTATCGTCGATTCTCCTGACAATTCTGGAGTAGACAAGACGAATGCCTTAGAGGCTAAAGGAATACATCCGCATTCGTTTGCCTCATTCAAATCCTTCATCTATTCTCCCTCGCTGAGTCATGAAGAAACAATGAAGGAGGCATTAGCCATTCACCGAGAGGCTCGCAGGGGCCTCTGGGGGAGCTCACTTTTGGCTCGATTTGGCTTTTTGGAAGACCCGTGGGGTGCCTGCCTGAAGGGAGATAAGACTTTTTATCGTGCGATAGAGCCATGGATTCCACTCATGGCGGCCTGCTTTTTATGGCTGTTGGGGGCTCAGCGTTGCACCATGGGTGCAGCTTTGCGCATGTGGGGGGCGCTGGCGTGCTACTTGGGCGCTCTGTTCTTCTTCCATCGCATGGTGGGGCGAGTGGTGGATCCTTTTTTATATGGCGCCGCCATTTGGATGCTGGGATTGCCCCCGAAAAATCATGCTTTTGCTGCACACAAGCTTACCTGTGCGGTGAGTGTGTGTGTGGCCCTGTTGGCAGCATTGTTTACCAAGCGCCATTGGCCTGAGCTGATGGATGCCGCCAATGGTGGGCCCTACTTTGCTGCGCATCCGGATACCTTATATTTGACCACTGTGCAGCAAGCCAACGAGATTTACCCTAGTGGTTTTTGGGGCTGTTCATACCGCTGGATGAGCCAGTCGAATGTCATCCCCATCGCAGATGGTTGGGTTTATTATTCCCCTGCATATGCCTCTGCTTTGCGGCGTTGCGGGTTCACGACCCTCGACGCTGCGTTCATGCACCCACGCACACGTCTCGTTGTCCGCAAACGAAACAAGGAGATAATCCCACATCTTGAAAAATGGGCTGCTATTGAGCTGGGTAAAAAAGTAGAGCTCTCCGTCGTTGATTCGTACGGAGGACTCTACGTTGTAAAGGTGGAAGAAAAATAATTCCTTAATTATTCGCCTGGCGTCCAGTCCATGCGGTTCTCAGGTTTCCAGAAGCTTTCCAGCCCGTAGAAATCGCGCACTTCTTCAGCCATGACGTGCAGCATCACGTCGATGTAGTCCAGCACGCACCACAGCGCGTTGGGGGTGCGCTCGGCATAGACGGGGTTCATCCCGTACTTCTCGAACAAGTCCTTATCCACGTTGCTCAGGATGGCTTTGAGGTGCGGGGCAGAGGTAGCTGTGCACACGATGGCGAAATCGGTGATGGATGATGTGCCGCGCAAATCGTAGATGGCGATGTCGGTAGCTTTGGCATCATCTGCTGCTTTGGCGCAGGCGATTGCGAGTTCCTGGTTGGTCATAGTGGGAGATAGGTAAGTTGTGAATCTAGATTAAAGGAAAGGGTTGGGATTTGTCTGTTGCTCATCCTCCTGAGTCTCCGGTGCGGGGGGCTCGTCGTCGGGTGTTTGCAAATCTGTAGGCGCATCTTCTGCGGGCGGAATCGCGGGGGGCAATTCGCGCACAGGGGGCGTGCTCATCTCGCCCTTGTCGACGAGCTCAGCAATTTGCTCGCCACTCAGGGTTTCAAACTCCATGAGCTTGTCAGCCACGAGCAAAAGGCGCTCCTTGTTGTCGCGCAGGATGTTCAACGCGCGGGTATAATTCTCCTCGACGATGCGGCGTATCTCTTCGTCAATGATTTGTGCGGTGTGTTCAGAGAAATTGCGCGTGGTTTGGGTCAAGTCTCGGGCAAGGAACACCTCACCATGGCTAGAGCCATATTCCACGGGGCCAAGTTTTTCGCTCATGCCGTAGACGCAGACCATCTTGCGTGCAATGGCTGTAGCTTGTTGGATGTCGCCACGGGCACCGCCAGAGATGTCGTTGAAGACGACCTCCTCAGCGCAGCGACCACCCATGCCCATGACGATGTAGTCCAGCAACTCTTTCTTATATTCACTGTGCTTGTCTTCATCTGGCAGCATCATGGTGACACCGAGAGCCGGACCACGGGGGATGATGGTGACTTTGTGCAGGGGCAGGGTCTTAGACAAATCTGTCTTGAGGAGGCAGAGCGCATGGCCTGCTTCGTGCACGGCGGTCATGTATTTCTCGCGGTCAGAGATTTCCAAGGAGCGGCGCTCGCGACCCCAGCGCACCTTCTCGCGGGCCTCTTCCAAATCCTGCTGGCTGACAGAGGCGGCGTTCTTGCGTGCCGCAATCAGGGCAGCTTCGTTTACCAGATTAGCAAGCTCGGCGCCTGAGAAGCCTGTCGTAGCACGGGCAATCGGGCTCAAGTCTACTTCGGGAGCAAGCTTAATCTTGCGGACGTGGACACGCAGAATCTGCTCACGGCCGGCGGCATCGGGCAGGTTGACAACTACTTGGCGGTCAAAGCGTCCTGGGCGCAACAACGCGGGGTCGAGCACGTCTACACGGTTGGTCGCCGCAATCACAATCACGTTTTCGTTGGCTGCGAAACCATCCATCTCCACGAGCAAGGCGTTGAGCGTTTGTTCGCGCTCATCGTGCCCACCGCCTACGCCGTGACCACGGTGGCGACCCACTGCATCGATTTCGTCGATGAAAATGAGGCAGGGAGAATGCTTCTTGGCTTCGGCAAACATATCACGCACGCGGCTAGCACCCACGCCGACGAACATTTCCACGAAGTCCGAACCAGAGATGGTGTAGAAGGGTACATCAGCCTCACCTGCAATGGCTTTGGCAAGCAAGGTTTTGCCAGTGCCTGGCGGGCCAACCATCAGCACGCCCTTGGGGATGGTGCCGCCCAGGTTGCGGAACTTCTGGGGATTGCGCAAGAACTCCACAATTTCCCACACTTCTTCCTTGGCTTCAGAGATGCCAGCAACATCCTTGAATGTGATGTTGTTGCTGCTGGGATCGAGCAAGCGAGCACGGCTGCGCGCAAACTTCATGGCGCCGCTGGGACCTCCGCTTTGAGCGCGGAAGAACAAAATCATTATCACCAAGATGAGGATGACGGGCAAGCAGTTGATGAGGATGAGCTCCCACGTGTTGTCCTCCACCTTGTAAATGGCATGGTTGCCCAGTAAATCTCGCACTTTTTCGCCTTGGAACGCGGGGCTGAACTCTACCACCACCAGCTCAACATCCTTGCGGTTGATGGTACCGGTGGGGTTTTTGCGGTAGGAACCGATGATGACTCCCTGACCATTATTTTCATAGATGGTTGGGCTGTCTTTGAGGATGATGCGGCCTTCTTCGCCCAGCTTGCGGAAATCATCTGTAGACCACACACGATCAGCGGCGTCGGGGGCAGGGGTGGGGGCGTCTACCTGCGTAGCGGTGATGCCGTAGCGGTTGCAGAGAGCCTTAATCTCCTCGCTGCTGGTGAAAGGCATGTAAAACTTCCCAATGTCATACTTGGGCGCCACGCGGTATTTGTAGGCGGTGATGGTGCCTTGGCTGCCGCCGCTGCTGGTCACCACTTCGATGGGGTATTCGCGAGATTGGGTCAGCACAATGAGACCATTTCGGTAGTCTTTCTGAAACTCATCGAGCTTGATGGAGCGAGCAGAGCCTCCCATGCTGCCGTCGAACATGAATGCCAGCAAGAGAATGCCTGCGATGACCGCCATCAGAATCCACAACCCCCAATTGGGTTGTTGGTTGGAAGGTTGCATTGGGGGAATACCGTTCGGTTTGTTGTTTTTGGGCTCCGGCATGTGCAGAAAAAGTAATTTTGCTTATTCTAAGCTAAGATTGCATGGAGTGAAACGTCATTTCAAGACATACCCCGCAAAAAGATTGTCATTGTGCTTGGAATTTGCGGTTAATTTCGTTGGCGGTGAAGGGGAGCAGCGTGGGTTTGCCAGCAGGGGTGCAATAAGGGATTTCGCAGCGCATCAAATCGGTGATGAGCGCGGAGGCGGAGCGCAACCAAGGTTGCATGTCTTCTTGCTGGGCGTATTGCCGGGCTAGTTGGCAGGCGAATGGCTCAAACGGGCTGCGCGCGCGGCGTGTTTTTTGCTCGCCGCAGGAGTACAGTTGAATGAGCTCTTGCAGGAAACTGGACACGCGAGCCATAGGCAGCATGGCGGGCACGGCTTCGATACGCATCGTGTTGCGCCCAAATTGCTCGATGCGGAAACCTGCTTGCTCCAGCAGGGGCTTGACTTCCAACACGCAGCCCAGCTCGCGCACATCAAACTCCATGAGCTCAGGGGTGAGCAGTCGCTGTGCTAGAATGGGGCGTTTGTTGCTCTCCATCAAGCGCTCGAAGATGATGCGTTCGCGCGCCGCTCGAGGGGAAAGAAGTACCAAGCTTTCCTTGTTTTCAAAGATGGCGTAGCTCTCTCGGAAGGTGCCGATGTGGCGGAATTGCGGGTGGTTGCCCGCGGGGGCTTCTTGCTGGGGCTGGTCGGTCTGTGGCGAGCTTGCGGGGAGTGGCGTTTCCTTGGGTTTGGACTCAGCGTGGCTTTGCGTGGGCAGGTTGAGCTGACGCTGCTGCGGCTCGAGCACAGGGCGTAAGGTGAAGGGGAGTCTGCTGCCTGTCTGAGGGGCTGCGCTGG